>DATDBH010000037.1:0-19532 GCA_036524985.1 Microlunatus sp. | reverse complement strand
CGTCCGCGCCCCGGGCCAGCCCGGCCAGCGCCGTGTCGAAGCGGCGCGAACCCAGCACCTCGGCCGTACGCAGGTCCTCGTCCCTGCCCTCGACGAGGATCAGGTCGAGGGGCAGCAACCGGTCGTCGACGGCCAGGTAGCGCTCGGCCGGAACCCTGATCACGACGTCGTCGACCGTGTCCTCACCGACCGTCAGATAGGGATGAGCGGCATAGCCGAAGGGCACAGGACCCGACCCGATGTTGGTCACCATCAGCTCCGTGACGACACCCTCGTCGCCGACGGTGTGCACCACAGCGGCCTCGATCGCCCCCGGCCACCCGGACTGCGGATAGACCCGGACGCGCTGCTCGACCCTGTCCTCGGTGTGCGACACCAGCTGCCAGGGCACGTGCCGGACGAGTCCGTGGATCGCGTTGTGCCGATCCGGCTCGGAGAGCGACAGCTGCTGGGGTTTCCCGTCGAACGTGTAGCGGCCGTCGCGGATGCGGTTGGGCCACGGCAGCAGCTGCTGCCCGCGGCCCCCGCTGATCACCTCGTCGGCGGCGAAGCCACGGACCACGTCGCGTCCGGCGACGGCGTACGAGCGCAGCGTGGCGCCCACCTCGGTGATGACGGCCACGCGGTCTCCCGCGACGATCTCGTACTGGTCTCCGGTCGGGTTCACGGCTGCGGCGCTCATGACTCGAACTCTAGTGACGCGCACGACTATCCTTCGTGGCGCCATGACCACTGACACCCACGCCACGCGCACCTATCAGATCCGCACCCACGGGTGTCAGATGAACGTGCACGACTCCGAGCGGCTGGCCGGTCTCCTGGAGGGTGCGGGCTACGCCAAGGCGGGCGATGCCGACCAGGCTGACGTGGTGGTCTTCAACACCTGCGCCGTACGGGAGAACGCCGACAACCGGCTCTACGGCAACCTGGGTCAGCTCGCTCCGGTGAAGAAGGCGAAGCCCGGTATGCAGATCGCCGTGGGTGGCTGCATGGCCCAGAAGGACCGCGGCGTCATCCTCGAGCGCGCGCCGTGGGTCGATGTCGTCTTCGGCACCCACAACATCGGCGCGCTGCCGGCCCTGCTGGAGCGGGCGCGGATCGCCGACGAGGCCCAGGTCGAGATCGCGGAGTCGCTGGAACGGTTCCCCTCGACCCTGCCCACTCGGCGCGACTCGGCGTACGCGGCCTGGGTCTCGATCAGCGTCGGCTGCAACAACACCTGCACGTTCTGCATCGTGCCGAGCCTGCGGGGCAAGGAGACCGACCGTCGGCCCGGCGACGTGCTGGCCGAGGTCGAGGCGCTGGTGGCCGAGGGCGTGCAGGAGATCACCCTGCTGGGCCAGAACGTGAATGCGTACGGGGTCGAGTTCGGCGACCGCCAGGCGTTCGCCAGGCTCCTGCGCTCCTGCGGAGACATCGACGGGCTCGAGCGGGTCCGGTTCACCTCACCGCACCCCAAGGACTTCACCGACGATGTGATCGCGGCCATGGCCGAGACCCCGAACGTGATGCCACAGCTGCACATGCCGCTGCAGTCCGGCTCGGACCGGGTGCTCAAGGCGATGCGCCGTTCCTACCGCAGCAGCCGCTACCTGTCGATCATCGAGAACGTCCGGGCCGCGATGCCGCACGCGGCCATCACCACCGACATCATCGTCGGTTTCCCGGGGGAGACCGAGGCCGACTTCGCCGCCACCTTGGAGGTGGTGCGGGAGTCACGGTTCGCCTCGGCCTTCACCTTCCAGTACTCGATCCGGGCCGGCACCCCGGCGGCGACCATGCCGGACCAGGTGCCCAAGGCCGTCGTCCAGGAGCGCTACGAGCGCCTGGTCGAGCTGGTGGGCGAGATCTCCTGGGCGGAGAACCTCGCGCAGGTGGGGCGCACGGTGGAGGTGATGTTCGCCGACGGTGAGGGCCGCAAGGACGCCGCGACGGCGCGCTCGTCGGGTCGGGCGAAGGACAACCGGCTGGTGCATGTCGCCGTGCCCGAGGACGAGGCGCGGCGCCCCCGCCCGGGCGACATCGCCGAGGTGGAGATCACCTACGCCGCGCCGCATCACCTGACCGCGGACAACGGTCTGCTCTCCCTGCGTCGGACCCGCGGCGGCGATGCCTGGCAGGCGCGCCGAGACGGAGTCGTCGCTCCGGCTGGGGCGTCGGTCGCTCTCGGGATGCCAGGCCTGGGCATCCCGGAGGCGCTGCCGCCGACGCCCGCCTGCGCCGTCGGCTGAGCGGGCGGACCCGACCTCAGGGACGCTGCCGGATCAGGCGGAGGACCTACTCGGGCCAGAACTCCCCGGCCGGTGGCTCGCCGTCACGGCAGTGCGCCGCGATCAGCCACCGACGACGCCTCATGCGGGCGGATGCTCCGTGGTGTCAGGCCGCGGACTCCAGCTTGGCTGCGGTCTTCTGCAGCTTGGCCTTCTTCAGAGCCTTCTTGTTGCGGGCGTTCGCGAAGAGGTTCCGAGCATCATCGGGTGCGAGCTTGCCCTCCGACAGGAGCCGGATCGGACACCGCTTGCACCTGGGCCTGTCCTCGCAGCACTTCTACTTCGGTCGTACGGACACGCCACGACGATAGCAGTTAGGTGAGCCAAGCCTCACATCTCCTGGCCCAGCCGGTCAGGCCGGTGGCTGACCACCGGTGTTGTCCATGGCCTGCTTGGCCTGCTCCGCGGCCTGGTCGATCTGTGTGGTGTGCTGGCCGCCGGTCTTCTGGTCGATGATCTCCGCCGCCTTGTCGATCCCCTGATCGACCTTGTCGCTGTGTTCGTTGAGCAGGTCCTTGGCCTTGTCGAAGATGCCCATGGTGCGTTCCTCTCGCCGGTAGGTTCGGTCGTCTCATGTCTACCCTGCTCTCCCGACAGTCGCGCACGAACCCCGGTGCCGACCGTACGGTCGTCGTGGTCGGACCCACCGCTTCCGGGAAGTCGGGGCTGGCTGTCGCCCTGGCCGAGCGGCTGATCGCGAGCGGCCGGCCGGCCGAGATCGTCAACGCCGACTCGATGCTGGTCTATCGCGGGATGGACATCGGCACGGCCAAGCCGTCCACGGCCGAGCGGGGGCGCGTGGTCCACCACCTGGTGGACGTGCTCGAGGTGACCGAGACGGCCACGGTGGCTCAGTTCCAGAGGAGGGCCCGAGCCGCGATCGCCGACTGCCGGGCCCGGGCGGTGGTGCCGATCGTGGTCGGCGGGTCGGCGCTCTACATCCGCGCGATCCTCGACGACTTCGTGTTCCCCGGCACGGATCCGGTCGTCCGGGCCCGGCTGGAGGCCGAGCTCGCGGAGGTGGGCTCGCCGGCGCTGCACGCCCGGCTGGCGGGGACCGATCCGACGGCGGCCGCCGCCATCGAGCCCGCCAACGGTCGCCGCGTCGTCCGGGCCCTGGAGGTGATCGAGCTCACCGGGCAGCCGTACGCCGCGCAGCTGCCGGAGCGGCGCTACCTGCTGCCGGGAGTGGTCCAGCTCGGTCTGGCGGTCGAGCGCCCGGTCCTCGACGTACGGATCGCGCAGCGGGTCGAGACCATGTGGGCGGACGGCCTGGTCGAGGAGGTCACCCGGCTGACGCAGCACGGGCTGCGCGACGGAGTGACGGCGTCGCGGGCGCTCGGCTACCGCCAGGTGCTCGAGCTGCTCGACGGCCAGGTGGACGAGGCGGAGGCACAGCGGCGGACGGTCGTGGCCACCCGCCGGTTCGCCCGCCGCCAGGACTCCTGGTTCCGACAGGACGGCCGGATCACCTGGCTCGCCCACGACCGGTCGGACCTGGCCGACGCGGCCCTCCTCGCGGCCGAAGTGGAAGACTGAGCCCGTGCGCAGCCGGACGTTCGCGAAGGGTCACGGGACCGAGAACGACTTCGTCCTGCTGGTGGACCGCGACGCCCGCGAGCCGCTGACCGCCGAGCAGGTCCGCTGGATCTGCGACCGACACGCCGGCATCGGCGCCGACGGCATCCTGCGCGCCGTTGCGGGTCGACACGTCCCGGCGTGGACCGGCGACCCGGACGTCTGGTTCATGGACTACCGCAACGCGGACGGCTCGATCGCCGAGATGTGCGGCAACGGGGTGCGCGTCTTCGTCCGCCACCTGGTCGACGAGGGTCTCGCCGAGGGGCCAACGGTTCCGGTCGGCACCCGGGCCGGACTGCGCACCACCGAGGTGCTGCCGGACGGGCGGATCCGGGTGGCCATGGGGCCGGCTCTGGTCGTCGGTGAAGACGTTCGCGTGCGCACCGCCGACGGACGGGTGTTCGACGGCGTACCGGTCGACGTGGGCAACCCGCACGCGGTGAGCTTCTGCGGTGATCCGGCGGCGATCGACCTGCGGGACGCGCCCACCTGGGAGCCGGGCGAGGCGTTCCCGTCCGGCGTGAACGCCGAGTTCGTCAGCCGACTCGGACCACGTCATCTGGCCATGCGGGTCTACGAGCGCGGCTCCGGGGAGACGCGCTCCTGTGGCACCGGCACGGTGGCCGCCGCGGCGGCCTGGCACGCCCGCCGCGCCGGCGTCGCCCCGGGCATGAGTGACGAACAGCCTGCGGACCAAGCCGTCCGCTACCGGGTCGACGTGCCCGGGGGAACCGTCGAGGTCGAGCTGGGGGAGCAGACCTACCTGACCGGCCCGGCTGTCGTCGTCGCCCGTGGCGAGCTGGTCCTCCCGGAGGAGCTGTGCGTGTCGAGCGGCGTGGTCTGAGCGTCGCGCGACCGTCCGGGTCGGCAAACAGCTCGCCGAGTGTTGGTGCTGCGTGCGATTCTTGACCCACGATGAGTTTGCCTGAATCCGAGTACCTGCCCGCTTCCGCCCCGGACACCGACGGACCTCCGACGTCTCAGACCTCAGATCAGCTGCCCGACTCCGAGGCGTCCGAGCAGTCACCGCGCACCGACTACGACGGTCACCAGCTCGAGCGCGAAGAGCGCCAGTCACTGCGTCGCGTCGCCGGCATGTCGACCGAGCTCACCGACATCTCCGAGGTCGAGTACCGGCAGCTCCTGCTGGAGCGGGTGGTGCTGGTCAGCGTCTGGGCCACCGGCAGCGAGGTCGACGCGGAGAACGCCATGGCCGAGCTGAAGCTGCTGGCCGAGACCGCCGGGTCGCAGGTCCTGGAGGGTCTGGTCCAGCGACGGCAGCGGCCCGACCCGGCGACCTACATCGGTCGCGGCAAGGTCGAGGAACTGCGAGAGATCGTGGTGGCCAGCGGCGCCGACACGGTCATCTGCGACGGTGAGCTCGCTCCCGCCCAGCTGCGCAACCTGGAGGACAGGGTCAAGGTCAAGGTGATCGATCGGACCTCGCTGATCCTCGACATCTTCGCTTCGCACGCCAAGAGCGCGGAAGGGCAGGCTCAGGTCGAGCTGGCCCAGCTGCAGTATCTGAAGCAGCGGCTGCGGGGCTGGGGTGGCAACCTCTCCCGGCAGGCCGGTGGTCGAGCCAGCGGCGGAGCCGGTATCGGCGGTCGCGGTCCCGGTGAGACCAAGCTGGAGACCGACCGGCGCCGGATCCACAGCCGGATCGCCAAGTTGCGGGCGACGCTGCGGGAGCTCGATGGCAACAGGCAGCTCAAGCGGGCCGAACGGCGTCGGCACCAGGTGCCGTCGGTGGCGATCGTCGGCTACACGAACGCCGGCAAGTCCAGCGTGCTCAACCGGCTCACGGGAGCGGGTGTCCTCGTCGAAGACGCCCTGTTCGCCACCCTGGACCCGACGACGCGCCGCTCCCAGACCGCCGATGGTCGGGTGTATACGCTGACCGACACCGTCGGCTTCGTCCGGCACCTGCCGCACGATCTGGTCGAGGCGTTCGCGTCGACGCTGGAGGAGTCCGCCCAGGCGGATCTGCTGGTGCACGTGGTCGACGCGTCCGATCCCGATCCGGTCGGTCAGATCAAGGCCGTGCGGGGCGTGCTGGCCGACATCGGCGCCGGAGACGTGCCGGAGCTGGTGGTGCTGAACAAGGCCGATCGCGCCAGCGCGGAGGCCATCACCACGCTACGGACAGCCGCACCCGGTGCCGTGGTCACGTCGGCGCGCACCGGGGCGGGCATCGAGGAGCTGCGAGCGGTGGTCGAGTCGCGGTTGCCGCGGCCGGAGCGTGAAGTGCGGGTGCTGCTGCCGTACGAGCGGGGCGATCTGGTGAACCGGATCCACGTCAGCGGTGAGCTGGTCAGCCTGGAGCACACCGAGCACGGCTCGCTGGTGACCGCCCGGGTGCATCCGGACCTGGCGGGGGAGCTGGCACCGTACGAGCTCGCCCCCTCCACCTGACCCGACCCAGATGACTGTGACCGGCACCGCCGGGCGACCGAGCGCCGCTGAGCAGACGGAGGCTGTGCTGGCGGCCGCCGTCGCCGAGATCGGCGGACACGATCGGCCGGGCCAGCGGGAGCTCGCCTCGGCCGTCGGAGACGCCTTCGACACGGGCGTGCACCTGCTGGCGCAAGCCGGCACCGGAACCGGGAAGTCGCTCGGCTACCTGGCGCCCACCCTGGTCCGGCTGGCGCGCGGTGACCTGGACCGAGTGGTGGTGACGACGGCGACGCTGGCCCTGCAGAGCCAGCTGGCGAGCAAGGACATCCCGCACGCGCTGGACGCGGTGGAGGCGGTCACCGGGAGACGGCCGCGGCACGCGATCCTCAAGGGTCGGACGAACTACGCGTGCCTGCTCAAGGTGCGCGACGGTGCCGAGGACCAGGCTGCGCTGATCCCGGCCTCAGAGCTGGTGGCCTCGCTGCAGGAGTCCGCTCGGGCCGCCCCGGAGTCCGCCCTCGGCGCCGAGGTGCTGGCGTTGCGTGAGTGGGCCGAGGAGCAGCTGGACGACGGCGCCCTGGCTGACCGTGACGACGCTCCCACCCACACGGAGCGGGGTTGGCAGCAGGTGTCCATCCCCGTCCGCGAGTGTCTCGGGACGCAACGCTGCCCCCAGGGCGGACTGTGCTTCGTGGAGAAGTCGCGGGAGGTGGCGCGGGCAGCCGATCTGGTGGTGACCAACCACGCGCTGCTCGCGATCGACGCCATGCACGGTGGGACGGCACTGCCTGAGCACCAGGCGGTGGTGATCGATGAGGCCCACGAGCTGACCGCCCGGGTCACCGGGGCGGCCTCGGCCGAGCTCAGTCCAGGGATCGTCGACCGGGTGGGTCGGCGGGCGCTGGGCTGGCTGGATGACGATGACCTGGCCACAGAGCTGCTGGCCTCGGCCGACACGCTGCGAGACGCGCTGGAGGAGACCCCGTTGGAGCGGGTCGAGAACCCGAGCGCTCCCGTGATCGCAGCCTTCGAGGCCGTACGGTCGGTGACGCGCAGGGTGGTGAGCGCCCTGGGGACCGGGACCGACAAGAGCGAGCCGGAGTGCCGGCAGGCCGCTGCCGCCGTCAAGGAGGTCTTCGACGTCGCCGAGCGGATGGCCGCCCTCAGTGAGCACGACGTCGTGTGGGTGGCCGACCGTGAGCGCAGCGGTCGCGAGGCCAGAGTGGCGCCGCTGACGGTGGCTGGGCTGATGCGCTCACGGGTGTTCGGCGAGCACACCACCGTGCTGACGTCGGCCACCCTCAAGCTCGGCGGTGACTTCACCGGCGTGGCGGGCTCGGTGGGGCTGCGCGAGGAGGAGCGGGTCCGCGACCGTGCTCCGGCCCCGGATCTCGGGGAGGACGACGAGCGGCAGCCCTGGCGGGGGATCGACGTCGGCTCGCCCTTCTCCTACGACACGCAGGGCATCCTCTACCTGGCCCGCCAGATGCCGTCGCCCGGACGGGACGGCATCAGCGACGCCGTGCTGGAGGAGGTCGCCGAGCTCGTCTGGGCCGCCGGCGGTCGCACGCTGGGACTGTTCTCCTCGCGACGGGCCGCGGAGGCGGCGGCCGTGCATGTCCGCAAACAGCTGCCGAAGCAGAAGATCCTCTGCCAGGGCGACGCCCAGCTGTCGGAGCTGACCCGCCGCTTCGTCGCCGAGGAGGAGACGTCCCTGTTCGGCACCCTGTCGCTGTGGCAGGGGATCGACGTGCCGGGATCGACCTGCCGTCTGGTGATCATCGACCGAATTCCGTTCCCTCGCCCGGACGATCCCCTCACCGTGGCCCGCCAGCGAGCGGTCGCCGAAGCCGGTGGCAACGGGTTCATGGCCGTGGCGGCCAGTCACGCGGCGCTGCTGCTGGCCCAGGGCTCCGGTCGGTTGATCCGTCGGGTCAGCGATCGCGGTGTGGTCGCGGTGCTCGATCCGCGGCTGGTGACGGCCCGCTACGGGACGTACCTGCGCTCCTCGATGCCACCGATGTGGACCACCAGCGACCGCGAGACAGCCATCGGAGCGCTCCGTCGGTTGGCCGAATCCCACTGAAGCCGCGTGCGCGCCCGACCGGCGTTCTGTGCCGGTTCTCGCGACTCTTCGTGCTGCTGCTCCAGAATGTGCGCGATCGTCGTTCCCACCAGGTGATGGCGGCTGTAACAAACGTGTGTGAGGCTGCCCACATGGAGCACTCCTACGACTTCGACCTGGCTGTGATCGGGTCCGGCCCCGGCGGTCAGAAGGCCGCGATCATGGCGGCCAAGCTCGGCAAGCGGGTCTGCGTGATCGACAGCAAGCAGATGGTCGGGGGTGTCTGCGTGAACACCGGCACCATCCCGTCCAAGACGCTGCGCGAGGCTGTGCTCTACCTGACCGGCATGCAGCAACGTGACATGTACGGCGCCAGCTATCGGGTCAAGAACGAGATCACCATCTCCGACCTGCTGAGTCGGTTGCAGCACGTCATCGGACGGGAGATCGAGGTCATCCGCAACCAGCTGCTCCGCAACCACATCGAGCTGATGGCCGGGACCGCCAACTTCCTGGACCCGCACACGCTCTCGATCGACGGCGACGGCCTGGCGACCATGCGGACGCTGACGGCCGACAAGATCGTCGTCGCCACCGGCACCACGCCGGCGCGTCCGAAGACCATCGACTTCGACGGTGTGCGGGTGCTCGACTCCGACCAGATCCTCACCCTGGAGAGGGTGCCCGACTCCCTGGTCGTCGTCGGCGCCGGCGTGATCGGCGTCGAGTACGCGTCGATCTTCGCCGCCCTCGGCACCAGGGTGACGCTGGTGGAGAAGCGGGCCCAGATGCTCGACTTCTGCGATCCGGAGATCGTGGAGTCACTCAAGTTCCACCTGCGCGACCTGTCCGTGTCCTTCCGCTTCGGCGAGGAGGTGCAATCGGTGGCCAGCTCGGGGCACGGGACGGTGACCACGCTGGCTTCCGGCAAGCGGATCGCCGCGGAGGTGGTGATGTACTCGGCCGGTCGGCAGGGCAACACCGACGTGCTCAACCTGGGGATGGCCGGGCTCGAGGCCGACAACCGCGGTCGCCTGGTGGTCGATGACAGGTACGCGACGTCGGTGCCCAACATCTACGCCGTCGGCGACGTGATCGGTTTCCCGGCGCTGGCCGCGACCTCCATGGACCAGGGGCGGTTGGCGGCCGCGTACGCGTTCGGGGAGACGGTGAACGAGCTGCACCACCTGCAGCCGATCGGCATCTACGCCATCCCCGAGATCTCCTACTGCGGCCGCAGTGAGGTCGATCTGACCAAGGACGCCGTCCCGTTCGAGGTCGGCATCTCGCGCTACCGCGAGCTGGCCCGCGGCCAGATCATCGGCGACTCGTACGGGATGTTGAAGCTGATCGTGCACGCCGACACCCGCGAGATCCTCGGCGTGCACGTCTTCGGCACGAACGCGACGGAGCTGGTGCACATCGGCCAGGCCGTGATGGGCTGCGGAGGCACCGTGGACTACCTGGTGAACACGGTCTTCAACTACCCGACGCTGTCGGAGGCCTACAAGGTCGCGGCCCTCGATGTGGCGAACAAGCTCCGAGCCGTCGCTCGCTTCAACAACCAGATGATGACCAGCGAGCCCAGCCTGTTGTAGCGGGGTTACAGCCGACGCAGCACGGCCACGACCTTGCCGAGGATCGACGCGTGGTTGCCGTCGATCGGGTCGTACGCCGGGTTGTGCGGCATCAACCAGACCTGCTGATCCGTCCGCTTGAAGGTCTTCACCGTGGCCTCGTTGTCGAGCAGCGCTGCCACGATGTCGCCGTTGATCGCCGTCGGTTGCTGACGCACGACCACCCAGTCGCCGTCACAGATCGCCGCGTCGATCATCGAGTCACCGCGGACCTCGAGCAGGAACACCGTGCCCTCGCCCACCAGCTGCCGCGGGAGGGCGAAGACGTCCTCGACCCGCTCCTCGGCCAGGATCGGGCCGCCCGCCGCGATCCGACCGATGACGGGGACGTGGACCGGCTCCGGATACGAGTCGTTGATCGCGGTCTCGTCGATCTCGGGGTCGGTCGGGCTGGGGTGCAGTGGCCGCACCTTCGCCTCGTTCGCCCCGGGCAACAGCACCTCGAGGGCTCGCGGTCGGTTCGGGTCACGCCGGAGGAAGCCCTTGGCCTCGAGGACCTTCAGCTGATGCGCGACGCTGGATGATGAGGCCAGGCCCACCGCATCCCCCATCTCCCGGATGCTCGGCGGGTAGCCGCGGGTCTCGACCGTCTCCTTGATCATCTCCAGGATCCGACGCTGACGCAGGGTCAGGCCGTCGATGCCCGCCGGGCCGTCGGGCAGGGTCGTGACCGGGCTCGCTTCACCCAGCTGTGCTGCCACCTCGCTGGCCCGGGGCCGCCCGCGCTTGCGCTGCGGCGTCGGGGGCTGCTCGTCCTTCTTGTTCGCCATGGACAGCACTCTAGAGAAGGTTCGCAGACCAATCAAACATCTGTTCGAGCGTGTCGTGCGGTGAGCCGGCTGCGTCGACGGGTGCTGAGAGGACACGGCTGGACACATCCTCCCTCAGTCGCGGATATCCGGGTTGGATGGACCCAGACCGGGAGGATCCGCCTTCTGACTCGACGACGGGGGATCTGTGGTGAAGCGCCTGCTGGTGCCGACCTCGGCGCTGATGTGGGGCCTGCAGCTGGCCTTCCTCAGTCCCGCCCTGGCGCTGATCCTGGTCAACCTGTACGGCGCCACGACCGCCGAGGTCGGCTGGGTGCTCAGCATCTACAACGTCAGCGGGTTCGTGGCGTCCCTGGTGCTGCCCGCGTACGCCGACCGGAAGGGCCGGTACCTGCCGTTGATGCTGGTCTGCGGTGGGCTGACCGCCCTGCTGGCCGCGGTGCTGGCGGTGGCGACCACCCTCCCCGTGGCGGCAATGGCCCTGGTGGTGATCGGCGGCCCGGCCGGGGTCGGCAGCTCGATGCTGTTCGCCCACCTCCGTCACTCCGGGGCGCGTACCGCGGACATCGTGAACACCCGAGCGATCGTCTCGGTCGCCTGGGTCGCCGGCCCGCCGCTGGCCACGTTGATCATCGGCTGGTTCGGCGACCGGGCCATCCTGCTCGCCATCGCCGCGGTGGCGCTCCTCAACATGGTCACCACCGCGGCGATGATGGCGCAGCGCCGGGCGCAACGGGCCGCCGAGGCCGCCGGCACGGCGCCGGTCCCACCGGCGCCGGTCGAGGAGGACTCACCCGTCGGTCGGCTGGGGACCTGGTTGATCATGGGTGCCTTCATCCTGCTGCAGGCCGCCAACGCGACGGCGATGACGATGATGACCGTCTACGTCACCCAGACCCTGGGGCTCGACGTGCTGTGGGCGGGCATCGCCCTCGGGGTGGCGGCCGCCATCGAGGTGCCGGCTCTGCTGCTGATGGGCCGGCTCAGCGTGCGCTACTCCCACCTCGGCCTGATCGCCGCCGGCTGCGTGTCCGGCATCGCCTACTACGTGGGACTGGCGCTGGTCTCCGGTCCGGTGCTGCTGGTCGCGCTGCAGCTGCTGAACGCGCTGGCCTTCGCCGCCATCGCGGGCATCGGCCTGCCCCTGTTCCAGCAGATGATCCCCCGACCGGGCCTGGCCACCGGTCTCTACCTGAACACCCGTCGGCTGGGGGCCATCGTATCCGGGCCGATCATCGCTGTCGGCTCCCTGACCGTGCTCGGCCAACGGGGGATCTTCCTGACCTGTGCCGCGGCGACCCTGGTGGGCCTGGTGATCATCGCCATCGCCAGCCGCACCACAAGACGGCCCTCGGGCGGTCCGTCGGAACCGGCCTGAAGCGGGCTGTCACCCGGCCGGCTGTCACCCGGCCGGCTGTCACCCGGCCGGCTGTCACCCGGCCCGTCGACGAAGCGGCCGTCAGACTCCGTCGTCACAGGTGACTGTCGGACCCTCCTGCTTGAGTCCGGGTGAGAGATCGAGACAGGTCTCGTCCGGGAACTGTCAGTGCCACCGCACAGACTCGGGGTCGAGATCTTTTTCGAAAAGCCTTGCCAATCGCCTGAGGGCGAGGTAAGAATTCAAACAGGCGTTCTATCGAATGTCCGTTCGAGGTTGGAGGAAGTGATGACTCAGCTCCTGGTGGATCGGATCACCGTCGACGAGCCCGTCGGCAGTGCGGCGGCGTGCGCTCGGGTGCAGCCGACGGCTCCGGGTCGGGCAGCTTCCACCCGACCCCTGCCGAGCCGGCGGCTGCGTCCACGGCGCCCCGGTCGGGGCTCCGGGCGGACCGCCTCACCGACTCTTCGTCCGGCCGGGTTCTGGCCGACGCCGGCCGCGGCCGGGCGCCCGCGGACTCACGGCCGGTCCTGTGTGGTGCCACAACCGCCGACCGCGGCCGCCACGGTGTCCGAGCCGACGTGGCAGCTGACCGACCGGGGGATCGCCGTCCTGCTCGTGGCCGGCCTGATGATCATGGTCGCGGCCCTCACGGTGGTCGGGCTCACCGCGATCACCGTCACCGGCGAGGGTTATCGGGCGTCCGTGTCGGCCGGCCTGCCCCGCTGACCCGGGCCTCAGGACGGATCGGGCAGCGCGAGGTGGGACCACACGGGCGGGTGGGCGCGGAGGAACTCGGCGAAGCCCTGAGGCCGCTGACCGGTGATCTGCTCCACGGTGCTCGTCACGGTCGCCAGCTCGCCGGCCCCGATCGCTTGATACGAAGTGACCCACCCTCTCACCTCGAACGGCGGTGCACCATAGTGCGCCCGGGACGCGTACGCCTCCTCCTCGGATTCGGCTTCGTAGCGCACCGGACGTCCGCTGACCGCGGTCAGCTCGGCGGCGACCTCGGCCAACGTGAGCGCGACCGGACCGGTGACGTCGAGAGTCTGCCCGTCCCACCGGCCGTCGGTGAGCACGCGAGCGGCGACTGCGGCCACGTCGTCGTGACCGACAGCGGCCACCGCTCCGGCGCCCGACGGCCCGCGGATGATGCCGTCGGCCCCAGCCATCCCCGGCAGCGCCGCCTGATAGAGCGAGTCTCGCAGGAAGACCTGACGGAGGCCGCTGGCGGCGATCAGCTGCTCGGTGTGGAAGTGATCCCGGGCGAACGTGAAGGTCGCGTCCGGAGCAGCACCCTGGAAAGAGATGTAGGCGACCTTGCCGACACCCGCGGCCGTGGCGGCGTCGATCATCGAGCCGTGCTCGGTGACCCGATCGGCGGACTCGCGAGCGCTGACCAGCAGCATGGTGTCGCAGCCGCTGAGTCCGGCGCGGGCGGCGTCACCGTCGGTGTAGTCGGAGATGATCGCGATCTCGGCCTCCACCCGGGGAGCTCGGCCGGCGTCGCGGACCAGCAACCGCAACGGGTGACCTCGATCGGCGAGGAGGCGGGCCACCCGAGATCCGAGGGCTCCGGTGGCGCCGGTGATGGCGATCATGACGGTCCGTACGGGTAGGGGACGGTCGAGGCGGGTGGCGGCTGCGCGGGTCCGCCGTGCGCCGGGTGGTCGACGACGACGGTCTTCATGATCGTGTCGGAGAACGTCTGGCGCTTCATGTCCCACAAGGGCCGTAGATAGCCGATGTAGGCGACACCGTCGAGGATGTGCAGGAGATCACGCAGGAAGGCGTTCACGGCGCCGATGGGCTGGCCGTTGACTTCGGCGACCAGCCTGGTCTCGAGTGCCCGCTTGCCCATCGACTGACCGGTCCGGCCCGCGATCAGCCAACGGTTGTACCACTGCCAGCCGAACGCGATCAGCATCAGCACGAAGCCGATGATCATCCACACCACGGCGGGCCGCACCGGCTCGCCGAACAGATCCGCCGACGACCCTGTCGGACCCCCGGCCGTGACCTGGATGACCCGGACGTAGAACAGCACGTAACCGATCCAGAACGGGATCATCGCCAGGTAGGCGGGTGCGAAGTCGATCAGGTACGCGGCGACCCGACGGCCCCAGGGCGCGTACGGGTAGACGGGCACCGGCGGCACCCAAGCCACGGGCGAAGGGTAGCCGGCCATCCCCTGCGGTGGGGGATAGGCCTGCGGTGGGGGATAGGCCTGCTGGGTGCTGTACGACGACTGTGGTGCATGCGCCTGGGGCGGGTGGCCCGGCTGGGCCGGTGGGCCGGCCTCGTGATTGCTGCTCATCCCGCTCCTCCTGTGGCGACTCGCGAGAGTGTAGGCCAGCCGGGCGGTACCGGGGCGAGCCGCACCAGCGCGAGGCAGAATGGCCCGGTGTCCACCGTCCGAGCTCCCGAGAGACGCTCCTTCCAGGCCGTCGGTGGCCTGAAGTGGTTGGTCGGCTACGCGGCGTTCGGGCTCGGTATCAGCACGCTCTACGCCACCACGGGAGTCGGCTTCCCGTGCCCGTTCCGAGCGGTGACCGGCTGGGAGTGCCCGTTCTGCGGCGGCACCCGGCTGGGATCGGCCCTGCTGCACGGCGACGTCGCCGCCGCGTTCGCGTACAACCCGGTCGTCTTCGTCAGCCTCGTCCTCGGCGTGGTGGTCGGGGTCCTGTGGATCGTCGAAGCGCTGGGCGGTCCCCGGATCCGCCCCCCGGCGACGTGGCGGGCCGCGGCCCGCCGGCTCCGCCCGGCGATCTGGTGGAGCGCCGCCGGAGTCCTCGCTGCGCTCTACGTCGTGCTCCGCAATCTCGCCTGAGACCTGACATCTCGACCGGGGGGTCAGGCGACGCGGCCGACGAGATCGAACGTGTTGCCGTCGGGATCGGCCAGCGCGACGACCCCGGCCGCGATGCTGCCGGCACCGGTTGCCCCGGACGCGATCAGTCGCTCGGCCTCGGCGCTGAGGTCACCTTCGCAGACGAGCTCGAAACGCTGCCGACTCGTTCCCGTCCTCGGCGCCAGGGGCGGACCGCCCCACGCGATCTTGGTGCCGCCCTGCGGAGACTGGACGGCGGTTTCCTCGTTCTCGTCCCACACCAGGGGCCAACCCAACGCCTCGGCCCAGAAGAGCCCCACCTGCCGAGTCCCGTCGCACGCCAGCTCGCCGAGGAAGCCACAGCCGGCCAGGAACGCGTTCGCCGGCTCGATCACACAGAACTCGTTCCCTTCGGGATCGGCCAGCACGACGTGACCTTCCTCGGGGAGCTGGCCGACGTCGAGGTGCTCGGCGCCCAGGCGCAGGACCGCCGCCACCACGTCCTGCTGGTCGGTGGGACTGGTGCTGGTCAGGTGCAGGTGCACCGGGTTCGGACCGACCTTGGCCGTCCCGGAAGGACCGAACCGCAGTCCCACCTGGGTGTCGGACCCGGGCAGCAGGACGCCGCGGGCGTCGTCGACCACATTGCGCCCCAGCACCGCGGCCCAGAAGCCCGCCAGTCGAGCCGGATCGTGGGCGGCGAAGGACACGGATCGCAGTCGCGAGGTCACCTCGGGCAGCCTAGGGGCGGCCCCGGGATCCCGCGACCGCTTTCCGAGCCGCCCCGGCGGCTCGCGCACGTCCCTACGCTCGGGCCATCGGCAGCAGCAGGCGCGAGGTCGAGCTGATCGTCTGCAGGCTGCTGGTGCCGACCGAGGCGTGGCGGAACGCCATCACCGCCGGCATCGCCGGGTCCTGGTCGTCGCTGGTCAGCACGAGTCGGATCCGGTGTCCGGCGCGGAATCGCCGTGCCGTGCCCACCAGGGGGATCCGGTAGGTGGTCTCCTGACCGACCGGCACGGCTTCCGCCGCACGGCAGGGCAGCACGGGGCGACCCGGCCGACTGGCGGCCTCGTCGACGGAGCGGACACTGGCGCGCAGGTAGCCCGCCGTCACGTCGTCGCCGGTGCCCGTGGGATCGACGTCCTGCAGCGTGGCCACCAGGCGGTGTCGGCGGCGGTGGCCGTGGCGCGGAGGACGAGCTCGAGGTCACCGACGACGTCCCAGTCCTCCGGGAGCGGCGCACTGGTCCAGACCAGCGAGGCCGGCGGGTCGGTGGGACTGGGTTTGGCGCGGTTGAGGCCGGCTCCCAGCGCCAGGTACTGCCGAGCCGCCGGCACCACCTCGTGCGCGTCGAGAGTGGCGTCGCCGTTCAAGGCGAGCTCGCGCAGGGCCGGCTCCGGCGGAGGCCAGCTGGCCGCGGTCCGCCACTCGTCCGCACCCGGCATCCAGTACCGGATCGGCGGGCCGTCGAGGATGCCGGTGTCGGCCCCCTTCAGCCAATGGTCGAACCAGGCCAGCGCCTCCACGTGCAGGCTCTCCCAGGGCCAGGTGAGTCCGTAGTCGCCCAGCAGCGTCATCCGGACGTCGGGACTGCTGGTCAGCTCGGCGAAGGTCTGCAGCGTGCTCGGCAGGTGCAGAGGCACGTTCTGCCAGTCGCAGCCGAGGTAGACCGGGATGTCGATCCGCGACAGCAGCGGACGGAGATCACGCTCGTCCCACCAGGCGTCCCGCAGCGGGTGCTCGACCGCCACCGCACGCCAGAGGTCGTCCCAGGGCTGGGGATCGTGATGCAGCTTGAGTGCCGCCCGCAGCGCCGCGACCGAGGACTCCCCGTTCATCGTGGCGAACTTCCGGTGCAGCCGCGGTGTGTGCAGCACCCGGCGGGCGAGGTCGGCGATCGTGCTGCGCCAGACCGCGTCGCCGTACCGCGACGTGACGCCGATCATGGCCAGGAACGGGGTGACGAAGCCGGAGCTGAGCAGTCCGTGGTGGCTGGCCGCTTCGTACAGGTCGGCCGTCGCCGCCACCGGGAAGATGGCCCGCAGGTGCGGCGGTCGCCCCACGGCGGCCTCCAGCTGCGTCATCGCGAAGTAGCTGATGCCGACCATCCCGATGTTGCCGTCCGACCACGGTTGGGAGGCAGCCCACTCGACCAGGTCGTACATGTCGCGGCGCTCCTGCGCGTCGAAGAAGCCGAACGTGCCGCCCGACCCACCGGTGCCGCGCACGTTGGCGATGACATGCACGTAGCCACGGGGAACGAAGAAGTCGCTGGCACCCGCCTCGATGAATCCCATCGGGGCGCCGAGGTCCTGGATCTGACGCGGGTACGGGGAGGCCGAGACCAGCACCGGGTAAGCCCCCTCCTCCACGGGTCGGTGGACGTCGGCCCGCAGCTCCACCCCGTCCCGCATCGGCACGGCCACGTCGTCATCGCGCACGAACGCGTGCGTCGGCGGCGACAGGTGCCGATACGAGCGGCCCGAGGTCTGGGGCCCGTTCAGCTGCCGCTGCCCGGGCTCGGTCCCCGACACACGGGTGATCAGGTCGTTCATGGTCGTCTCCCTGTTCGATGGTGAAGGTCGACCGGCCGAGCACGGAGGTGTGCGTCCACCGGAGACAAGACCATCATCGGGATGGCTGCTCCAATCCGACTCCAACGCTCGGCGCGGTCGTGGATTCCAGATGCGCCACCTGGCGGGTCGGTGGGAGACTCGCGATGTGCGGGTGCTCATCGCCACGACCGCGAACGAGGGCCACTTCGGGCCGCTGCTGCCCCTGGCCCGCGCGTTGGTGACGGCCGGTCACAGCGTGCGGGTGGCGGCACCGGGAACGTTCGGCGCGGCCGTCGAACGGCCCGGCCTCGTCCACGTCCCGTTCGCTGACGCACCACCCGAGCTGATCGGCCCGGTGATGGCGCGGTTACCCACCCTGTCCTTCGACGACGCCAACGCGACGGTGCTGCGCGAGGTGTTCGGGCGGATCGATGCCCGGGCAGCGTTCCCGGCCGTGAGCGCGGCGATCGAGGACTGGCGTCCGGCGGTGGTGCTGAGAGAGCCCGCCGAGTTCGGCTCACTCGCGGCGGCCGTACGGGCGGGAGTGCCGCATCTGCAGGTGGCCATCGGGATGACGGAGATGTCCAGCCTGTTCGTCGATCTGACCGCCGAGCCGCTGACCGAGCTGGCCCGTGCTGCGGGGTTACCCGACAACGCCCTGGTCGACGCGGCGGCGGCCGAGCCGGTGCTGAGCTCGGTGCCGGAGGTGCTGGATCGGGCGGGCGACGACGCGTACGACAGCGGCGCCGTGACCTTCCGCTACCGCGACGACGTTCCCGTGCCGACCCTGCTCCCACCCGACCGGGGAGACTCGGCCGTTCCGTGGGTGTACGTGACCTTCGGCTCGGTGACAGGCTCGCTGCCGCCGTTCAGGGGTGTGTTCCGGCAGGCCTTGGAGGGATTGGCCGACCTGCCGGTGCGGGTGTTCATGACGGTCGGGCGGCAGGTGGACATCGCCGACCTGGGGCCGCTGCCGGCGAACGCCCGGGTCGAGGGCTGGTGGCCGCAGCAGGACGTGCTGGCGCGGGCGGCCGTGGTGCTGGGGCACGGCGGGTTCGGCACCACGATGGGCGCAGTGGCGGCCGGAGTACCGCAGGTGGTGGCGCCGATCTTCACGTCCGACCAGGTCGTGAACGCCCGCCACGTGGCGGCGGTGGGGGCAGGTCGGGCCGTGAGTCCCGGTCCAGCGGCGATATCCGCCGCGTGCGCGGAGGTCTCAGCCGTGCTCGCCGACCCCGAGTACGGCGCGCGGGCCCGGTCGGTGGCCGCGGCTGTCGCCGCTCTGCCCCCGGCCGCCGAGGCGATCCCCGTGGTGGAGCGCGCGGCGCGGTGACATGTCGAGGCCGTCATGAAGGCTCGGTCGTTGCGCCGGCGGTGGGCGCGTCGACACGTGCAGCCGTGCCCGCTGTCCGACCGAGGCCGAGCCCATCCCCATCGAGTGCGTCTACCTGGCTCCGGACCCAGCTCCGGTACGTCGTCGGCGTCCGGCCCAGCAGCAGCGTCGTCGCCTTGACCTCCCGTGCGGAGGTGCCCAGCCGCATCCAGCTCAGGGCGCGGAAGGAGTTTCGCCAGTCGTTGCGTTTCTTCCCGGCCGGGATGCGCTGGACCAGAGCCGCCTCCCAGACGTCGGAGTCATCACCGGTGTAGCGCACCGAGCGACCCAGGGCCTCGGCCCAGACGGCCGCCGACTCGGCGCCGGACAGCGTCGCTGGTCCGGAGATGCCGTGCGACCCGGACGCGAAGCTCGGGTCGGTCAGTGCGATGGCAGCCACCTCAGCGATGTCGATGACGGCGACTCGGTTGACGCCGCGCAGAGGTGTCGGGAAGCTGCCCGCGAGGATGTCGGGCAGGAACGGAAGGTCGTTGTCGTAGAAGTTGGACGGCACCAGCATGACGACCTCCGGGGACGTCGTCTCCACCATCGCGCCGATCGTCAGCTTGGGACCGTACGCCGTTAGCAGCGAGCGGAACAGCAGCCGCATCAGCCGCCCACGCACCGTCTCCCCGGAGACGTGGACTCCGACGAAGACGAGCCGGGCCCCG
>DATDBH010000036.1:0-2032 GCA_036524985.1 Microlunatus sp. | reverse complement strand
GAGCGTCGCCGGCTGCTCGAGCGGGAGCGGCACACGGTCGCTCTGGAGCGCAACGATCTCGCCCTGATGGCCGGGATGCCGCAGCTCGTCGTCGATGACGCCCCGGGGCGGTTGGCGCAGGAGCCGTACGACGAGCGCCTGGCCGGGCAGGCGATGCTCGCCCTGGCGCGTCTGGGACGGACCGCCGACGCCCTCGCCGTGTTCAGACGCACCCGGAAGCTGCTGGCCGTCGACCTGGGGATCGATCCGTCGCCCGCCCTGCAGGACGTCCACGGTGAGGTGCTCCGCGGAATCGGGCCCGCCGCGGCCCCGTCCTGCACGGCCGTGGTCCCGCGACTCGTCCCGCGGCAGCTGCCACCGATGCCGTCCGGCTTCGTCGACCGTGACACCGAGTCCGACGCACTCGACGAGATGCTGCTGAGGGACGACGAGGGGCCTGCGGTCGTGGTGATCTGCGGACCGGGTGGGGCGGGCAAGACCGCGTTGGCGGTGCGCTGGGCTCGCCGGCACGCCGACCGGTTCCCCGACGGTCAACTGTTCCTCGACCTCCACGGGTTCGACATCGGGTGCCGTCCGACCTCACCGGAGATCGCCCTGCGAGGACTGCTGGCCGGCCTCGGGGTGGATCCGGCCGGGATCCCCGCCGACCTGACCGACATGGTGAGCGTCTACCGGACCCTGCTCGCCGACCGTCGGGTGCTGCTTGTGGCCGACGACGTCAACACGGCCGCCCAGGTGCGCCCGTTGCTCCCACCCGGCTGCGGCAGCGCCGTCGTGCTGACCAGCCGGTCGGGGCTACCGAGCCTGGTCGCCACGGTGGGCGCCCGCGTGCTGCCGGTCGGACTGCTCGACACCGCAGCGGCGCGCGAGCTGGTGACACGGCGCTTGGGCCGGGAGCGGACGGCGGCAGAGCCGGCGGCGGTCGACCGCCTGGTCGCGCACTGCGGCCGGTTGCCGCTGGCCCTGGCGATCGTCGCGGGCCAGGCAGCCGCACTGCCGTCGATGACCCTCACTTCGTTGGCCGACGACCTCGACGACGAGACCCGCCGGCTGGCGGCGCTGAGCAGGGGCGACGTCGGGACCGACCTCGCCGCCGTCGTCGCCGGCTCGCTGGCGGCGTTGACCGCCACCGCCCGATCGGTGCTGACGTGGCTGGCGTGCGGCCCGCGGCTGTGCATCCAGGCGCCCCTCGTGGCCGCGCTTGCCGAGTTGTCGGAAGACCACGCCGTCGACACGCTTCGGGAGCTGCTCGGCCTCCACCTGATCGAGCCCGACGGCCCGTCGCGGTTCCGTCTGCACGACCTGGTGCGCCTTGCCGTCCGATCCCGCCCACTGTCCGGGCTCGACGCCGCCCTCGACCGCGTGCTCGCCCAGCTGATCACCGACCTGCCTGGCCGTGGTCACGACCCAACCGATCTGCTGGCCGCGGCGGCCTACGCGGAGCAGACCGGCCGCGACGCCGCGCTGTGCGATCTTGCCGACGCGCTCGAGCTGCCGCTCGGCTCTACCGGCCGCTGGGCCGAGATGGCGCAGGTCAGCCATCGCGCGGTCGGAGCCGCGGTCCGGCTCGAGGATGATCACCGGCAGGCGAGAGCCCTGATCGGACGAGGTCGCGGAGCGATCGGGTTGCGCCGGTTCGGTGCGGCGCAGGACGACCTGACCGCGGCGCTGGCGGCGGCTGAGACCACCGACGATCTCGGCCTGCAGGCGCGCGCCCATCGGGCGCTGGCCAGGTTGGCCGCTCACCAGCACGAGTTCGAGGACGCGCTACGGCACGACCGGTGCGCGCTCGAGCTGCATCGGCACAACGCGGACGCGCTTGGCGTGGGGCACGCCTACAACGCGATCGGCTGGCACCTGGCCCACCTCGGTCGTGCGGTGGAGGGGCTGGCCAGCTGCTGCCGCGGTCTGCTGATCTTCGTCGAGCACGACGACCGGTCCGGGCAGGCGCTGACCCAGGACAGCATCGGGTACGCCCTCGATCGGCTCGGCCGCAGCGCCGAGGCGTGCGCCGCGTACGCGACGGCAGCCG
>DATDBH010000035.1:0-6832 GCA_036524985.1 Microlunatus sp. | reverse complement strand
GCGCTCCGTTGTCGATGGTCGCCTCAGTGAACTGAAGGTCGGGTCCCTCCACAGGGATGCTCCTACTCTGGCGCCGGTCGTGGCGCCGTTGTGGGACTGCATCCACACACCCTGGGCTGACGTGCGTCATCGCCTGGTGGTTCGTCGTCGCGACGACACCGTACGAGGCGGGAGCCGGTCTTCGATCGAGGTCCGCGGGGCCGCTCCTGGCGAGGAGCCGGGTCCCGAAGACCACTACCGGAGACCGAGCGTGCGCTCGTGAGCTCGTGTGGGATGCAATACCGATGGTTCGTGGCTGTTGAGTTGTTCTGAAGTTGTGGAGAAAGGGACGGAGCGGTCCCCCTGAGCCCCGGTGGGACTGCGGAGAACCGCTCCGGTGAGGTCAGCGGCGAAGGCCGAGACGCTCGATCAGCGACCGGTACCGCTCGATGTCGGTCTTGGCCACGTAGTTGAGCAACCGACGGCGCTGGCCGACGAGCAGCATCAGGCCGCGGCGGCTGTGGTGGTCGTGCTTGTGCTCTTTGAGGTGCTCGGTCAGGTGCGAGATCCGCTTGGTGAGGACGGCGACCTGGACCTCCGGAGACCCGGTGTCGCCGTCGCTCGTCGCGTACTCAGCGATGATCTTCTTCTTCTCTGCAGCGTCGAAAGACACTCAGTTCTCCCCTCGGTTTCCCGTTGCGCGGCGCCCCCTGACGTCCTCTGAGAGGTGCACACGGTGTGCGGTGGGAGCTCTTGGGTATCCGCGGCCGTTCGAACGGCGTCTGTCAGGTTACCAGCGGGCACGAAGGAACTCCGAATCGTGGCGGGGAGAGCGCTGGTGGCAGGGGTGGAAGCCCTCCGCGCCCCGTCCATGACTGCCGTCTCCCGCCGAGGCCTGCTGCTGGGTGGCGCCTCCCTGGCCGCCGCCGGAGCCCTGCAGACCACTGCTCCCTGGTCCACCAGCACCTCCGCCTCCCCAGGCTCGCGGAAGCGCGCGCCGATCTCCGCCGCCCGCATCCGCCGCTGGGCCGATGACACCTGGGCCTGCCTGGTCGCCATGACCGACGAGAAGACCGGACTGACCGCCGACAACCTGGACGGTCTGGACCACCACCGCGCGAGCGGCATGGACGACAACTGGTACGACGAGGTGACCGGCGAGGTGCTCACCACCTGGCCCGAGAGCGGCGACCTCGTCGTGCCGTTCCTGTCCAGTGTCGACAACGGCTGGCTAGCGGCGGCCTTCATGCTGGTCGAGGAGGCCGACCCGGCCAACCGCAAGCTGGCCAAGAAGCTGGGCGACCGGATGAGCTTCGCCGCCTACGACAACCCCGAGGCGGGGATCGGTGGGCAGAGCTGCCCCTAGGGTGGCGAGATGATCACCATCGCCGGTCTGACGCCCTCGGTCGATCTCACCTACCTGGTCGACCACCTCGAGCTGGGTCGGATCCACAGACCCACGGAGGTGGTCCGACGGGCGGGAGGCAAGCCGCTCAACCTGGCCCGGGCCGCCGCGGCACTCGGGGCGGACGTCTCGATCGTCGCGGTGCTCGGCGGCTGGACCGGCGACTGGCTCGCGGACGAGCTGGCCCGGGCGAAGATCGCGGTGCACCGGGTCATCACTCCGGTGCTCACCCGGACCTGCGTGTCCATCAGCGCGGCCGACTCCGAGGACCTGACCGAGCTCTACGAGTACGCCGAGCCGATCCCGGCCGAGGTCTGGACCCAGGCCCGGGAGGCGCTGGCCGCCGAGCTCGCCGACCGGCCCGGCTGGCTGGTCATCTCCGGCGGCCCGCCCCGCGGACTGCCGCCGACCGGCCTGGCCGAGCTCGCGGAGCTCGCCCACCACGCGGGCTGTCGGGTGGCCGCCGACACCCACGGGGCGTCGCTGGTGCCGCTGCTGCACAGCCATCCCGAGCTGCTCAAGATCAACCGGGCCGAAGCCGCGGCGGTGCTCGGAGTGGGGGCCGACACCGACCTGGCCGACATGGCGACCGCGCTGCAGGCGAAGACGGGCGGCACGGTCGTGCTCACCGACGGTGCCGCCGGGTCGCTCGGTCTCGGCTCCGACGGCCGTCGGTACGCCCTGGCGGCACCCCAGCGGCGCGGCCGCTTCCCGGTCGGTAGCGGCGACTCCTACCTCGGCGGGTTGCTGACCGCCCTCGACCGGGGCGAGGACCTCGGCGCCGCGCTCCGCTGGGCGGCCGCAGCCGGGGTGGCCAACGCCCAGATCCCCGGTCCCGGAAGCCTCGATCCCGACCTGGTGAGGGAGCTCGCCGCCGCGGAGGGGTGACTCGTTCAGACCGCGTGCAGCAGGTGGCGGACCTGCTCAACGTCGGCGTGCATCTGCTCGATCAGCGCCTCCATGCCGCGATACTTCACCTGGCCGCGCAGTCGGGCGTAGAAGTCGATGGCGATCTCCACCCCGTACAGCTCCAGGTCGTCGCGGTCCAGCACGTAGGCCTCCACCCGCCGCTCGACCCCGTCGAAGGTCGGGTTGGTGCCGACCGAGATGGCCGCCGGCCAACGCGGCGCCTCGGGATCGTCCAACCGGGTCACCCAGCCCGCGTACACCCCGTCGGCCGGCACGGCCAGCCCGGGCGCCAGGTCGATGTTCGCGGTCGGGAAGCCCATCTCGCGACCCCGCTGGTCCCCCCGGACGACCACGCCGCTCATCCGGAACGCCTGGTCGCTGAGCTCGCGGACCCGTCCGAAGTCGCCCTCGTCGATGGCGTGCCGGATCAGGGTCGAGGAGCCGGGCTGCGCGCCGTCAGAGAACAGCGGAACCGCGTCGACCACGAAGTCCCCCGCCCCCAGCTTCGCCAGCAGATCGGGGTCTCCGGCGGCGCGGAAACCGAACCGGAAGTTCTCCCCGACCACGATCCGCTCCGGCTGCAACGGCCGCAGGACCCGGTCGACGAACTGCTCCGGGCTCCAGCTCGCCACCTCGGGGGTGAAGTCGAGCACCACCACCTCGTCGACTCCGGCCTGGGTGAGCAGTTCCCGCCGGCGCTCCAGCGAGCAGAGCAGCACCGGGGCCTGGTCCGGACGGATCACCGACATCGGGTGCGGCCAGAAGGTCACCGCGACCAGCCGCGCGTTCGGCTCTGACTCCTTGGCCAGCCTCAGCAGGCCGACGTGACCGCGGTGCACACCGTCGAAGTTCCCGATGACGACGACCGTACGCGGATCCATCGATCTCCTTCTGTGCGAGGCGGACCTTCCGAGGAGCAAAAACAGCGTCAGTTAACCACGCTCGGCTACGGCCGCTTTCTCCCTGGCCTTGGTGATCAGATCGCGTTCCCGGCGCCGGGCGTCGCGCAGTTTCCCTTCCGCCTCCCGAAGCCTTCCCTCCGCCTCCCGAAGTCTCGCCTCCGCCTCCCGACGAGCCCGGGTCGCTTCTTTGAGCCGAGCGTCCCGTGGATAGTCCACGACCTGCTCCAGATCCGGTGGTTCGGCCTGCGTCGGCGTCGGCGTCGGCGTCGCCTGCCAGGATCGGGTCATCGCTTTCGACTCGACGACTCCCGCCAGCCCGTCAAGAGCTCGCTCCAGTGCGAACCGGAACGGGTCGTCGGACTCCTCATCGCTCAACCCACCGTCGGCCAACGCTCGAACCAGTGCCGGGTAGTGGTCGGTGTCCAGCAGCTCGGTGAAGACGTAGCGTTCGGCTTCCACCTGCTCGCCGCCGGCGATGGCCCGATCGATCGTCGCCTGCCAGCGAGCGAGCCCGCTGATCATCAGCACGGCTGCCAGGGCGTCGCTCGACGACATGCGCGCCGGGGCCAGGATCCGCAGACCCCAGTCAAGCCAGGAGAGGCTGTTCGGGGTGATCGGCACGCCGTCGACCGGGATGTCCAGCAGCCACGGGTGCTCGGCGTAGGTGGCCGCGACCGAACCGGCCCACCGACGCAAGCCCGTTCGCCAGTCGTCGTCGATCCGATCATGATCGGGCGGCTGCCCCAGACCCTCGTCGTTCATCAGCACGATCAGATCGTCCTTGGCCGACACGTACCGGTAGAGCGACATCGTCGTGTAGCCGAGCTTGGCGGCGAGACTGCTCATGGAGACGGCCGCGAGGCCGTCGGCGTCAGCGATCTCGATCGCCGCTTCGACGATCCGTTCGACACTCAGCTCGCGTTTCGGGCCGCGCTGGGGGTCCGCGGCGATCCCCCAGGCCAGCGCGATCCCCCGCGGCAGCTCGACGTCAGCCACTCCGGCACCTCCTCCGACGGTCGCGGGCCATCGTAGCCCTTTGCGTACGACCTACACGGTATCTATGGTATAAACAGTTTTGGCCATAAACAGTTTAGTACGCACACAGAAGGGGAGCGAGATGGACAGTGGTATCGAGGTGACGGGCCTGGTGAAGAGCTACGGCGACCGGCGGGTCCTCGACGGTCTGGACCTACGCACCGGGCCGGGCATCCTGGCGCTGCTTGGCCCCAACGGCGCCGGTAAGACCACGTTGATCAAGGTGCTGTCGACCCTGCTGGTCGCCGACGCCGGCCGGGCCCTGGTCGGCGGGTTCGATGTGCGCCGGCATCCGGAGGAGATCCGTCGACTGATCAGCCTGACCGGACAGCACGCGGCCGTCGACGACGTCCTCACCGGTACCGAGAACCTCGTGTTGACGTCGCGACTCAGTGGCCTCGACGCGAGTGCCGCACGAGCACGCGCGGCCGAGCTGCTCGAGGCGTTCGATCTCGTCGACGCGGCCAGGCGACGGGTCGGCAGCTACTCGGGCGGGATGCGGCGCCGACTCGATCTCGCGCTCGGACTGGTCACCGCGGCGTCAGTGGTCTTTCTCGACGAGCCGACCACAGGGCTCGACACCCGCAGCCGCCAGGCACTGTGGCAGATCATCGCCGGACTGGCCGGACGGGGGGTCACCGTGCTGCTCACCACCCAGTACCTGGAGGAGGCCGACCAGCTGGCCGACCGGGTAGCGGTGATCAACCGTGGTCGGATCGTCGCCGAGGGTTCCCCCAACGAGCTCAAGGCGCGGTTCGGTGAGGAAGTGGTGGAGATCCGGTCCGCTGACGAGACCGTGCTGGCCGAGCGGGCCGTGGACGGCTCACCGGACTCCATACGGCACGCGCTCGTCGAGCTGGCCGGGATCGGTGAAGCGGGCACCCACGTGGTGCTTCGCCGACCGACCATGGATGCCGTGTTCCTGGCTCTCACCGAGGAGGTCGCGGCATGATCGCGTTCGCCGAGCCCGCGACGATGCCGACGCGTCGCGATCCGGGACGCCTCACCACGACCACGATCTTCGTTCGTCGCAGCGTGCTGCACAGCCTGCGCGAGGTCGACGCGCTGATCATGGCCATCGCGATGCCAGTGATGTTGATGCTGCTCTTCGTCTTCGTCTTCGGCGGTGCGCTGGAACCCGGGGGCGGCTACGTCGACTACGTGGTGCCCGGGATCATCCTGCTGTGCGCCGGCTTCGGCGCGTCCGGCACGGCGATCTCGGTGGCCCACGACATGACCCACGGCGTCATCGATCGCTTCCGGACCATGCCGATCGCGAGCGGTGCGGTGATCACCGGGCACGTGGTCGCGAGTCTGGTCCGCAACCTGGTGACCACCGCCGTGGTGATCCTGGTCGCCTTGCTGGTCGGCTTCCGGCCCACCGCCGGGTCGCTGGCCTGGCTCGGTGCGATCGCGCTGATCGCTCTGTGGATCCTGGCGATCACCTGGTCGTTCGCGGCCCTGGGCCTGGTGGCCCGCAGCGTCGAGGCGGCCGGTAACTACGGCTTCGCGCTGCTGTTCCTGCCGTACCTGTCGAGTGCGTTCGTGCCCACCGCGACCATGCCCGCCGGCATCCGGTGGTTCACGGAACACCAGCCGATCACCCCGATCGTCGAGACGATTCGTGGCCTGCTGATCGGCGCCGGAGGCGGCAGCCCAGCCGTGCTGGCCGTCGGCTGGTGCGTGCTGATCATCGTCGGTGCGGCGCTCTGGGCGAGGCACCTGTTCCGCACCAGGACACGACCCTGAGCAGCGCTCAGCCGACGAAGACGGCCTCCGGCACGGCGTCGCCGCCCTCGGGCCGGTAGAGAGCCAGGAAGTGCCCGTCGGGGTCGAACACAGCGGTCCGCTCCCCCGGGAGTCCGGTGTCGGGCAGCCGCCGACCGAACCGTACGGCGACAGCCTGCTCGGCGGTCAGGTCCAGGGCGGGGAAGCAGCGCCGGGCCACGTCGCTGATCGGGCTCACCGCCACCTCGGTCGCCTCCAGGTCCTGCGCCTCCGCCAGTGTGAACGGACCGACCCGGGTGCGCCGCAGGGCGGTCAGGTGGCCGCCGGTGCCGACGGCCTCTCCCAGATCACGAGCCAGGGCGCGCACGTAGGTGCCCGAGCTGCATTCCACCACGACATCGAGATCGACCACCGCGATGCCGTCGACCCCGTCAGCCACCGCATCGCGGCGGGCCAGGACCTCGAACCGGGACACCGTCACCGGCCGAGCAGCGAGTGTCACGTCCTCACCGGAACGCACCCGGGCATACGAGCGGACACCTCCGACCTTGATGGCCGAGACCGACGACGGCACCTGCTCGATCGGGCCGCGGAGACCGACCAGAGCGGTCTCGATCGCCTCGTCGGACACCGCCGCCGCTCCGAGCGCCGTGGTGACCTCACCCTCGGCGTCGTCGGTGACCGTCGCCTGCCCGAGTCGGATGGTGGCGTCGTACGCCTTGTCGGTCAGCGCGAGCTGACCCAGCAGCCGGGTGGCTCGGCCGACGCCGAGCACCAGCACCCCGGTGGCCATCGGGTCCAGGGTGCCGGCGTGCCCGACCTTGCGGGTGCCGAGCACCCGTCGAGCCCGACCGACGACCTGGTGAGAGGTCCA
>DATDBH010000034.1:0-3099 GCA_036524985.1 Microlunatus sp. | reverse complement strand
AGGGCCGCCGCAAGAGCTACTACCCCTACTGGTTCCTGATCCCGGGCGGACTGATCTTCGCGGTCTTCTTCCTCGTCCCGTCGTTGATCGCCTTCTACTTCAGCCTCACCCGCTGGACCCTGTTCGACCAGGAGTTCATCGGGCTCGACAACTTCCGCCAGTTCTTCGCTGAGCCGGCGCTGATCTCCGGCCTCACGCACACGCTCACGTACGCCGTCGTGACCTGCGGGCTCAAGGTCGTCCTCGGGATGGCGCTGGCCCTGCTGCTGACCGGTCCGATCATCGGACGCACCTTTCTCCGCTCGGTCGCGTTCTTCCCCGTGCTGGTGAGCACCGTCGGCGTCGGCATCGCCTTCCAGGTGCTGATGCACCCCACCCAGGGCGCCATCAACCAGGCCCTCGAGGTGGTCGGCATCTCGGGTCCCGGCTGGCTGGTCGACCCGAAGTGGGCCCTGCTGTCGGTGGCCCTCGTCGACGTCTGGAAGGGCGTCGGACTGGCCACCGTGATCTTCATGGCCGGCATCCTGTCGATCCCGCGGGAGTACTACGAGGCCGCCAAGGTCGACGGCACCTCGGGGTGGCAGGCCTTCTGGCACATCACCATGCCGCTCGCGAAGCCGGCCACGGCCTCGGTGATCATCCTCTCTCTCATCGGCGGGCTGCGGTCGTTCGACCTGATCTGGGCGATGACCAAGGGCGGCCCCGGCTTCACCTCTGACGTGATGGCGTCGGTCATCTACAAGCAGTACCAAGCGGGCTTCTACGGGCTGTCGACCGCGGGCAACGTGATGTTGTTCCTGCTCGTCACCGTCATCGTCATTCCGCTGTTCTGGATCCTCAACCGCAACGGAGACAACTCATGAGCTCACCGACGGGCACCCTGATGGAGGCGGAGAGCGCCACCGAGCCCACGCCCCAGCGTCCGACGCGGAGGAAGTCGCGCGAGTCCGGCGCGCCGAAGCCGAACTACTGGCTCAGCGCCGTGGCGATCGTCGTCTTCTCGGTCGTCTTCCTGATGCCGTTCGCCTTCATCGTGCTGACTGCGGTCAAGTCCCAGGTCGACTCGGCCACTCGCTCGTTCTCGTGGCCGACCTCGTGGCACTTCCTGGAGAACCTCCAGGACGTGCTGGCCGCCCGCGACTACATCATGATCGTGGCGTTCATCAACAGCACGATCATCACGGTCGTGAGCGTCACCGTCGTGGTCGTGCTGGCCGCCATGGCCGCGTTCATCCTCCAGCGCCGCAGGAGCCGGTGGACCACCGTGGTCAACGTCATCCTCCTGTCGGGGCTCGTGCTCCCGCCGGCCGTCGTCCCGACGATCTGGGTGATGCAGGAGCTCACGGTCTTCAAGACCCTGCACGGGCTGATCCTCGTGGAGATCGCCTACGGCATGTCCTTCTGCGTGCTGCTGTTCCAGGCGTTCCTGTCGTCGGTCCCGCGCGAGCTCGACGAGGCAGCCGTCATCGACGGGGCGGGTCCGCTCAACCTGTTCTTCCGGGTCGTGCTTCCCCTGCTCCGCCCGGTGATCGTGACGATCGTGGTGGTCCAGTCGGTCTTCGTCTGGAACGACTTCCCGAGTGCCCTCTACTTCTTGCCGGGCGACGAGAACGCCACGGTGCAGCTGACGCTCTTCAACTTCCAGAGCCAGTACAACACCGCCTACAACCTGTTGTTCATGGACATCCTGCTGGTGACCATCCCGCCGCTGATCCTCTTCCTGTTCTTCCAGCGCCAGATCGTCTCCGGCATGACCGCCGGCTCGGTCAAGGGCTGAGACCTCCACCACCACCTCGTCCCGAAAGGGCTCTGCATGTCTGCCACGCCCGGTCGCACCTGGACCGCACGCATGATCACCCCCGCCGTCGATCTCACGGCACCGCTGTTCCGGCGAGAGCTGACGCTCGAGACAGGTCACGGAGCCGTCGAGTCTGCGAGCCTGCATGTCAGCAGCCTCGGTGTCTACGAGGCGCGGATCAACGGCCGCGTCGTCGGGGACGACGTGCTCAGCCCCGGCTGGAGCGCCTACGAGTGGCGGCTGCGCCACCGCACGTACGACGTCGCCGACCTCCTCGCCGACGAGAGCGTGCTGACCGTCCTCGTGGGCAACGGCTGGTACCGCGGCCGCTTGGCCTTCATGGGGGGTCGCGCCTTCTACGGCGACCGCCTCGGTCTGATCGCCGAGCTCGAGATCATCTACGAGGACGGCCACCGGCAGCGGATCGACACGGACGAGGCGTGGACGGTCTCGGCGTCCGACGTGGTCGCCGACGACCTGTACGACGGTCAGACGATCGACGCCAGGAAGCGCACCGCCGACTGGTTCACGTTCGGCAGCACGCCAGAGCGGACGATGCCCGCGCGCCCGCTGGAGTTCGACACCGACCGGCTGGAGCCCTACCTCGGCCCGCCGGTCATCCGTCAGGAGGTGGTCAGGCCCGTTGAGGTGTCGAGCTCGCCGACCGGCCGCACCCTCGTGGACTTCGGGCAGAACCTGGTGGGCTGGGTGCGGTTCACCGTCCGCGGACCCCGGGGCGCCGAGGTCCGCGTGCGGCATGCGGAGGTGCTGGAGGACCAGGAGCTGGGCGTCCGGCCCCTCCGCACCGCGCAGGCCACCGACCGGTTCATCCTCAGCGGCGACGACGACGCGTTCGAGCCGACGATGACCTTCCACGGCTTCCGCTACGCCGAGGTCGAGGGGTGGCCGGTCGAGACGGCCGGCGAGCTGACCGCCGAGTCGCTCGAGGCCGTGGTCGTCCACTCGGACCTGGAACGGACCGGCTTCTTCGAGTGCTCCGAACCTCTCCTCAACCAGCTGCACGAGAACGTCGTCTGGGGCACGAAGGGCAACTTCGTCGACCTCCCCACCGACTGCCCCCAACGTGACGAGCGGCTCGGCTGGACCGGCGACATCGCCGCGTTCGCGCCCACCGCGGCGTACCTCTTCGACGTCGGCCCGTTCCTCTCGGACTGGCTCGTGGACCTCGCCCTCGAGCAGGAGCACGCCGACGGCATGGTCGCGTTCGTCGTGCCGGACGTCCTCAAGCTCCAGCCGCACCCGGCGGAGTTCCCCGACCCCGACAGCACGGCCATCTGGAG
>DATDBH010000033.1:0-66060 GCA_036524985.1 Microlunatus sp. | reverse complement strand
CCAGCAGCTGCAGCTCGACCAGATCGAGCCCGCCGCAGATCGCCTCCGTCACGGGGTGCTCGACCTGGAGGCGGGTGTTCATCTCGAGGAAGTAGAAGTCGTCGCTGTCGCTGTCCAGCAGGAACTCGACGGTGCCGGCGTTGACGTAGCCCACCGCGGACGCCAGCGTGACCGCGGCCTCGATGATCTTCGTCCGGGCCGCCGGATCGAGGGTCGGCGCGGGAGCCTCCTCGATCACCTTCTGGTGTCGCCGCTGCACGGAACAGTCCCGCTCGTGCAGGGAGAGCACCCGGCCATGGATGTCGGCGATGATCTGCACCTCGATGTGGCGACCCCGCTCGACGTAGGTCTCGATCAGCAGCGTGTCGTCGCCGAAGGCCGCGCCCGCCTCACGGCGGGCGGCCGCGACCGCGTCGCCCAGCTCCGCGGCGTGCCGGACGATCCGCATTCCCTTGCCGCCGCCACCGGCCGCGGCCTTCACCAGCAGCGGGAAGATCATCTCGTCGACCGGTGTGTCCTCCTCGTACGCGGGCACCACCGGCACCCCCGCCCGGGTGGCGATCCCCCGGGCCGCGTCCTTGCGACCCATCTGCTCCATCACCACCGCCGACGGGCCGATCAGAACGAGACCGGCGGCCTCGACCGCGTGCGCGAACGCGGCTCGCTCGGACAGGAAACCGTAACCCGGATGGATCGCCGTCACCCCGGCGGCCAGAGCGGCGGAGACGATGCCCTCGATGTCGAGGTAGCCGGTCACCCGGACGGCGTGGTCGGCCGCCAGCACCTGAGGTGCGTCCGCGTCGGAGTCGGTGAAGATCACCACGCCGCGAATGCCCAGCCGACGACAGGTGCGCAGCACCCGGACCGCGATCTCGCCGCGGTTGGCGACCAGGACCGAGGTGATCGCCCGGCCTCCCTCGACCACGGTCACATCCGGAAGACGCCGTAGGCGGGGGCCGGGATCTGCTGTCCAGCGGCGATCTGGAGTCCCATGCCCAGCACCCGGCGGGTGTCGCGGGGGTCGATCAACCCGTCGTCCCACAGTCGCGCGGTCGAGTAGTAGGGCGAGCCCTGACGCTCGTACTGATCCCGGATCGGCTGCTTGAAGGCCTCCTCGTCCTCGGCCGCCCACGACTCCCCTGCAGCCTCCAGCGCGTCGCGTCGCACGGTGGCCAGCACCGAGGCGGCCTGCTCGCCGCCCATCACCGAGATCCGCGCATTCGGCCACAGCCACAGGAACCTCGGGTCATAGGCCCGACCACACATCGCGTAGTTGCCCGCACCGAACGAGCCACCGATCACCACCGTCAGCTTCGGCACCACCGAGCACGCCACCGCGGTGACCAGCTTCGCCCCGTCCTTGGCGATACCGGCCGCCTCGTACTCACGCCCGACCATGAAGCCGGAGATGTTCTGCAGGAAGACCAGCGGGATGCCGCGCTGGTTGCACAGCTCGACGAAGTGCGCACCCTTCAGCGCGGAGCTGGAGAAGAGGATGCCGTTGTTGGCCACGATCCCGACCCGGTGTCCCCAGATCGAGGCGAAGCCGCAGACGAGGGTCTCACCGTAGAGTCGCTTGAACTCGTGCCAGTGCCTCCCGTCGATGATCCGCCGGATCACCTCCCGCACGTCGTACGGGGTCCGCGAGCTCACCGGCACCACGTCCAGCAGACCGGCCGGGTCCTCGCTCGGCTCCTCGGCCGGACCATGATCATCGGCGAGAGGGGTGGGCAGCGTGGCGATGATCGAGCGGACGATGGCCAGCGCCTGCGGATCGTCGGCGGCCAGGTGGTCGACCACCCCTGAGGTGCGGGCGTGCACGTCGCCGCCGCCGAGCTCCTCGGCACTCACCTCCTCCCCCGTCGCGGCCTTCACCAGCGGCGGTCCACCGAGGAAGATCGTGCCCTGGCCCTGCACGATCACCGTCTCGTCGGACATGGCCGGCACGTACGCCCCGCCCGCCGTGCACGATCCCAGCACCGCGGCCACCTGCGGGATCCCCCGCGCGGACAGGTTGGCCTGGTTGAAGAAGATCCGGCCGAAGTGGTCCCGGTCGGGAAACACCTCGTCCTGCAACGGCAGGAAGGCACCACCGGAGTCGACCAGGTAGACGCAGGGCAGCCGGTTCGCTGCCGCGATCTCCTGCGCGCGCAGGTGCTTCTTCACCGTGATGGGGTAGTAGGTGCCGCCCTTCACCGTCGCGTCGTTGGCCACGATCATGCACAGCCGGCCCTCGATCCGACCGACCCCGGTGACGATGCCGGCGCTCGGCACCGCGAGCTCGCCGCCGTACAGGTCGTAGGCGGCCAGGGGGGCCACCTCCAAGAAGGGACTTCCCGGGTCGAGCAGTCGATCGATCCGGTCCCGGACCAGCAGCTTGCCTCGCCCGCTGTGCTTGGCCCGGGCTGCTTCGCTGCCGCCCAGACGGACGGCCGCCAGCCGGTCCCACAGCTCATCGACCAGGACCCTCAGCGATGGGGTGGCCAGGGCCGTACCCGCCGGAGCACTCATCGGTCCACCAGGACGGGCTGGGTCTTGGCCCGGACCTCCTCGGCGCTCACTCCGGGCGCCAGCTCGACCAGCATCAGCTCACCACCGTCGCTGGACACGTCGATCACGGCCAGGTCGGTGATGATGCGCTGCACCACGCCTCGGCCGGTCAGCGGCAACGAGCACGACTCGACGATCTTGTACGACCCGTCTTTGGCCACGTGCTCCATCAGCACGACGACCTTCTTCGCGCCGTGCACGAGATCCATCGCGCCGCCCATGCCCTTGATCATCTTGCCCGGGATCGTCCAGTTGGCGATGTCGCCCGCACGGGACACCTGCATGGCGCCGAGGATCGCGGCATCGATCTTGCCGCCACGGATCATGCCGAAGGACAGCGCCGAGTCGAAGAACGCCGCACCCCTGCGGACCGTGACGGTCTCCTTGCCGGCGTTGATCAGATCGGGGTCCTCCTCGCCCTCGTACGGGTAGGGCCCCACGCCGAGGATCCCGTTCTCCGACTGGAGCACCAGCTCGATGTCGTCGGGCACGTAGTTGGGCACCAGGGTCGGCAGCCCGATCCCGAGGTTGACGTAGTCGCCGTCGGCCAGCTCGGCGGCGGCCCGGGCGGCCATCTGCTCGCGGGTCCAGCTCATCGGCCCACCACTGCCCGAGGACGCACCGTGCGCCGTTCGATCCGCTTGTCGGCCGCCTGCGCCGGGGTCAGCGCGACGACCCGGTGGACGAACACCCCCGGCGTGTGCACCCCGTTCGGATCGAGATCACCGGGCTCGACGAGCTCCTCCACCTCGGCCACCGTGATCCGGCCGCACATCGCCGCCAGCGGGTTGAAGTTGCGGGCGGAGTCGCGGAACACCAGGTTCCCGTGCCGGTCGCCCCGCCAGGCCCGCACCAGACCGTAGTCGGCGATGATCGCGCGCTCGAGGACGAACTCCTTGGCTCCCTCGTCGGTCTCGAAGGTCTGGGTCTGCTTGGCCGGCGAGGCCACCGCGACGGACCCGTCGGCGGCGTAGCGCCAGGGCAGCCCGCCCTCGGCGATCTGGGTGCCGACCCCGCTGGCGGTGAAGAAGGCCGGAATCCCCGAGCCACCCGCCCGCATCCGCTCGGCCAGGGAGCCCTGCGGGGTGAGCTCGACCTCGAGCTCGCCGGACAGATACTGCCGGGCGAACTCCTTGTTCTCCCCCACGTAGCTCGCCACCACCCGACGCAACCGTCCGGCCCCCAGCAGCAGACCCAGACCCCAGCCGTCGACCCCGGCGTTGTTGGAGATCACCTCCAGCCGGTCGGTGCCGGCCTCGAAGATCGCGTTGATGAGGGTCGAGGGAATACCGCAGAGCCCGAAGCCGCCGACCGCCAACGAGGAGCCCGCCGCGATGTCCGCGACGGCCGCCGCCGCGGAGTCGACCACCTTGTCCACGCACGCTCCCGTCACCGATGACCCGTAGCGGCAGTCAACCCGTCGATCCCCGCCGGGTCAACCGGAGTCTGCCGCACGCGGCATACTCACGGTGTCCGGAGTCGGAGGAGGTGTGGATGCAGGTCGTGCACGCCTGCTGGTCGGACCACGTCCCGGGCGCACGGCCCAGGGTGGCGCTGTGGTCGGAGGACTCGACTCTCGCCACGACCTCTGGTCGGCGGGGCCGGCCGCCGCGGGTCGCCCCGCACCCGTACGCCGGCGACTCGACCGAGCTGACCATCGCTCTCGACGTCGTCCCCGACGCCGCGGCGCCCGACAGCGTCGTCCTGGACCTCCCCACCCGTGGCGGATCCCCCCTCGCCTCTCCCGAGCTGGTCCGGGAAGACCCACCGAGGGCGACCGGCCCGGTGCGACCCGGTCGTTGGCGGGTGCCGGCCCTCTTCCTGGAGGCGCACCGGACGTACGCGGTGCTGTCTGGGCTCGACCTGACGGCCAGGGCGTACGGAGCCTCCGTCCACCACCTGGTCGAGCTCGTCGCCTTCGCCGACGACCTGGTGACCAGGGGTCGGATCCTGCCGATGGTGCTCGCGGACGGACCGGCCGCGGTCTGGCGACCCGTGCTCACCGGTCCGGACGCGGCGTGGGCGCGGGTGCTGGCCGCGGCGCTGCCGCCGGCACTGGTCGCTGCCGACCGCCGAGATGACGGTGACGGTGAGGGCGTCGACGACCCGTTCGACCTGTGGGCAGCCGCGTTCGACGACCTGGTCGACGCGTCGGTCCGGGCCGCGCTGGGATCGGTGCGACTCACCCTCGGTCGGCGGGGCACGGCGACCAGCCGAGCCTGGCTCGCTGCCCTGACCGGTTCGGTCCGGACGTTCCGCGCCACCGAGGCCGACCTCGACCGGCTCACGACGGCGCTGGCTCGCTGGCAGTCCGACGTGCTCACCGGTCCGGTACGCGCCTTCTTCCGTCTCACCGAGCCGACGACCGCCGAGGGCCCCGATACCGACGAGAGGGACCTCTGGCGGCTGAGATTCGGGCTCCAGGCCACCGACGAGCAGAGTCTGGTGGCCGAGGCGGATCAGGTCTGGCGTACCACCGGCGCACTGCCCGGCCTCGGTCGCGCCCTCCGTGCGCCCCAGGAGACCTTCCTGGCCGAGCTGGGCAAGGCCGCTCGTCTCTACCCCGCACTGGACGAGGCCCTCCGCACGGCTCGGCCGGACGCCCTCGAACTCGACGACGCCGGAGCACACGCCTTCCTCCGCGAAGCGGCCCCCACCCTGGCCACCGCCGGCTTCGGGGTCCAGCTCCCCGGTTGGTGGACCAGGCCCGCGACCCGGCTCGGGGTCAGGCTGACGGCTACGCCGCGCACCCAGCCGGGCGTGGTGGGCACCAGCGGTGGTGTCGGGCTCAGTGCCATCGCCGAGTTCCGTTACGACGTGGCGATCGGGGACGACACCCTGACCGCCGACGAGCTGACCGCGCTGGCCGAGCTCAAGTCACCGCTGGTGCGGCTGCGCGGTCAGTGGGTCGAGCTCGACCCGCGACGTCTGGAGGCTGCGCTCCGCCTGGCCGGCCGTCGCGGCGAGCTGACCGTCGCCGAACTGCTCCGTCGCGGACTGGGAGTGGACGCGGTCGAGGACGACGTGATGGTCACCGCAGTGGCCGCCGAGGGGTGGCTCGGGGACCTGCTGGCCGGACGGACACCCGAGCAGCTGGCCGCCGTCGTCGTGCCGGCGACGTTCCAGGGCACGCTGCGGCCGTACCAGGCTCGCGGGGTGTCCTGGCTCGAGTTCCTCGGGCGGCTCGGGATCGGCGGGGTGCTGGCCGACGACATGGGTCTCGGCAAGACGGTGCAGCTGCTGGCTCTGCTGGCCCTCGACCAGCAGGGTTCGAATGACGACCGCGCCGGCGGCCCGACCCTGCTGGTCTGCCCGATGTCTCTGGTCGGCAACTGGCAGCGGGAGGCAGAGCGCTTCACCCCCGACGTACGGGTGCATGTCCACCACGGGTCCGAGCGGGCCCGCGGCCGGGCCTTCGCCGCGGCGGTGGCCGCCAGCGACCTGGTGATCACCACGTACGCGATCGCCACCCGGGACGCCGCGGTGCTGCGCGAGATCGGTTGGCGGCGGGTGATCGTCGACGAGGCGCAGGCGATCAAGAACGCGGCCACCCGGCAGGCCACGGCGATCCGCTCGATCCCTGCCGAGGTGAGGATCGCGGTCACCGGCACCCCGGTCGAGAACCGGCTCGCGGATCTCTGGTCGATCCTGGAGTTCGCCAATCCGGGGCTGCTGGGCAGCGCCACGTCGTTCAAGAAGCGTTACGCCGAGCCGATCGAGCGCCACGGCGACGACGAGGCCGCGGCCCGGCTCCGGCGCTTCACGGGGCCGTTCGTGCTGCGTCGGTTGAAAACCGACCGCTCGATCATCACCGATCTGCCGGAGAAGCTGGAGATCGAGGTGCTGGCGAACCTGACGGCGGAGCAGGCCTCCCTCTACCAGGCCGTCGTCGACGACATGTTGGCCAAGATCGACGACGCCGACGGGATCGAGCGGCGCGGGCTGGTGCTGGCCACCATGACCAGGCTCAAGCAGGTCTGCAACCACCCGGCCCACTTTCTCCGCGACGGGAGCCCGCTGCCCGGTCGGTCGGGCAAGCTGGAACGGCTGGACGAGATCCTCGCCGAGGTGCTCCAGTCCGGTGAGCGGGCGCTGCTGTTCACCCAGTACGCGGAGTTCGGGGCGATGCTGCGCGGGCACCTCGCCGGTCGGTTCGGCCGGGAGGTCCTCTACCTGCACGGAGGTGTGGCCAGGTCCGCCCGGGAGGCGATGGTGGCACGCTTCCAGTCCGACGAGGCGTGGGCGCCGCCGTTGTTCGTGCTGTCGTTGAAGGCCGGCGGCACGGGACTCACCCTGACGGCCGCCAACCACGTGGTGCACGTGGACCGATGGTGGAACCCAGCCGTGGAAGATCAGGCGACGGACCGGGCGTTCCGGATCGGACAGCGTCGTGCGGTCCAGGTCCGCAAGCTGGTCAGCGCCGGCACGTTCGAGGAGAAGATCGCCGCCATGATCACCGAGAAGCGGGGACTGGCCGCGAAGATCGTCGGCACCGGTGAGACCTGGCTGACCGAGCTGTCCACCGCCGATCTCGCCGAGCTGTTGAGGCTCGAGGCGGGAGCCGTGGTCGAGTGAGTGGCTGGTATCCACCGTCTCGGCCACGCGTGGTGGAGGACGGACTCAGGGCCCGGAGCACCAGGGGGGACATCGGCACGTCCTGGTGGTCGCGCCGGTTCCTGGACGTGCTGGAGTCCTTCGCCATCGGCGGACGGCTGGCGCGGGGGAAGACGTACGCCCGCAAGGGGCAGGTGATGTCCCTGGAGATCCTCGCCGGACGCGTCACGGCCAGGGTCCAGGGGTCGCGAGCCAAGCCGTACGACGTCACGATCGTCTTCGCACCGTTGGCCGACACCGAGTGGGAACGGGTCGAGGCGGCCCTGTCGGAGCAGGCGCTGTCGTGCGCGAAGCTGCTGGCCGGCGAGGTGCCGGCGGAGCTGGAGGCGATCTTCGCCGACTCCGGATCACCGCTGTTCCCCACCGCGGTCGACGACCTGCAGCAGGTGTGCAGCTGCCCGGACTGGGGTGTGCCGTGCAAGCACCTGGCCGCCACGTTCTACCTGCTGGGCGAGGCGTTCGACTCCGACCCGTTCCTGATCCTGCGGTGGCGGGGTCGGGAGCGGGAGGAGCTGCTGAGGAGACTGCGCGTCCTGCGCTCTGGTGAGGATGCCGACGAGCACCACCAGCGGACGCCGATGCCGACCGCCGGAACGCGGTCGGTGCTGGCGGGACTGAGTTGGCCCGGTGATCGGAGCGAACGCTTCTGGCAGCCTCCGCCGCCGCTGCCGGCGCGGCCACCGGTGCTCACCGCGCCGTCCGACGTCGTGCTGCGTCAGCTGCCCGAGCCCGAGAGCGAACTCGGTGGACCGGAGCTGGTCAGCCAGCTCCGGCGGGTCTATCGCAGCGAGGCCTGACCCCGGCGCGCCCGGCGCGGTCAGCAGGATCAGTCGAGACCGAGCCGGTCCCGCAGTGCGGCCTCGTCCTCGGCGCTCAGGTTGGACTCGATCAGCTCCAGGTGGGTGCCCGCGAAGCGCTGCCGGATCCGGTCGGCGACCGCACCGGAGGAGAGCAGGAACAGGGCCGAGGTGCCCTCTGTCACCTTCTCCTTCACGTTGGCGATGAAGTCGTCATCGACCCCGACGTCCTCCATCTTCCCCCAGATGGCCCCGGCGGCCGCGCCCACTCCCGCGCCGATCACCGGCACGAAGAACAGGATGCCGAACAGGAATCCCCAGAAGAGCCCCCCGAGGGCGTACCGGCCCGTCAGGTCGTTGAGCTGCCGGGTCTTGGGCTTCTTCTGCCCGACCGGCCACTCGACGATCGCCGCCTCCTGGATGTCGATCAGGCCTTCGTTGTTCAGGTCCTTCAGTGTCCGCATCGCCAACGACGCCCCGTCGGGGCGGTCGAACTTCCACGCGGTCAAGGTCGCCATCTCATCCTCGCCTCTCTCCCTGGTCCTGGGGTGAACGCTAGTGGTTGCGGCCGGAAGGGCGTCAAGGGTGTCTGGTGTCCAGGTGCGTGCCTTTCGTCGCAGGCGACGCTTCGGGTCGACACGCCAGGCCGACGAGGAAGCGATCCGGGTCGTGTCGCGACCGACCAGAGCCAGGGCTCGGTCACCCGATCGGCCGATCGGACCTCGGTGGTCGGTGCGCCGATCCGTCCGGCGCGCCGGACAGCCCAGGCGGCTCAGATCAGCCTCAGGTGCGACAGAGCAGGTCGCACATCTCATCCGATCCAGGTGATGCTGAGACTGCCTGGGTCTGCCACCGTGAATCTGAGCAGATTCTGCCTTCCCGAGTTCTAAGGAGCGGTGATGACACCCTCGTCCACCCCATCCCACACGAAGCAGGCCGTGGCCGCCGGAGCGACCATCGGCACCGCGGCCCTCCTCGGCATCGTCGGCGTGCTCGCCGTCCTGCAGGGCATTGCGGCGATCCTGCGCGGGCCGACGTTCGTGATCGGCTTCGAGTACGTCTACAAGATCGACGCCAACGGTTGGGGCTGGATCCACCTCATCCTCGGTGCCGGCGCGATCGCGGTGGCGGTCGGGCTGTTCACCCGCCAGAGCTGGGCAGTCGTCGCGGCGATCGTGGTGGCCGGACTGTCCATCGTGGTGAACTTCATGTGGCTGCCGTACTACCCGTGGTGGTCGATCATCGTGATAGCACTCGACGTGTTCATCATCTGGTCGGTCAGCACCTGGCGCCAGACGTCGACCGGCCGGCTCTGAGCGGGCGAGGACCGCGATCATGTCGACCGCGACCAGGCCCCCACTGAGCACTCGAGGGGGCTTCAGTCCAGCCAGCCGAGTCCTGCTGACCCTCGCTGCGGCCACTGTCGCGATCGCCGGGCTCTACCAGGCCCGCAGCGTCATCGGCACCCTGGCCATCGCGGCGCTCGTGGTGATGGTGGCTCATCCGGTGCGTCATCTGCTGGAGCGCCGACGCGTGCCGTCGCCGGTGGCCACCGCTGCGGTGATCGCGGTGGCCTACCTGATCCTGCTGATCATGGGGCTGTTGCTGATCATCGCCGTGGCCCAGTTCGTCGGGTTGCTGCCGCAGTACGCCGACGAGTTCGCCGCCCTGGAGAGTCAGCTGGTCGGCCTCGTCAGCCAGCTCGGCGTGGAAGCCTCTGACGCGCAGTCCCTGATCGCGTCGATCAGCCCGGCGAAGCTGCTCGAGCTCGCGGGGGCAGTGAGCAGTGCGGTCCTCGGTGCCGGCTCGGCGTTCTTCTTCGTGCTCGCCTACATCGTCTTCATGGCCGCTGATGCCGGCGGCTTCGGCGGCCTGATCCAGCGATTCGCGGACAGCAAGGCCAGCCTGATCGAGGTCTTCAAACGCTACTCGCAAGCGGTCCGCAAGTACCTGATGGTGAACACGGTGTTCGGCGCGATCGTGGCCACCCTCGACGGCATCGTGCTCATCATCATCGGGCTGCCGGCGCCGCTGCTCTGGGTGATCCTGGCCTTCGTCACCAACTACATCCCCAACATCGGCTTCGTCATCGCGCTGATCCCGCCGGCCCTGCTCGCCCTGCTCACCGGCGGCTGGGGCGCGTGCCTGACCGTGATCATCGCCTACTGCGTGATCAACCTGACGATGCAGACGTTCATCCAACCCAAGTTCGTCAGCGACGCCGTGCGGCTCAGCCTGACCCTCACCTTCTTCTCCGTGGTCTTCTGGGCGACCGTGCTCGGGCCGGTCGGGGCCATCCTGGCCATCCCGGCCACGCTGTTGGTCCGGGCCCTGCTCCTGGACGCCGACCCCGACGCCTTCTGGGCTCGATCACTCAGCGGCGACCCGGCCGACCCGCCCCGGTCCGCAGCATCGGATCGACCAGCCGAACCGGAGCAGCTGACCACACCACCTCCACCGTCCGAAGGGGCCCAGCTGGACCCAGCGCGGCCGATCGACGACACCCCACCCGGACCCAGCTGAACGACACCCACGGCCGATCTGCGTCAACGCCACCAACGCGCCACCGGCGCACGTGATGGCGCAGGTGAGTGCGGGGAAGAGTCGTGGTCAGCGGCCGAGCTGATCGACCCAGTCGGCGTAGGTCTGCCGTCCCAGGACCGCGTCGGCGCTCGGCAGCAACGTTCCGTCGCGCTGCGCCCTGCCGAGCGCACCCGGCAGGGACACCGAAGGGATCCAGGACAGTGAGCCGGTGGTCTGCGCGTACGCCCTGATCATCTCGGCCAGGGACTCCTCGCGTGGTCCGGCGAACTCGACGACGCCGCCCCCCGGGACGGCCCCGACCAGGTCGACCAGGTGCTGGGCGACCTCACGGGCCGCCGCCGGCCGGGTCCTCATCCTGGGCGCCAGGTGCAGCGGACCGAGCCGGGCGCTCTCGTACGCGATCACGGCCATCTCGTGGAACTGGGTGGCGCGCAGGATGGTCCACGGCACCGGACTGGCCTCCACCAGCCGCTCCTGGGCACGCTTGCCGGCGTAGTAGCCATACGGGGCGCGATCCACCCCGACGATGGAGAGGGCGACGTGATGGTGCACCCCGGCGGCCCGCTCGGCCGCCAGCAGGTTCGTCGTCACGGTGGAGAAGAACGTGGTGCTCCGCTTCGCCGACAGCGTCGTCACGTTGGTGACGTCGACGACGGCGGCGACACCGTCAAGCGCCTCGGCAGCGCCGTCTTCCTTCACCAGGTCGATCCCGCGGCTACGCGCCAGCACCACGACCTGGTGACCGGCCGCCTCGGCGATCTCCGCCACCATGGTCCCGATCAAACCGGTCCCGCCGGCGATTGCGAGCCTCATCGAGACGCTCCTTCCTGGGGCACCCATCGGGCCCGGTCCGGCGGTCCGGGGAGGAGCACCACGATTCCGAGGAACAGGCTGCCACCGAGGGTGACCGCGTTCCCGATCGCGTCGACCAGGGACATCTGGCCGAACTGGCTCGCGTGGTGGACGGCACGAGACCGGTGAGGTAGACCCGCTGCCCGTTGGGAGTCAGACTGCCACCCAGGAAGGTGCACTTCTCGCCGCGCGGGCCGAACGACCTCGTCCGTCGGCGGTCAGACCGCCTGCGCCCACGCCCTCACGCACCCAGGAACGGCCCGGAAGACGATCACGGGTTGGGCAACCATTCTTCGATGGCCTCGACGACCACGGCATCCTTCGGCTCCGTCCGGGGTCGGAACCGCTTCACCTCGCCGCTCGGGCTGACCAGGAACTTCTCGAAGTTCCAGGTCACCCGACCGGCCTTGCCGTCGCCGTCGGGCGTCTCCTTCAGCTCCTTGTAGAGCGGGTGCGCCTTCTTCCCGTTGACCTTCACCTTCTCCGACATCGGGAAGGTGACCCCCCAGGTGAGCGCGCAGTAGTCGGCGATGTCGGACTCCGAACCGAGCTCCTGCAGGAACTGGTTGCTCGGGAACCCGAGCACCGTGAAGCCCCGCTCTCCGTACGTCTGCTGCAGGGCCTCCAGCTGCTCGTACTGCGGTGTCAGTCCGCAGCGGGAGGCGACGTTGACGACCAGGGCGAGCCGGCCCCGGCTCAGCGCACCGAAGGTCGTGTCCTCCCCGGTGATGGTGGTGACGGGGATGTCGGCCAGCTCCATGAGTGCTTCCTTCGCGTCAGATCGTCCACTCCACCGTAGGCGCGGTCCACCAGCACGCCCCGCCCGGGACATCTGTGAGAACGTTAACCTGGGCAACGACCAGGAGGGCGACCACAGATGAGCGACGATCCGACGTCCGCACGGCAGGCGATCACCGAGGGCCACACCGCGCTCGGCATCGAACTCGGCTCGACCCGGATCAAGGCCGTCCTGATCGGACCCGATCACACACCGCTGGCCACCGGCGGCCACAGCTGGGAGAACCAGTTCGTCGACCGCCGTTGGACCTACTCGCTGGACACCGTCTGGGAGGGGCTCCAGCAGAGCTACGCCGCCCTGGCCGCCGGGGTCCGCGAGCGGTACGACGTCGAGCTGACCACGGTCGGCGCTCTCGGCGTCTCGGCGATGATGCACGGCTATCTCGCCTTCGACCGCGACGGTGAGCTGCTCACCCCTTTCCGGACATGGCGCAACACCAGCACCGGACCGGCGGTGACGGCGCTCAGCGAGGCCTTCGACCACACCATCCCGCACCGCTGGAGCATCGCTCACCTCTACCAGGCGGTGCTGGATGAGGAGGAGCACGTCGGCGCCGTGGCGCACCTGACCACGCTGGCCGGCTACGTGCACTGGCAGCTCACGGGGGAACGGGTCCTCGGCATCGGCGACGCCAGCGGCATGTTCCCGATCGACCCCCGCACCGGTGGCTACGACGCCGCCATGATCGCCACCTTCGACGACCTGGTCGCCGGTCGCGACCTGCCCTGGCAGGTGTCGACGCTGCTGCCCGAGGTCAGGGCCGCCGGCGAGGCGTCCGGAGAGCTGACCGAGGTCGGCGCCCGGCGGCTCGATCCGACCGGCACTCTGCGGGCCGGGGCGCCCCTGTGCCCGCCCGAGGGCGACGCCGGCACCGGGATGGTGGCCACCAACTCGGTCGCGCCCCGGACCGGCAACGTCAGTGCCGGCACCAGCATCTTCGCCATGGTCGTCCTCGAGCAGCCGCTGCGCCGCGCCCATCACGAGCTCGACCTGGTCACCACCCCGGCCGGCGACCCGGTGGCGATGGTGCACTGCAACAACGGCGCCAGCGAGCTGAACGCCTGGGTCGGGCTGTTCGCCGAGTTCGCCCGGGCGATCGGTGCCGACGCGGACACCGCGATGGTCTTCGAGACGCTGTTCCGCGCCAGCCTGTGGGGTGAGCCGGACTGCGGCGGGCTGCTGGCGTACAACTATCTCTCCGGTGAGCCCATCACCGGGCTCGACGAGGGTCGGCCCCTGTTCCTGCGCACCCCCGACAGCACCTTCGACCTGGCCACCTTCATGCGCAGCCAGCTGTTCGCCGCCCTGACCACCCTGCGGATCGGGATGGACGTGCTGACCAAGGACGAGGGCGTGCGACTCGACACGATGTTCGCGCACGGCGGGCTGTTCACCACCCCCGGCGTCGCCCAGAAGTACCTGGCCGCCGCCATCGACACGCCCGTGTCCGTGGGCGGCACCGCCTCCGAGGGAGGCGCTTGGGGCATCGCCGTGCTGGCCGCGTTCCTCGCCCGTCGGGCGCCCGAGCAGACCCTCGCCGACTACCTGTCGAGGCAGGTGTTCGCTGCCCCGGACCTGGTCGCGGTGCAGCCGGATGCCCGCGATGTCGCCGGCTTCGACGCCTACCTGCAGCGCTTCCTGGCGGCCCTCCCGGTCCAGCGGGCAGCCACCGAGCACAGCTGACCTGACAGACTCCGATCATGCTCCTCGATCTCTCCGACAAGGTCGTCGTCATCACCGGCGCCGGCCGCGGTATCGGCCGGGCCATCGCCGAGTCCTTTCAGCGCGAGCGATCGCGGGTGATCGCGCTCGACGTCAGCACCGAGGCACTGGGCTGGTTCGTCGACGCACGCGAGGAGGCCGGACCGGGGGGCGAGGCGTACGCGTGCGACGTCCGGGACACCACGTCGGTCAACCGCGTGGTCGGCGAGGTCGTCGAGCGTTTCGGCCGGATCGACGTGCTCGTCAACAACGCCGGGGTGATGGGTGAAGGTCTCGTCTGCGAGATCGATGACGAGACCTGGGACCGCTGTTTCGACGTCAACGTGGGCGGTGTGTTCCGGATGTGCCGGGCCGTCGCGCCGATCATGAAGCACCAGAACTCGGGTCGCATCATCAACGCGGCCTCGTTCGCGGCCATCGTGCCCAGCATCGGCAGTGCCGCCTACGCCGCGTCGAAGGCGGCCGTGGTCCAGCTGACGCGGACCCTGGCCGGCGAGCTGGGCCCGTGGAACATCACCGCCAACGCGTACGCCCCCGGGATGATCCCGAGTGGCATCAACACCTTCGCCCAGATGAGTCCTCAGCAGCAGGGCCGGCTGCTGGACACCCTGACGCTGCGGCGGTGGGGCGAGGCCGCAGAGGTGGCCGACCTGATCTGCTTCCTGGCCAGCGACGCCGCCCGCTACATCACCGGCACGCTCGTCGACGTCAGCGGCGGCAAGCTGGCCACGCAGCTCCCCCAGCGGGGGTACGAGATCGCCGGACAGGAGTCATGACGGACCCGCGAGTGCTGTGGGTGACCGGTGCCGGCAGCGGCATGGGTCGGGCCGCGGCGGTCGCGGCCGCACCTGGGCGCCGTGTCGCCCTCAGTGGGCGGCGGGAAGCAGCACTGGCGAAGACCGCCGCGCTGGTCGATAGCGCCGGCGGTGAGACCTTGGTGCTTCCCTTCGACGCTCGCGACGGGGCGGCCGTGGCAACGGCCCACGCCAGGATCGTCGCTACGTGGGGCGGCGTCGACGACCTCGTTCTCTCCGCCGGGCTGAACACGCCCCGCCGCACCTGGGCCGATCAGTCGCTCAGCGATGTGGAGGACGTGATAGCCACCAACCTGACCGCGGTGGCCCGGGGCGTCGACGCCGTGCTGCCGGACCTCCGCCGGCGTGGCGGCGGTCAGGTCGTCGTCATCTCCTCGTACTCGGCGTGGCGGTTCACCCCGTACGCCGGAGTCGCCTACAGCGCGAGCAAGGCCGCCCTCGCCGCGCTCTGTCAGACCCTCAACGCCCAGGAGGCCGAGTACGGGGTCCGGGCCTGTCATCTCTGCCCGGGCGACGTGGACACCGACTTTTTGGAACATCGCCCGGTGGTGCCCGGCGCGGAGTCGCGAGCGGTGATGCTCACCCCCGAGGACGTGGGCCGTGCCGTGCTGTTCGTGCTGGCCTCGCCCGCGCACGTGCGGATCGACGAGCTGGTGATCAGCCCGCTCTCCCAGCGCTGAGGACCGCCGGACTCCTCGGGGTGTGGGACCTGGGTGCGTTTGGGTCCAGGGTCGGTGGGTACGCAGTCGTCGACGGGCCCGACCACGGCGCCGCACCGACGAAGGAAGACCCGATGTATCTGCACAGCGAGCTGTTGATCAACGACATCGCCGTCGACGAGCCTGACCCGGCCGCCGCCAACGCGCTCCAGGAAGGTCTGGGTGGTCAGTTCGGCGAGATGCGGACGATGATGCAGTACCTGTTCCAGAGCATCAACTTCCGTGGGGATCCCACCAGCAAGCCCTACAAGGACCTGCTGCAGGGCGTCGGCACCGAGGAGATCAGCCACGTCGAGCTGATCGGCACCACGATCGCCCGGTTGCTGGACGGGTCCCCGGAGTACCAGGGCAAGAAGTCGGACCCGGTCGACAGGCCGGGATCCGGCGGTGCCACCCCGCTCAAGATCGCGCTGGACACCGGCAACATCCACCACTTCCTGGTCGGCGCCCAGGGTGCCCTGCCGGTCGACGCGGCCGGCAATCCCTGGTCCGGGTCGTACGTCTACAACAGCGGCAACCTCGTGCTCGACCTGCTCTACAACCTGATGCTGGAGTCGACCGGCCGGCTGCAGAAGTGCCGGATCTACGAGATGACGGACAACAAGGCGGCGCGCTCGACGATCGCCTACCTGATCGTCCGCGACCAGGCCCACGAGAACGCGTTCGCCAAGGCACTGGAGTCCCTCGGCGTGAACTGGGGCGGCGTGCTGCCGATCCCGAAGACCAACGCGGAGAAGTTCCCCGAGGTGAAGAAGCTGCTGGACAAGGGGCTGCAGAGCATCCAGTACACCTTCTCCGCCGACGACCAGAGCCAGGCCGCCAAGCTCTACCGCGGGGCCTCCCCGTCCAACGACGGGACCGAGCTGAGCACCGCGATCATGCCCGACGGTGTGCCGATCACGATCGCCCCAGAGCGTCGCGAGGAGTTCTCGCCGGGACTGGACAAGGAGCTGCTGGCGCTCATCCAGGCCACAGCCGAGGTCGAGCTCCAGCACGCCGACACGCCTGGGAGCTAGTGGCGTGTCGCCGCTGTTGTCACGGCCGGAGGTTCGTCTGGGTGTCCCCTCGCAACCATCGACCCTCAGGACAGGTCGAGCAGCACGCCGGACCAAGGCGACCGGGCGCTGCGCGCAGCGTCAGTCGTCGGGTCGAGCAGCCAGCCACGCCCGGGCCGCCGTGCCCTCCGCCGGTCTGAAGTGCTTGACCGTCAGGCCGGGCCACAGCGCACCGGTGATCTCGAAGAGGTGGGCGTACCACTCGATGTCGGTCACCAGGGCCACCCAACGGATGCTGGTGATCAGTGGGGCGAGCTTGAGATCCTCCCACAGCGCCTGCGGTCTCGGCAGGCCGAGGCTCTCGACGACGAGCAGCACGCGACGCATCGCCGGCGTGACCACCAACGGTCGCAGGGTCTCGCCGGCAGCGGTGAAGTCGGCGACGGTGAGCGGAGCCGCCACGGAGATCTCCACCCGATCGTTCGCGGTGGCGTCGATGTTGATCATGGACTCACCGTGGGCGGGGTGCTGGCTGCCGCGGAGTGGCGATGGTGCGCGAGCGGCAGCGGCCGACTGGTCGGGGTGACCAGCACGGAGCAGTGGGCTTCCTCGATGAGTCGCCTGGTCTCGCTGCCGAGATTGCGCCGTCCGCGGTGACCTTCGGTGTGGCGCGCAACGACCAGCAGCTCGTAGCTGCCGGAGAGATCGGCGAGCACGGGCACCGGTTGCCCCCAGCGAACTGCCTGGTGGAGCTCCACATCCGGATATCGCTCGCAATGACCGGCGAGCTGCTCGGCGAGCTCCGCGGCCGCAGAGGCATGCAGGAACTCGGTCTCACTGGGGCCCGGCGGAACGAACGTCGGGCCCGGCGGCTCCGAGGCCAGGACAGCAGTGAGTGGCACACCCCGCCAGGACGCCTCGGCGAACGCCTCGGCGATCGCGCGGCCCGCGTGCCCGCGTCTGTCGACTCCGACCAGGACCCCGGCGTGGGTGCCGTCCGGGGCCGGGACGGGGTCGTCAGGATGGACGATCAGCACGGGGCACGCGGCTCGGGCGGCCACGAGGGCGCTGGTCGAGCCGGCGCGGATGCGGGCCAGGGGCCCCAATCGACGCCGTTGCAGCACGATGACGCCGGCGGTGGCCGACGCGCTCAGCAGGGCGTCGACGCCGCTGCGTTCGCTCATGGTGGTGTGGGCCCGCTGCGCGGGTTCGAGCTGCAGCGCGAGATGGTCAGCGGCCGTGCTGATCTGTGCTGCCGCGGTTGGGGCGTCGGCGGGTCCGGCGGTTCCCCTGTCCGCGGGACCCAGCCCGACCAGCAGCTCGACATCCAGCTGCCGACGGGCCGCCCACTCCTCGGCTTCCTGGAGCGACCGGGCGTAGGAGCCGTCAGCGTTGCTGATACCGACGACCACCCGCCCCGGACGCAGATCGGGCTCGTCGGGGGCGACGCCGTCGTGATGGAGGGTGGTCATGTCGGGCTCCGATCTGCACACGGTTCCCTGCTCGATCGCGACGTCGCGGCATGGTCAGGGTCACCACCATGGTCGCACCGGCAGTCCTCGCCCGACACCGCCAACCGGCTGGATTCACCGACTCCCAACGGTCACGTCAGCGGGACCAACGGGCCGCCATCGTCGCGACACTGGTCTGACCCGTCGAGCTCGCCGAACCCCGTGTCCTGACCACGACCATGGCAGCGAGCTCGGTCGGCTTGACGTCCCTCCGCGGAGAGCCGCCCGGACGATGCGCCCGCGAAGGTGCACGGTCGGCGAATCAGCGAGCAGCCATTCGCCGTGGTGCGCGAGCGTCAGTCGAGTCTCCCGACGGTCAGGCGTCAATGACCGGTGGCGCGGGATGGCGGTCCCGCGCCGAGATGGCGGGGGCGTTCAGCGCCTTCTCGAGGTCGCGTTCTTCGCTCGATCGGTTGACGAGCAGCGCTCGTGCCTCACATCCACTGGCGCCGAGGCCCTCCAGGTACCGGTCGTGGAGATACTGCTGACAGTCGAGCGTGTGCCGGACTGCTCGTACGATCCGTCGCGCGACCGCGACGACGGCTGAGGCCCGGTGATCGAGGCGCCCGGCGCCCCCTGTCGGATCGCTCATCGTCTCTCTCCGTCCGTCGTCACCCGCGTGCCACGGCGGTGGCATGCGGTCCGGCTCAGCGGATCACCACGACGCTGCACGCGCTGTGGGCCAGCACGTGCTGGCTCACCGAGCCGATCAGCATGCCCCGGAATCCGCCGTGTCCCCGCGCCCCGACCACCACGAGATCGGCACCCCCCGAGAGCTTGATCAACTCCTGCGCCGCGTTGCCGGCCACCACGTGATGGCCGATGTCGACGTTCGGGAACTCGGCTTGGGTCTCGGCGACGACGTCCGACAGCATCGACCGGGTCGCGTCGGGAATCTCGGTGCTGGTGCCCCACGGGAACCCGCCGAACGGCGGCACCGACGGCGACGGCACGAGGGTCCAGACGCTGACAGCTGTCACCGCGACCCCAGCGCGTTCAGCCTCCTCGCACGCCCAGGCCAGAGCCGCTCGGCTCTCCGTGGAACCATCGACCCCCACGACGATCTTGTTCCGCGTCCACTGGCTCATGATTCCTCCGCCTCGCCCGCGGTGGCGCGTTCAGCGCATAGTCGCGGGATGGTCGTTCGCCTCACCCGCAACGGTGTCGCCCGAGCCCGACCTCGCGCCAGGTGCGATGGTCGATGATCCTCGGGCCCTACGTCTCGATCTGTGGTGTGATCGATCCGGCCGGTGTCGCTGAAGCGCTCGTCGGGTGCCGATCTCGCTCAGCGACAGGGGTCAGGGGCAGGAGGCGTTGCCCTTCTGCCGCGGGTGGCGTCACCAGGACCGGACACGGTGCTTCCGTGATGATCCGGCGGGTCATCGCGTCCAGTCTGGGCGACGTCGGGTGGCCGGCCCTGGCACGCGTGACGACGAGGAGGTCGCAGTCCTCGGCCAGGGCGAGGACTCCCGCGAGCGACGGCTCGCCGAGCACGGCTCGGCGCACCCCCACGTCCGGATACCGCAGCTGCCAGCCGGCGAGGTGATCGGCCAGATCGTCCGCGGCACGCACCGATGAGGAGGAGACAGGGGTTCTGCCGGCTGACATGGTGGTGGGGCCCCTCGCCAGGTGAACCGCGGTGAGGGGTACGCCGCGCCGGCTCGACTCCTCGAACGCCTCGAACAACACCCGGTCATCCGGCTCGTGTCGGTCGAGCGCCACGAGGATGCCCCGCTGCACGGCTATCTGATCATCGGCGTGGACCACGAGCACCGCACAGCCTGCCCGGGCCACCACGGCTGCGGTCGTGGATCCGGCACGCAGGCGGGCGACGGTCCCGAGCCGCCGGTGCTGCAGCACGATCAGTCCCGCGGTGGCCGAGGCAGCGACCAGCGCGTCCACGGCCGGCTGCTCCACGACGGCGGTGTGGACCTGCTGACTCACGTCCGTGCTCGTGGCCAAGCGATAGGCGGCGCCGTTGACGGCGTACAGAGCGTGGTGTCGACGCTGACGGTCCCCTTCGGATGCCTCGCTCCCGGTGCGGTGATGCCGGTCCACGCACGTCACGAGCATGATGTCGACCTGCCGACGCGCGGCCCAGAGGGCCGCCTCCCACAGGGCTCTGCCCATGCCGCCGGATCTGTCGCTGAAGCCCACCACGATCGCGTCGGGCGGTGAGCACGCGGTCGACGCACCGAGCTCGCGCGGGACCCTGTTGACCATCGAGGATCCTTCCCGCCCTAGCACCAATGTGTCCCTTCACCACTGTGGTCGGACCGCGGCGGACCCGACACCGGCGAAAGGCCTCGGTTCTGGGCCCACCGACGCGACCTTCGGCTCGTCAGAACGAGACCTTCCGGCCTCGGACCGTAGGTCTGCGGCGAAGACATCGCGATCCCTGTCCGACCGACCTCGTCGCCCGATGACAGTCGGCAGGACCTAGGTCCTCGGTTCCCGTGACCTTCGCACGTGGTGGCGGACCCCTCGAGGTCAGAGGATGAGATCGAGCCACCACACATCCGAGGAGTGTCGATGTCATCTTCCGCTTCTCGAGCCCACTCCCCAGCTCGCTCACGAGGCGCACGATCTGCCTCGTCGACGACGTTCGAGGGTCGCCTCGTCTATCCGACCGGCCACGGCCAACGCACCCTCATCGTCGAGTGCCACCGCAGCGCCGAGGGCCTGACGATCCGCCTCCCGGAGTTCAACGAGGCCGCGAACTACCTCACGGACGCCACCGTCGAGCTGACCTCGGTGTCGGAGGACGGCGACGATGCCCCGCCGGTGATCACTGGCCACAGTCGAGTGGTGGCCGACCAGGAGATCGACTCCGACACGAGCTCGGCGCTGGAGCACTGGCCAGCTGGGATACGCGGGCGCTACTTCCGCATCACCGCGACCCCGGATCCAGCTCCGGGTCTGTGGCGTCAGGGCCGACACGCGGGGCGCTCCTCTCGGATCGAACACGGCCGACTGCCGTCGGAGCCTCGCCGGCACACCGCAGGAGGTGACCCGAGATGACCACGAACGGCACGATGATCACGGTCTTCATCCTGGATGATCACGAGATCGTGAGACGTGGGCTGATCGACCTGCTCGAATCGCACCCCCGCCTGCACGTGGTCGGGGAGGCGGGCCTGGCCGCCGACGCGCTCCATCGGATACCCGCCGTGCGGCCGGATGTCGCGCTGCTCGACGTGCGGCTGCCGGATGGGTCCGGTGTCGACGTCTGCCGAGAGATCCGCAGCAACCTCCCGAGCACCCGCTGTCTGATGCTGACGTCCTTCGACGACGACAACGCCCTGTTCGCCGCCGTGATGGCAGGTGCCTCCGGTTACCTGTTGAAGGAGATCCGAGGCTCGTCGCTCACCGAGGCGATCGAGCAGATCGCCGCCGGTCGCTCACTGATCGACCCCGCGCTGACCGAGCGACTCCTCCGACGCCTGCGCGAACCCACCTCGCCGGCCGAGCCTGAGCCCGCCGACGGACTGACCCCCCGCGAGCACGAGATCCTGGTGCTCATCACCGAAGGAATGACCAACCGTCAGATCGGCGAACGGCTGTTCCTGGCCGAGAAGACCGTCAAGCACTACGTGTCCGGGCTGCTGGCCAAGCTCGGCATGGAGCGGCGCACCCAGATCGCCGCCTACGGCTCCCGGCTCGACCAGCTGGCTCGCAGCTCCTCTCCGCGCTGACGGCTGGTCCTGCGGCGACCGTCACTCGCCGAAAGGCGCAGTCCACCGGAGGATGGTGCCCTCCCGGGTGTGGGTGAAGGTGAACGACCCGCCCTGGAGGCAAGCACGTCGCTCCAGATTCGCCAGGCCGCTTCGACTCGTCACGATCGGCGCCGTCGACCCGTTGTCGACGATCTCGATGGCGATACGGTCGATGGAAACCACCACCGAGACAGTGACCCGATCGGCGTCGGAGTGCTTCGCGATGTTCGTGAGACCTTCTCGGAGCACTGCTATCGCATCGTCGAGGACCTCCGGTCGCAGCACCGTGTCGACCGGTCCGGCGAAGGTGAGGTTGGGCACGAACCCCAGTGCCGGCTCGACCTCGGCGACCACGTCGACCAGGGCCCCTCGTGGGGTCACGGCGTTGCTGTCGCGCTGCTCGTGCAGCTCGAAGATCGTCGTGCGGATCTGCCGGATGGTGTCGTCCATGTCTGCGACGGCGTCCTGCAGCTTCGAGACCAGCCCAGGGTCGCGACTCCGCGAAGCGGTGGCCTGGAGGCTGAGACCGGTCGCGAAGAGCCGTTGGATCACATGATCGTGGAGATCACGGGCTATCCGGTCCCGGTCCTCCAGCACCCCCAGTCGACGCTGTCCCTCTCGACGATCGGCCAGCTCCAGGGCCACGGCCGCGTAGTTGGCGAAGGCCTCGGCCATCTTCAGGTCCTCCGCCGCGAACGACGGCGAGCCGCTCAGCCTCCCGATCATGACGGCGGCCCGCACGCCTGCCTCACCGACGAGCGGGCAGGCCATCACCGGGCCGACGTCGAAAGCTGACTGCAGGTGCACGAAGTAGCCGCCGTGATCAGGCTCGAGGAGGAGTGCGTGTCCGGTGCCCATCGCCTCGCCGGCGAGAGATCCGGCCGAGGGATAGGTGAGGCCCACGAGGTGTCGCGCGTGGTGTCCGCGAGCGATCCGCACGGTGAGCTCGGCGGAGTTCGAGCTCGGGAAGACGACGCTGACCGCATCGGCCGCGGCCAGCCGGAGCACGACGTCGGCGATCCGCGTCAGGATCTCGGTTGCCGTCGTCGCACCCTGCAACAGATCGCGGCTGATGTCGGCCGACGCCCTCAGCCACTCCTGCTGGCGTCGGGACTCCTCATAGAGCCGAGCGTTCTCGATGGCGACGCCGGCCGTGGCGGCGACAGCCAGCACCAGCCCCTCGTCCTCCTCGGTGAACGCGGCGGCGTCCAGTCGATTCGTCAGATAAAGGTTCCCGAAGGTCTCCCCCCGCGACTGGATCGGCACCCCCAGGAAGGACCGCATCGGCGGGTGCGACGGCGGGAAACCGGACGAGCGGGGATCCGCGCTGATCGCTGACAACCGGATCGGCCGCGGGTCAAGGATCAGGGCGCCCAGCACCCCTCGGCCCTGCGGCAGGTCGCCGATCGCGGCGACCGTCTCCTCGTCCATGCCGACGTGGACGAACTGGTCCAGTCGACCATCCGGGCCCAGCACCCCCAGCGCCGCGTACTGCGCGTGTGCGATCGTGCGTGCCGCATCGACGATCCGCCGGAGCACGGCGGCCAGCGAGAGCTCCGCCACGATCGACCGGTTGAGCTCCACCAGACTCCGGAGCCTGCTCTCAGCGGTCGTCTCGACCTGCGGCGCGACCCTCTCGGCCGACCTCAGATCGTCGCTGGACCCGGACGCATCCCCGATCACCCCCCGTTGGCGCGCCATGTCATCGAGGCTAGGCCGACGCGGGGGTCCTGGGAAGGGATCCGCGTCGGTCCCCCGGCGCCGACGGGGCGGGTCCTGGCCGGGCTGTCGCCCGAGGGGAAAGGGTCCCGGGCGGCCACCGAGTGGATCCTCGGCCCGGGCCGGGTACGTCGTGCTCCTCGTGGCAGGCGTCCTGCTGGGGATCGCCGGGCTGGTGCTGGCCGGCGTGGCCTCGGCCGCTGGCTGGGTGAACTTCCAGCAGCGTGACGGCATGTTCCTCACCGCCCCGACGCAGCGCTACGTGGTGAGCTCGTACGCGCTCACCACCACCGAGGCCAGGGTCCTCGTGGACGACCGGTTGCCCGCCGGCACGCGGCCACCGATCACTCAGCTGAAGCTGCACGTGACAGCAGCAGACGCCGGCGGAGCCATCTTCGTTGGCGTCGGACCTGGTGACCAGGTGGAGGCCTACCTCGCCGGGGTGGAGCATTCTGAGCTCACTCGGGTCACCTTCAGCCCGTTCCGGGCGCAGTACCGCACCGTCCCGGGTACGCGTACACCGGAGCCACCCGGGCGTCAGTCCTTCTGGGCCGCGTCAGCGCAAGGGAGCGGAACACAGTCGATCACGATGGATCTGCGCTCTGGTCGTTGGGTGGCCGTGGTGATGAACGCCGACGGGAGTCGCGCGGTGGCAGCCGATGTCGCCGTGGGGGTCCGCACCGTGCTGATCGCACCCGTGGTGTGGGGCTTCGCGCTGGGTGCGCTGGTCCTGCTCGCCGCGAGCGTGGCGATGCTGATCGCGGGGGCGGCTGGTCTCGGCCGAGGTACCGCGGTCACCGTGCCCTCCAGCGCACCGCTGACGCTTTCCTATCCGGTGCGACTGACCGGCGAGCTGGAACCGGTCTCCCGGTGGCTGTGACCGACCGCTACCCGCCGTTCACGCTCGCGCACACCGACTACCCGGCCGACTTCGACGTGGACTACCCGGAGCGGTTGTCTCGCGGCCTGGTGCTGATCAAGTCATGGCTGCTGGCCATCCCACAGCTGATCATCGTCGGACTGCTCACCGCCCCGTGGTACTGGGTCGCCAACGGGTCACCGACCGCCGACCAGCAGTACAACGTCGGGATCTCATTGCTCGGGCTGCTCGTCCTGGTTGCCGGAATGGCGATGCTCTTCACCAGCCGTTACCCGCGTCCGCTGTTCGACCTCGTGATGGGCATCAACCGGTGGCAGTTCCGCGTCACGAGCTACGTCCTGTTGCTCCGCGACGAGTACCCGCCGTTCCGCCTGGATCAAGGCGGTCTCGACCCGGGGTCCTGGGGCACAGCCGACTCGAGCCCTTCCCCGACCTCGGCCGGCGACCGACCGCCCGTCGCTGTGCCGGCCGAGCGCACCTGAGCGATCCGGAGCTGAACCGAGCCACCGCCACCGACGGCCTTTGCGTCAGGTCGGTTTGCGGGCGACGACGGCGAGCCAGGGCGATCGGTCGGCGTGAGCCTCGCCCGCCAGCGTGGACCACAGCGGCTCGATCACGAACTGGGCGCGAGTCACGATGTCGGTGATCGTCGCAGCCGCACAGGTGAGCGCGTCGACGCAGCGATCGAGATCGGCCAGAGGTCGGCTGGCTGCGTCGTCGGTCTGATCCAGGTGCGCGATCAGCAGACGGGTCGCGATGTAGTCATCGCTCCAGAAGGGCGCATCGCTGGGCTGAAACGGCTCCGGCCGCCGCAGGGCGGCCGGCAGCTTCGCCCACGAACGCGTCATGCCGACGTCCGCAGAGGGGGGCACCCGTCAACCGAAGAGGGCCTGGAGTGCCCCGAAGGCCAGATAGGCGGGCCAGACCAGGGCCTGGAAGATCGCCAGGAAGTGCTCGCCCGCAGTGTCGGCGCGGGTCCAGAAGTACACGAGTGCCCCGATGAAGCAGAGCAGGTGGAGGAAGCCGAGGTTGGCCCCCGCCGGAGTGGTGGTGGGGCGCCGGCCTGAGCGGGTCGGCGCCTGCAGATCAGTCATGGCGTTCCTTTTCCGTCGATACCACCCTGGTCTGGGCGTACAGAGCAGCACCAGAGCCTTTGTGGCCAGAGCATCGGACCGAAGGACCCATCCCCACCCTCAGGGCCGCCACCACGGGCGCAGCGGCAGATCGGCACCGCCGCCGTGCTCGTCGGTCTTGACCGCCAGCACCTGGTGCAGCTGGACGATGTTGCGCTCGAAACCCAAGCGACATCCCGCCATGTAGAGACCCCAGACCCGCGCGGTGCCCAGCCCGACCTCGGCGACGGCCTCGTCCCAGTGCTCGACGAGGTTGGCGCACCAGTCGCGGAGCGTGCGGACGTAGTGAGGTCGCAGATTCTCCTCGTGGAGCACCTCCAGCCCGGCATTCTGGGCTTCGGCGATGATCCGGCCGGACCCGATCAGCTCGCCGTCGGGGAACACGTAGCGGTCGAGGAACCCACCGAGCTTCGAGCCGAGGCGGTTGTCGGGCCGCGTGATGCTGTGGTTGAGCAGGAGGCCGCCGGTGCGCACCTTCGATCGCAGGAAGCGGAAGTAGGCGGGATAGTTGGCGACACCGATGTGCTCGGTCAGCCCGATGGAGGACAGTGCGTCGAACTCCGTCTCGGTGATCTCGCGATAGTCGCCGTGCCGGACCTCGGCGAGATCGGTCAGTCCCTCGGCGGCAATCGCCCGCTGGGCCCAGGCCGCCTGCTCGGCGGACAGGGTGATCCCGATGGTCCGCACCCCTCGTCGCGCGGCGTAGCGCACCATGCTCCCCCACCCGCAGCCGACGTCGAGCAGTCGGTCACCGGCGGAGAGCCGCAGCTTGTCGAAGACCAACCGGTACTTGTTGTCCTGCGCCTCCTCCAGGGACGCGTCGTCGTTCGGGTAGCAGGCACAGGTGTAGGTCATCGACGGACCGAGCACCCACTCGTAGAAGGTGTTGGAGACGTCGTAGTGGTGGTGGATCGACTCGGCGTCACGCGTCCGGCTATGCCGCAGCCCTTGCACGGTGCGTCGCCACCGGGGCGGCACCTCCTCCGGCGGTGGAGCGATGGGCACCAGGTGCTCGACGCCGATCGAGCGCACGATGTCGGCCAGCACCCGCGCCGACGGTCGGCCGACATCGATCCGGTCGTTGAGTGCCGTGAGCAGCTCGTACGGGTCCCCCGGGTGCACCCCGCGAGGTTCCAGGTCTCCCGCCACGTAGGCGCGGACCAGCCCCAGCTCACCCGGAGCGGTCGCCAGGTAGGTGGTGCCCCGCGGGTTCACCAGATCGAACCCGAGGGCATCTTCGGGGCCGGTCGAGCTCCCGTCGTACGCGGTGAAGCGCAGCGGGAGCCGGCTGGAGATCGTGGTCTGCAGAACATCGGCCAGAGACATCTTGGCCGGCGCGGGCCTGGCCGCCAGGTCTTCTTTGAACGCCGTCATCGTCGTTGCACCGCCTTTGCGTAGAGGTCGAGGAGTCGGGAGTCGGGATCGTAGGTCTGTTTGACGGCCCGGTAGTCATCGCCGCCGTAGAGCAGGTCGAACTCGTCGGGGGGGTAGTAGGCGTCGGAGTACAACGACTTGTGCCCGTCGAGCCTGCGGACCTCCCGCTCGATCCGCCGGTTCGTCTCGCCTTCACCGGCGCCTCCCGGCACCGTCGACCAGAACCCGAGGTTGACATACGTGTGGCCGGTCCGCATGGGATACAGCGACCACCGCTCCCGTTGCCGCACAGGACACAACCAGATCGGCGCAATGGGCACGACGGACAGGAACCAGTCCAGGAACTCCTCGGTCCGCTCGATCGGCACCTCGACGTCCTGCACGACGCGTTCCCGGGGTGGGCGCCCGCGCGCCTTCTCGAGGCGGTCCATGATCTTGAGCCGCTGCTCGTACGCCAGCAGCTTCCAGTAGGAGCTGCTGCGCCGGTAGCGGCGTGGCCAGCAGCGCCGCACCAGCGGGTGCTGGGCGCCGAACGCCGCCGAGCACCAGAACCAGTCGGTGTCCCAGCGCCACAGGTAGTCGTGGATGGTGAGCCGGTCCTCGATGGTCCCGCGGTCGTGCTGGATCGATCGGTAGTAGATGTGCTGCCCCGTGTAGTCGCTGACCGGGCCGGGGGCGTCGGTTCGGACTCCGAGGCTGAGATAGCACTCGTCGGCGCCGAACACGACACCGTCGAGGTAGTCGACGCGGACGCCGTCGAGGCTGCCGGTGTCGATGATGCCGTCCATCGCCTCGATCAGGTCGGTCAGCGAGTGGTAGCGGATGTGGCGGAGGGCGACGAAGGGGTCGACGACCTCCAGCGCGATCCGCAGACGCACGGCGTAACCGAGCGTCCCGTACGAGTTGGGGAAGGCCCGGTAGAGGTCGCGATGCTGCTCGGCTGAGGCGGTGACCACCTCGCCCGCCCCGGTCAGGACGTCCAGCTCCAGCACCGACTCGTGCGGCATCCCGTTCCGGAAGGAGGCCGACTCGATGCCCAGACCGCTGACGGCACCGCCCAGGGTGATGGTCTTCAGCTGGGGGACCACCAGTGGTGACAGCCCGTACGCCAGCGTGGCGGCGACGAGGTCCTCGTAGGTGCACATGCCGGCCACGTCGGCCGTCAGGTCGTCGTGGCTGACCGAGATCACCCCGCTCAGCCCTGCGGTGTCCAGCCCGGGGGACGGGTTCTGGACCCGGGACCTGAACAGGTTGGAGGTCCGCTTGGCCAGCCGAACAGGGGTGTCCGCCGGGATCGCCCGATAGCTGGCCAGGAGCCGCTCGACGCCGGCGGCATGCGCGGCGCTCGGGGTACAGGAGGCAACAGCCATGGCCCAACGCTAGACCTGCCGTCCGCAGGGGCAAACGGCCGCCGCCCTTCGGGGAAGGCGGCGGCCGTGGATCGGGGGAAGGTGCGAGGCGGGACTACTTGATCACCTTCACGTAGTCGCCCTTGGCCGTGGCCGAGGTCGCCGTCGAGCTGCCGGCGAACGTCATCCGCCAGCTCCTGTTCGGTGGCCGCCCTCGTTGGGCGACACCCCGAACACTGCCCCTGACCACTCCAACTCCGGTCCAACGCACATCACACGCCTGTTGGAGTCCGCGACCGAGCGCAGACACGAGGGTGGAGTCGGGCTCCGAGGGCACGGCTCGACGTCAACTCCACGCCCGCCGCTGCGACCGGCTGGACGGCCTTCTCGACCTGCCGGCGGGCCGGCGTCGTTCCTCCTGACGAAGCCCCAGCTCAGGGACGGATCGGGGCATGAGCCTGGGGCCGGGTGAACAGGATCACCACACTGACCAGCAGCACCCAGGCTGGGAACACCAGCTGGGTCCACTTGTGGTCTCCCGCCGCCACCAGGAGCACGAGGGCGACGGCATACCCCAGGAGCGAGACCCAGCGCGGCAGGGCCGCGGTGCGGAGCCCGAGAGTGCTGACGGAGAGGGTGAACACCGCAGCCATCCGCATGGCGTAGACCGAGATGATGGCCTGGGTCGAGCTCCGACCGAAGGCCCACACGTCGACGTTCACGTTCGTCCCGGCAAGCATCTCCAGCAGGCTGGTCGAGGTGACGGCGCCGCTGAACACCATCGCCAGGAAGAGCAGGCCGCTGCCGAGGAACACGGTGGAGAACAGGCGGTCCTCGACGACCCCGATCTGCTCGCGGATGACCCCGATGAACCACAGGAAGGCGATGCCGGCGAACGGAACGAGATTGAGGCTGATACGGATCAGGGCCCGTCGCGACGGGTCGGCGCGCAGGGTCTGCAGACTCCCCTCGGCCAACGCCAGGCGCAACATGATCATCGCCGTGATGAGCAGGACGCCGAAGACGATCCCGGCGATGGCGGCCGCGCGTCTGCTTCGCCAGAACCCGGCCGTCAACCTGGGCGTCGGACGGACGGACGGGGACGCCGAGTCGCTCACTGCACGGCCGAGGTCAATCGCATCACGTTGTCGAGCCAGCGCTGCGTGATCGGCCGCTTGCTCCACTCCTCCAGGGTCAGCTCCCGCGCCACCGCCCGGTACCCGTCCTCGACCTCCCGCATCGCGGTCACGAACGCCTGGCCGGTGACCATCATCGACACCTCGAAATCCAGGTTGAACGACCGGATGTCCATGTTCGACGACCCGATCACCGCCGTGTGGTCATCGACGGAGAAGTGCTTGGCATGCAGCACCGCCGGGTACGGGTACTGGAAGATCCGCACCCCGGCCTCCAACAGGAACCGGTAGTACGAGTTCTGGGCGTGCGACACCATGAACTGCTCACCCCGCTCACTGACGAACAGTTCGACCGCGACCCCCCGCTGCGCGGCGGTGGTGATCGCATACAACAACGAGTCATCCGGCACGAAGTACGGGCTGGTGATCGACAACCGGTGCTGCGCCCCGTAGATCAACGTGTTGAACAACCGCAGGTTGTTCTCATCCGGGAAGCCGGGACCGCTGGGCACGATCTGACAGGTGAGGTCACCGTGGTCGTCGGGGAACGCCACCGGCTGGACCCAGTCATGCAACCGCTCATTGGTCTCGATGAACCAGTCGGAGGCGAACACCAGGTTCATCGTCTGCACCACCGGACCCTCCACCCGGGTGGTCAGCTCATGCCAATGCCGACCCGCCGCCTCGTGCTTCTTGTTGTGGTAGCTGGAGTCGATCATGTTCTGCGACCCGACGAAACCGGCCCGCCCGTCGACCACCACGATCTTGCGGTGGTTGCGCAGGTCCGGGCGGCGCCACTCACCCTTCAACGGCTGGATCGGCAGCATCGGCCGCCACTCGATCCCGGCCCGGTCGAAGGTGGCCAACAGCTCCTTGTGTCCGGGCAGCCCGAACGTCGACATGTGATCGAACAGCACGCGCACCTTCACCCCCCGCCCGGCGACCTCCAACAAGGCGGCGAAGAACGGTTCCGACGTCGAGTCCCGACACATCATGAAGTACTCCACGTGCACGAACCGCTCCGCGGTGCGGACCAGGTCCGCCTTGGCCCGGATCGACTCCTGATAGTCACCGAACAAGACCGCCGTGTTGTTCTGGGTGCTGGGCAACCAGCCCAGGCGCCGGTTCAGCACCATCGCCGAGTCCAGAAACTCCGGCCGGTCCGGTGATGCCGGCAACGCCGGCACCGTCGCCAGACCCGACCGGATCAGCTCCCCGGCGACCCGCTGCTCCTCCCGACGCTTCTTCGGCACATACGGACTCCCGATCAGGAAGAACAGCAGCAGCCCGATCCCCGGCAGGAAGAAGATCAGCAACAACCACGCCATCGCCGACGACGGACGCCGGCGCTCCGGCACCAACCCCAGAGCAACGACATTGATCACGAAGATCGCGGCGGTCACCAACAGCGTCGGCATCATCGGCGGGTCTCTTTCGGGTGGTCGGGAACAAGGGAGGCGGGCCCCGGTGACGGTGACCCAGCGCCGGTTGGCTCGTCGAGGAGATGCATGGCGGTGTCAGACCCCGTGCACGGCGTCGATCCGCCCGTCCTGGACCGCGTGGGCAAAGGCGTCGTAGTCCCGGGCGTTCTGATCGGCGTACCGGCGGGAGAACTCGGTGACCGACCGATCGACGGCGTCACCGTCACCGAGGTAGGCAGCGATGGCTACGGGGTCACCCGACCGAGCGTGAGCGTGAGCGAGGGTCCAGCCACACATCCGGGCGTACATCGACATGGCGAACGGCTGCATGGTCTCGACCGACGCTGACGCCTTCATGTCACGGAGCTGCCGCCAGTAGTAGAAGCGATCATCCTGGACACCTGTCGTCCAGCCCAGGAAGATGTCGGAGGCGGACTGCATCAGCCGCTGACCTTCCACGACCCGCTGACCGGGGGTGGCGAAGCGGCTGCTCGGCAGGTGCTTCTCCAGCACCGATCGAGTCGCCTCCTTGACCTGCAGGAACAGTGGATCGCCCGTGTCACGACCCTGCAGCAAGACCATGAACGCTCGCGTGCCCACGCTGCCGACGCCGACCACCTTCCGGGCCATGTCGACGATCGTGAACCGCTCCAGCAGCAACCGCCGGTCCGCGCTCAGGCTGGACTGGTACGCCTCGAACTGGGCCTCGACCACCTCCCGGATCTGGTCCACCGAGAATCCCCACGCGCCGTGCAGCTCGCGCTGCGGCACGATCACCGGTGGCTGGCTGACGATCCGATACCGGCCGTCGACGACTTCGGCGAAGCGAGACAGGGCCTGCAGGCTGTCACGGGTGTGCGCCTTCCGCATGGCCTTGGTCGCCGATTTGATCGACGCGGCCATCCCGCTCGCATCCTCGGCACCCGCTCGCGACTTCGCCGCGGCTCCTTGCTTCTTGCCGTCCTTGTCCTTGGTCGAGGACTTCGAACGAGCGGCGGACTCCTGGACCGCCTGCATCGCGTCCTGGATATCGCGCTCGGACATGCGGGAGTACCAGACGTCCATCGTCCGCATGGCCGCGAAACCGGCCATCGCCACTCGGTAGGCCCGGACAGACTCCAGCGTCACGTCCTCGGTGTCCTTGGCGCTGAACCGGTTGTTGCGAGCCGCGATCGTGAAGCTGGTGGCCATCCGCTTCAGGTCGTACTCGAAGGGACCCGGGAGGGTCTCGTCGAAGTCGTTGAGACCGAACACCAGCTGCCGCTCAGGTGAGGCGAAGCCACCGAAGTTCGACAGGTGCGCGTCGCCGCACAGCTGGACATCGAGACCCGCCGTGGGCGTCTGGGCCAGGTCGGACGCCATCACCGCCGCCGCCCCGCGATAGAACGTGAACGGCGAGACCTGCATCCGACCGTGCCGCACCGGCACGAGATCTGCCTCACGGGTGCGGTTCTGCTCGACCAGGAGCTCCACGGGATCCGGCCGGTCGGCCGCGGGCTCCCACTCCCCGTGTGTCGAGACCGGGGTCAGCGCCGCCAGACGTGCGCCGTGATCCCGGCGAACGTCTGGACCCATGGACGCGGTGTCAGCCTGAGCCGTCATGGATGCCCTCTCGAGTGGCCCTCGGTGTGAGGGTCGTTCACGGTCGATGATGCTGCGGTTCGGCCAGGCTGTCGTCACACAGAACGGGTGAAGATCCGCTGCTCGCATCGCCGACCACCCCGAACCCCCGCAGCTGCGGCCGGCGGACGCTGAGCCGTCTTCGTGGGCTCCCAGATCCCGGACATCATCCGATCTGCATGATGCATCCGGTCGCTGTCTGGCGCAGGCTGGACTCACACGTCGGACCGGTCAGAGAGTGGGTCGCCTTGGAGTACACCGAAGTGCTGCGGCGGCTGGCCATCAACGACGGGCACGTGCTCGAGGAGGGACCCGCGGGCGCCGAGTCCGTCAGCCTCGACCCGAAGACGCTGGCGCTGGTCCGGCTGGCCGCGCTGGTCGCTGTCGGCGGGACGGTGCCGTCGTACGGCGCCGAGACCGATGCGGCCATAGGCGCCGGCGCAACGGCCGCCGAGACCGTCGGGGTCCTCGTCGGCGTTGTCGCCGTGGTGGGTGTTCCCTCTGTCGTCGCGGCGGCCCCGCGGCTGGCGATGGCCCTCGGCTACGACATCGACGAAGCGTTGGAACATCAGTCCGGCTGGTGATCTGCGGCTGCCGGCGAATCACCCCATGTGAGTGATGCGGAGGCTGCGCCAGCGAGGTTGGATCAGTGCAAGAGCCCGAGAGCTGGTCGACGACGACGCAGGGATCCGGGTCACCACTGTCGGCCAGGCGGTCGACAGTTCGAGTCACGTACGCCGCGAGAGGGCACATCGATGAGTTTCTGGGATTTCTTCGTGCTGTTGATCTGGTGCTACATCTTCTTCGCCTACCTGATCCTGCTCTTCCACATCATCAAGGACGTCTTCAGGGACCCTGAGCTCGGCGGATTCGCCAAGGCGGCGTGGATGATCGGGTTGATCCTGGTGCCGTTCCTGATCGCGTTGATCTATCTGATCGCACGGGGGCGAGGGATGGCCGAGCGTCAGGCCGCAGCGGCCCGTCAGGCACGAGCGGAGACCGACCAGTACATCCAGTCGGTGGCGAGCGCGAGCAGCCCCGCCGACCAGATCGCCTCGGCCAAGGCGCTGTTGGACAGCGGCTCGATCACCCAGACCGAGTTCGATCGTCTGAAGGCCAAAGCACTCGCCTGATCGGCCACGGGCGCAGATCTGACCCGGACACCACCTTCCATTCACCGAACCGAACGACGAAAGGCACACAACGTGAGCACAGACCTGGACGAGACAGGCCCGATCGACTATCTGGTGGTCGAGTTCCCCGGCAACCGGATGACCGGCGAAGGGTTCCCCCTGCTGGTCGACCTCGTTGACTCCGGCATCATCCGCATCCTCGATCTCGTCTTCGCCACCCGGGACATCGACGGATCGCTCACCGTCGTGGACATCACCGACATCGACGGCGACGGGCAGCTGGATCTGGCGATCTTCCAGGGCGCCTCGTCCGGGCTCCTCGGACCGGACGACATCGACGAGGCCACGGCGATCCTCGAACCGGGGAACTCGGCCGGCATCCTCGTCTACGAGAACGTGTGGGCGGCACCGTTCGCCGCCGCCCTGCGTCGCGGGGGCGCCCAGCTCGTGGCCAGCGGCCGCATTCCCGTTCAAGCCATTCTCGCCTCCCTCGACGCCGCCGAAGCCGCCGAAGCCGCCGAGACCGCCGACCCGGCCTGATCCGCTACCACCCACCCTCTCTGGAAAGGTCTTTGTCATGCCAGGTTTGATTCGCGGGGTCGCCCGCACCGCCGTCGTCGCTGGAACCGCCACCGCGGTCTCGGGCCGAGTCTCTCGACGTCAGCAGGGACGGTGGGCCGCCAAGGAAGAGGCCGCTGCGGCCGAACAGGCACCCGAGGCGGCACCCGAACCCGTTCAGTACCAGGACGAGCCGCCGGCCGCCCCCAGCACCGACGACAAGCTGGCCCAGCTCAAGCAGCTCGGCGAGCTCCGCGACGCCGGCGTGCTCACCGAGTCCGAGTTCGAGGCGCAGAAGGGAAAGATCCTCTACGCCTCCTGACGGCAAGCGACCGTCAGCAACGCCCCCCCCGGGAAGGCCCACCGGCGTCGCTCGTTCGACGGCGACACTGGGGGACGACACGCCGAGCTTGCGGTAGATCGCACCCACCTCGGTGGCGACGGCGTGGCGGGACAGGAACAGCCGCTCGCCGATCTCGCGGAAGGTGAGCTGCGTCTGCAGGTACGGCAGCAGGCGCAGCTCGGCAGGGCGGAGCGGCGATCCGACGCGTCGCTGTCGACCGCGCGAGCCGAGAGCGGTCCCGAAGCGCCGTGAGCTCGCCGCCCGGCGTGCCCAGGTCGGGTCGATGGGTCAGGAGGTCGTCGATCTCGTGTCGATCGTGGATCAGGACGCTGCCGGAGGTGTCCGTCATCGGGTGCAGGTGAAGGGGGTCTAGAGGTGAACCAGGTCGGGCGAGACCCGGCCGGACCGGATCGGGTCTGCTTCGGCGACTCGACCCGAAAGGGCCGAGTCGCCGAGGCCCAGCAACGGTCCCGTCGACCTTGGCTGGACGCAGACCCGCCGTCAGTCCCGCCGGTCTCGGCGGTCGTCGCGTCGGTCTTCCCGTCGGTCGGACCGGCGATTGACACCGTGGGCCACCACCGCGACCGTACCGACCGCGGCGGCCGTACGCGCGACCGGCGCTGGTCCGATGACAGCGGCGCGCCGCATCCGTCGTCTGGCTAAAGGCATCTCGAACTCCTCGGGATCAGGCGGTTGCCGGCTCGGCGAGCTCGGCATCATCGTCGCTGTCGTCGTCATCGAGCTCGACGGCCGCCAGCAGGGCTTGGATCGGGATGCGACCGCTGGCCACGAGCTGCCCGCCGGATCGACGTACGGCGGAGCCGAACGGCGCCGCCCAGCAGTTCTCCCACACCAGGACGGCCGCAGAGCTGCCGGGCTCGATGGCCGCAGCCACAGCGGTCACGTCCTCCTCACTGAGCAGCATGGCCAGCCGCGCCTCGTGCGCCCGCAGCTGGCCGATCTCGCTGTCCTCCAGATCGGACAGCTCGAAGGCTTCGATAACGCCGTCAGCGTCCTTCTTCAGGATGAGGAGGTCGAGCACGCGGACCAGCCCGCGTTCGACGAGATCGTCCAGCGCCGGCGCGATCTCACCGTTGAACCGGCTGCCGGGGAACTCCACCACGATCCAGTCGACCGGGCCCAGCTCGTCGATGTCGCTCTCTCCTACGTGATCTTCGTCCACCTGATCGTCTCCTTCGGGATCGTTGTGCCCGTTGGATGAACCCACTGGTCAGCGGCCGTCATCGGAGCACCTGGAGATCAGCATCCAATCCTGGGTGCCGGCGTCGCATCACCCAGACTGTGTGAACCTCCGGCGGTGACAGGCGTTCACTCAGACTGGGTGATGACCGCCCGAGCGCTGCCGCCCTAGGTTCGGTTCCACGACGTGATCTTGTGAGCGAGTCGCCTGATCTGGAGGAACCCCGTGAGTCCTGACCGCCATGCGCGCACCATGTTGCCGATTCCCGATCGTCCGTCGCCGGGTCTGACGACCTACGACGCTAAGGATCCCGACACCACCTTTCCTCCCATCGAGCCCTTGGTTCCACCTGCCGGTGCACCGAATGTGCTGATCGTGCTGCTCGACGACGTGGGCTTCGGCGCGGCGAGCACCTTCGGGGGGCCGTGTCTGACGCCGACCGCAGACCGGCTGGCGGCGGGCGGTCTCAAGTTCAACCGGTTTCACACCACCGCGCTGTGTGCGCCGACCCGGGCCGCCCTGCTGTCCGGGCGCAACCACCACTCGGTCGGCATGGGCAGCATCACCGAGACGGCGACGTCGGCGCCGGGAAACAGCTCGCTGCGACCGAACACGAAGGCTCCGCTGGCGATGACGCTGAAGCTCAACGGGTATTCGACGGCCCAGTTCGGGAAGTGTCACGAGGTGCCGGTCTGGCAGTCGTCACCGATGGGTCCGTTCGACTCCTGGCCATCGGGCGGCGGCGGTTTCGAGACGTTCTACGGGTTCATCGGCGGAGAGAACAACCAATGGGATCCCGCCCTGTACGACGGAACCACGCCGGTCGAGCCGCCATCGACCCCGGAGCAGGGATACCACTTGACGGAGGATCTGACCGATCGCGCCGTGAGCTGGGTGCGTCAGCAGAAGGCCCTGATGCCAGAGAAGCCCTTCTTCGTCTACTTCGCGCCGGGCGCCACGCACGCCCCCCACCACGTCCCGCGGGAGTGGGCGGACAAGTACAAGGGCGCCTTCGATGACGGGTGGGACGTCCAGCGGGAGCGCACCTTCGCCCGGCAGCAGGAGCTGGGGGTCATCCCCGCCGATGCGGAGCTGACCGCGCGGCACGACGAGATCACCGCCTGGGACGACATGCCAGCTGAGCTGAAGCCGGTGCTGGCCCGTCAGATGGAGGTGTACGCCGGCTTCCTCGAGCACACCGACCATCACGTGGGTCGCCTGGTCGACGCCATCGAGGACCTCGGGATCCTCGACAACACGATCATCTACTACATCGTCGGTGACAACGGCGCCTCCGCCGAGGGCACCATGAACGGCGCCTTCAACGAGATGGCGAACTTCAACGGCATGGCGGCTTTGGAGACCCCGGAGTTCCTGCTCGCCAAGTTGGACGAGCTCGGTTCGCCGAGCTCCTACAACCACTACTCGGTCGGCTGGGCGTGGGCGATGTGCACCCCGTTCCAGTGGACCAAGCAGGTCGCGTCCCACTGGGGCGGCACCCGAAACGGCACCATCGTGCACTGGCCGGACGGGATCGAGGATGTGGGCGGACTGCGGACACAGTTCACCCACGTGATCGACGTGGCCCCGACGATCCTGGAGGCGGCCGGTCTGCCCGAGCCGACGATGGTGAACGGTGTGCAGCAGTCGCCGATGGAGGGCCGCAGCATGCTCTACACCTTCAATCAACCGGCGGAGCCGGAACACCATGATCTGCAGTACTTCGAGATGTTCGCGAACCGCGGCATCTACCACCGCGGCTGGAGCGCCGTCACCAAGCACCGGACGCCCTGGGTCATGGTGGGCGGCGCGCTGCCGGCCTTCGACGACGACGTGTGGGAGCTGTACGACGGCAGCACCGACTACAGCCAGGCCCGCGACCTGTCCGCCGAGCATCCGGAGATGCTCGCCAAGCTCCAACGCCTCTGGCTGATCGAGGCCACCAAGTACAACGTGCTGCCGATGGACGACCGCACCTCCGAGCGGCTCGAACCTTCGATGGCTGGACGGCCGACCCTGATCCACGGGAACTCCCAGCAGTTCTTCCCGGGGATGGGACGGCTCTCGGAGAACAGCGTGGTCAGCATCAAGAACAAGTCGTTCTCGGTCACCGCCTCCGTCGAGATCCCGACCGACGGAGCCGAGGGAGTGATCATCGCCCAAGGGGGTCGTTTCGGTGGCTGGAGTCTCTACGTGAGGAACGGCGTCGCAAAATTCGTCTACAACGTGCTCGGCATCCACGAGTTCGCGACCGCAGCCGACCAGCCGATCCCGGCCGGCTCCCACCAGGTGCGGATGGAGTTCGGCTACGACGGCGGAGGCTTGGCCAAGGGTGGCGACGTGACGTTGTACTACGACGGCACACCGGTGGGGTCCGGACGCGTCGGCGCCACCCAGGCGATGGTCTTCTCCGCCGACGAGACCACCGACATCGGCTACGAATCGGGCACCACCGTGACCCCCGACTACACCGCGGGCACCAGTCGCTTCACCGGCAAGATCAACTGGGTGCAACTCGACCTGGGTGACGACAGCCACGACCACTTCATCGATCCCGACGAGCGCCTGCGGATCGCCATGGCTCGGCAGTAGCACCACGTAGGAACGCCATGATCGACACCCCGCCGCTCCCGCCCCCTCCCCCACGGCGGGCCTGGACCCTCGTCCTTCCCATGGTGCTGCGGATGACGGTGTCAGTGTCTCTGCTGCTGGGGGTGTACTACGCGATGCCCACGGCCCGAACCCGGGAAGGGTCCGACCTGCCGTGGCTCGTCCTGGATCTGTGCATCTTCGCCATCCTGGTGGGGGCGCAGATCCCCATCATCGTGAGGGCGCGCTACCCGATCCTGCGGGCGGTCGAGGCCCTGGGCGTCCTGGTGCCCGTCTATCTGGTGATCTTCGCCCGCATCTACTTGGCCAGCTCGATCGGCGATCCGCGGGCCTTCTCCACCGATCTCGACCAGACCACCGCGCTCTACTTCACCGTCACGGTCTTCGCCACGGTCGGATTCGGAGACATCGTCGCGCAGTCCGACCGGACGATGCTGTTGGTGACGACGCAGATGCTGCTCAATCTGGCCATCCTCGGCCTGATGATCAGACTGCTCACGGGCGCCGCCCGGCGGGGCGTGGCCCGGCGCGGACAGCCCACGCTCCCCGGCAAGGAGGACGGCCCTCGGGTCTGACAGCGAACCGGCCTCAGCCGGCGGATCTGGTCGAGCAGCCGCAGGATCGGCGGATGACGAGGTCCATCGCGAACGTTCGGTGTCGTGCCCCGGCCGTGTCCAGCGCCGTCTCCACGGCGGAGGTCGCCATGGCTTGGATGGGCTGGCGGGAGACGGTGAGCGGAGGGCTGGTGTAGGCGGACTGGTCGGTGCCGTCGAAGCTGACCACGGCGACGTCGTCGGGGACCCGCAGGCCGGCCTCGGCCAGCGCTCGCAACACCCCGTCGGCCTGCTGGTCGGAGGAAACGAAGATTGCTGACGGTCGTGGGCCGGCGGCGAGCAGGTCCAGACACGACCGTCGTCCACCGGCGCGGGTGTAGTCGCCGACGACCACCCGCCCCGGCGGCCGACCGTGGCGGCGATGGGCCTCCGCCCAACCGGACTGGCGTGAGTCCGGCTCAGAGCTGGCGCCGCCACCGGCGACGTGCGCGACGGACTCGTGGCCGTGTACGACCAGCAGATGCTCCACCACCTGCAGAGCGCCGGCCGCCGCGTCGGGGCCGATGGTCGCATAGCCGGGCACGGGGAACGGGCAGTCGACGAGCACGGTCGGCAGTCGCGGATAGCTCAGGCGCGGAACGTCGGACGGGGTGATCGAGGTCGCCACGATCAACCCGTCGACGTCCCGCCGCGCCATCTGCTCGACCGCCTCCGCCTCACGGATGGCCGTCCCACCGGAACCAGCGGTCAGCAGGCCGATCCCGACGGTGTCGGCGGCCGCATGCAGCGCGTCCGCGTACTCCCCGAAGAAGGGGCTGCTGGTCCCGGGGAGCACCACACCCAGGATCCCGGTCCGGCCGGTGCGCAACGCCCGCGCGCTGCTGTTCGGTCGGTAGCCCAGCACCTCGATCGCCTCGCGGACCCTCCTCGCCGTCTCCGGCGCCACGCCCCGAGGACCGTCGTTGACCACGTAGCTCACGACCGCCGAGCTCACCCCGGCGTAGCGCGCCACCTGGGCGACGGTCACCCTCGTCGCACTCGCCACCGCTCGACACCCCTTACAGCGATCGATACATCCTCGGCCGACTCTACAGGCTTAGATTCGGCAGACTCTTGTACAGGGGTGAAAAAGAGGCTCTTGCGACCATGAATCTAATCGTATAGATTCCTCGTTGTGACCTCCCCAGACGTCGCGCTCCGCGCGACCATCCGCCAGCTGCTGCTCGCCGGCCTCGATGAGCTCGACCCGCACCAGGAGGGCGGCTGGGGCCAGACGGTCGACCAGCTGTGCAGTGAGCTGGCCAGTGTCCCGTTGAGCCATGTCGACACCATTCGGGAGGTGGTCGAGTCGTCGGCGATGCTCCAGCAGTTCCTGCTGGAGGTCGTCGTGCGCAACCGCGACACCGACCTCTCCCGCGCCGAGGTGCTGCAGACCGCGACCCGGCTCCTCACCCTCGAAGGTGGGGACCCCACTGACGACGACCCGGCCTTGTCGGCTCGGCCCCGTCCGGCGGGTGTCGTCACGAACGGGATGGAGCTGCACAGTCTTGCCGGTGTCCGCTCCTTGGAGCCAGATCCGGGCACCGACGTCGTCGTGGCCGCCGCCGGAGCGGGGCGGGTGGAGCTCTCGGTCTCGGCCGGAGACGGTGTGTCCGGATTCGCCCTGGAGATCGACCTGGCCGACGCCGTCGGCTACTGGTCGCCGAGCGGGCAGCGGTCACGTGCGCTGCCGGCGGACTGGGAGGAGGCCGCTGTCACCAGTCTGGTGGCCGGCGCCCCCGTCGGGGTCCTCTACAACGGCGCCGGCGAGACGCTGCTCGGCTGGGCTGCCAGTGAGGCCGTCGCCGAGCTGAACATCCGGTCCGGGGTGTCGGAGGAGGGGAAGTCGTTCGTGCTGGAGGTTCGCCCCCGCAGCCCGCTCGCGACTGAGCTGCGCGTGCTGCTCGACACCGGTCGCGACCCGCTCGCGGACACGGTCGCCCAGCTCGGCGTCTGGTCATCCGGGCACATCGACGGGGAGGTCCTTCCGGTGCCCCCGGTCGCCCGACGCCCGGTGTACTCGAGCTGGTACACCTTCGCCCAGGACATCGATGCCGGCCTGATCGGTGGTGAGGCGACGATGGCGGCCGAGCTCGGATGCGGGTCGGTCTTCATCGACGACGGCTGGCAGCGTCACGGCCATGGCCGGGGCTACCAGGGCTGCGGCGACTGGCTGCCCGACGAGGCGAAGTTCCCCGATCTCGCCGCCACCATCGCCGACATCCGGGGCTCCGGCGCAGCCGTGGCGTTGTGGGTGGCCCCCCTGCTGCTCGGCGCCGAGAGCGACGCCTACGACGAGCTCGTCCGACTTGCCCCACAACGCGTGGCCGGGCTCGGGTGCCAGGTCCTCGACCCTCGACACCGAGAGGTCCGTGACCACCTCGCCGACACGTGTCTGCGTCTGGTCACCGACTACTCCGTCCAGCTGCTCAAGATCGACTTCCTCGAGCAGGCGATGGTCTACCGCGGCCAACCCCACCGCGGTGGAGACATCGACGATGTCGGCGAAGCCATGCGACAGTTCCTGCACCAGCTGCGCCACCGACTCGAGGCCAGCGGTCACGGTGATGTCGCGTTCGAGTTCCGTCAACCGTACGTCAGTCCCGCCATCGCCCGATTCGGTCAGATCCTGCGCGCCAACGACTGTCCGGGCGACAGCGTGACCAACCGTCGCGCCACCATCGACTGCAGACTCTTCTCGGTCGGACAGGTGGTGCACACGGACCCGATGATGTGGGGAACTGGCGGCGGCGCCGAGGCTGTCGCCCAGCAGCTCTACGGCGGCTGGTTCGCAGTTCCGCAGATCTCGGTGCGCTTGAGCGATCTGTCCGATGCCCAGCGCGAGACACTGCGATGGCTGCTGCAGCTGTGGCAGAGCCACGCCGACCTGGTCCTCGACGGTCGGATCCACACCCGTGGTGTCGAGCACGGCCACCACCTGGCCTCGGCGATCCGGACGGACCTCGACCGCAGTGTCGTGGTGGCCTACGCCCCTCTCGTCGTCGACCTCGACCACGACACCGGAGAGTGCCGGCAGGCCCTGGTGATCAATGCCACCAGCACCACCGGCCTCGTGGTGCGAACCCGCCGGGGGATCAGCTCCGGAATCATCCGCGACGTCGGCGGGACCATGGTCGGCGACGTCGGCCGGATCCCGGCCGGGTTGATCGAGCTGGCCGTACCGGCGTACGGAACCGTCACGATCATCCGCGGGTAGTCGTCGGTCTCCCCCGCCCAGCTCGGACGATGGCCCCATCAAGACACCGGTCCCGAGCAAGACACCGGTCCAGCGTGCCACCCGGGAGGCCTCGATCAGACTCCGGGGCGGGCTTCGATCCGGCCGGAGGAGATGGCGTCACGGAACGCCTCGTAGTCGAGCTCGTTCTGGTCGGCGTACTGTTCGGCGAAGTCGGCGATCGCCCTGTCGAACGTGCGATTGTCTCCCAGGTAGGCCGCGATCGCGATCGGGTCGCCCGAGCGGGCATGCGCCCGTGCCAGGGTCCAGCCACAGATCTGGGCATAGAACGACAGGCCCTTCGGGATCATGGCTTCGATGACCGCCGACCCCTTCATGTCCCGCAGCTGACGCCAGTAGTAGTAGCGATCGGTCTGGACGCCGGCGGACCAGCCGAGGAAGATGTCCGACGCGGACTGCATGAGCTGCTGGCCCTGCACGACCCGTTCACCGCAGTTGTCGTAGGCGCTCTTGGGGAGGTGGGTTTCGAGCACGGAGCGCGTGGCCTCCTTCACTTGCAGGAACAGCGGGTCGCGTTCGTCTCGACCCTCGAGCAGCACGACGAAGGCCCGGGTCCCGACCGACCCGACACCGACCACCTTGCGGGCCACGTCGACGATCGAGTGCTCGTCGAGAAGCCGGCGACGGGTGTCGCTGAGCGTGGCCCGATAGCGTCCGAAGATCTGACGGACGACGTCCTGCAGGTCGAACGCGTCGAACTCTGCGCTGTGCTCCAGCTCGCGCAGCGGAATCAGCACCGGAGGTTGGCTGATGATGCGCTGGCGCCCGTCGACCACTTCGGTCAGCTTCGACAGAGCCTGCAGATTCGTCCGACTGCGCGCTTTGCGCAGGACCTGCTCGCTCCGCTCGATCTGCACGACCTCCTTCTTCACCGTGGCCGATTTGCCGAGCTTCGTCTGCCGGGACCGCTTGGCTTCCTTCTCCTCCATGTTGCGACGGACGTTCTCGATGCTGGCTCTGACATCGGCCTCCGACATCTTGGCGTACCAGATGTCGAGCGTCCCCATCCGGGCGAACTCGGCCATCGCCGTTCGGTAGGCCTGACCGACCTTCAACGACGCCTTCCGTACGTCGGCCGGGTCGAATCCGTTGTTCCGGGCAGCGATGGTGAAGCTGGCGGCCAGACGTTTGACGTCGTACTCGAACGGGCCTGGCAGCGTCTCGTCGAAGTCGTTGAGATCGAACAGGAGCTGGCGCTCCGGTGAGGCGAAGACACCGAAGTTGGACAGATGGGCGTCGCCGCACAGCTGCACGTCGAGTCCCGCGGTCGGTGTGCCGGCCAGGTCGGAGGCCATGATCGCCGCCGACCCGCGGTAGAAGGTGAAGGCCGAAGCCATCATCCGGCCGTGCCGAACCGGTATCAGATCAGGCTCCCGCGTCGCGTTCTGTCCCTCGAGCAGGGCGATGGGGTCGCTCCGGTTCGTCGGCGGCGACCAACCGGAGTGGCCGTCGAGCGGGGTCTTCTCCCTGGCCTCGGCCCCCTGTGTCCGGCGGTCGGCGACACTGAGGTGCTGGGGATCCTGGCTGTCGGACATGCTCACTCCTGGGGTTGGGTCGGCCGATCGGCCGCACCCGCAGCCGAAACCGATGGGTCCGATCGGAAGCCGGCGACGGCCCCGGCGACGGTCGGGTAGATGTGGTCGATGTTGATCATCTGGAGCACTCCGAACTGGTCCAGGGCGGCACGCAGATCCGGATCCAGTGCGGCGAGGGCGAAGGTCCCACCGCGGCTGTGCACGAACGTCACGAGCTGGTGCAGCGCGGCACCGGCCGAGTAGTCCACGTCGGGGATCGACGAGCAGTCCAGGACGAGCCAACGGACAGGGTCGGGCGCGGTGTTCATCAGCTGCTGCACACTGTCGGAGAACTGGTTGGCGTTGGCGTAGAACAGGTCGGCGTCGTACCGGAAGACGAGCAGGCCGGGAGCACTCTGCATCCCGTTCTCGGCCCGTGCGTAGGAGGGGTCACCAGAGGCATCCACCCCGATCACGAGCCGGTGGGGACGATACTGGCGCCGGACCATCTCGATCAGCGACAAGACGATGGCCAGGATGATGCCTTGTTCGACACCGACGCCGAAGACCGTCAGGGCGGTAGCCAGCGCGATGTAGCACTCGCTGCGTCGGGCCATCCACACCCGCCGCAGACCGGCGATGTCGACCAGATCGATGCCGATCAGGAACACGATGGCGCCGAGCACGGCTTTCGGCATGTCGGTCAGCACCCCCGTCAAGAACACGACGATGACCAGCGTCACCGCAGCCATCGTCATGTTGGCGACCTGGGTCTTGCCCTTCTGACCGTCCAGGATCTGGGTCTTGGTGGGACTGCCGTTGACGACGAACGTTCCAGTCAACCCCGCGGCCAGGTTGGCTCCACTGAGCCCGACGATGTCTCGGTTGATGTCCACCCGCTCCCCGTGCTTGGCCGCGAAGCTCCGGGACGTGGCCGCACTCTGCGCGATGATCAACACGAAGCAGGCGAACGCCACGCCGATCACCTTGGGGATGTCGGCCCAGGTGATGCCGGACGGCAGCCCGATCGGTGGGAAGCCGCCCTGCACGGCTCCGACGATCGCCACACCGTGGGCAGAGGCGTCCAGCGAGGCGGAGATGATGATCGACAGGACCACGGCGATGATCGCGCCCGGCACCCTCGGCAGGAGCTTCTTGAACCCGACGATGATCGCCAGGGCACCCGCCGCGAAGGCAAGGGTCGGCACGCTGACGTCGCCGAGATGGGTCAGCATGTACCACTGCTGCTGGAACCAGGTGCCCGACCCCTTGGGAATGCCCAGCATGTCGGGGATCTGACCGCTGAACACCTGCACGCCGACCCCGGTCAAGAACCCGATCAGCACCGACGCGGACAGGAAGTCGCCCAGGAACCCGAGCCTCAGCAGCCGAGCCAGGATGAGCATGACACCGCAGACCAGCGCCGTCAGTGAGGTCAGAGCCAGCCAGTGAGGCGAGTTCGGTTGCAGCCCGGCGATTCCCAGGCCAGCGAGCCCGGCGGCCAAGATCGCGGCCGTCGCCGAATCGGCACCGACGACGAGCAGACGGGACGACCCGAGCAGGCCGAAGATCAGGGCCGGGAACAGCACCGTGTACAGGCCTGTGATCACGGGAACCTGAGCGATCGACGTGTAGCCCATCGTCTCCGGGATGGCCACCGCGGCCAGCGTCAAGCCGGCCAGGACGTCGCTCCGCAACCACGACCTCTGGTAGCCCTGCAGGGCCGGCGGCGTCAGCCGAGCCGCCCAGCCTGCTCTGGCGTCAGTCATGGCCACTGATCCTCGCCGAGCGGCGGAACACCTCATCGCGCCACAGCGTCATGGCGTTCTCCTCGGGTCGGCGACGTCGGTCATCGTGATGGGCTCTGGGACAGAGCGGCCGGAGCAGGAACGATGTTGCTGATGACGAACGCGACCGCGACGGCCACGACCACCTGCGGGGTCACCGCAACCCCATCGGCACCCAGCAACAAGGTGGCCAGCAACGTCGAGGTCAGCGGCAGCCGCAGCATGGTGGCGCACATGGCACCGATCCCCATGGCGATCGCCGAGGCGAGATCCATGCCCGGAAGACCGCTCGCAGCGATCCCGAGGGTGGCGCCGATGAACATCGACGGGAAGACCGGACCGCCACGGAACGCGCTCAGCGACAGGGCGTAAACGAAGGACTTGCACACGATGAGCAAGATCAGGATGGCGAGTGAGTAGTCCGTCGCGTGCTCGACCAACCCCGGCAGCGCGTCCTGTCCGGAGAACAGCACCGACGTGAAGCTGCGACCGGAGAGCAGCTGGTACGCCATCGCGGTGAGACCGATGAGCAGCCCGAGCACCGACGTGACCAGCACCCTGCTTCGGTGCACGATCGGCCGAAGCGACAACCCACCCCAGCGGATCACCCAGCCCAGCAGCGCGCCCACTGCGCCCATCGCCACCGCCCACCCCAGCGAGGCCACCGTCGGGGGCACCGCCGGGGGCACCGAGGGCAGCGCCAGCGAGAACGTGCCGAGACCGGTCCAGGCGTCCAGTCCGACGAAGACCAGCGCGCCGACGCCGGAGGCGAGCAAGCCGGGCAACGCCACCAGACTCAACGTCATGCCGCTGACGCCGGCGGCTTCCATGATCAGGAAAGCCCCGAGCACGGGCGACCCGAGCAGGGTGCTGATGGCGGCGAAGCTGCCGGCCGAGGCCATGATCGTCAGCGCCATCGGTGGCGCGTCCTTCTTCACCAGGTGCAGGGTGAGCGCGGCGAGCCCGCCCCCGATCGCGATGAGCGGTCCCTCCGGCCCGAGCACAGCGCCGAGGCTGAGCGTGGCGAAGGCGGCCAGGATGACGCCCGGCAGTGCAGCTCCACTCGGGGGGCCGCTACCGGTGCTGAACCCGAAGGCCGGTGAGTGGCCGCCGGTGCCCGGCAGGTAGCGGATGGTCAATCCGGTCACCAAGCCGCACAGCACCAGCCAGGGCACCGGCCACCACGCCGGCGCCGTGCCGCCGAAGATCTGGCTGGGCAGGTCGCTGAAGAGAGAGGTCTGGACGAAGCCGACCAGAGCGAGGAAGCCGTAGGCGATGGCCGAGATCGGAAGACCGAGGACGGCGGCCATCACCAGGGCGGTGAGGTAGGGCTTGGAGCGGATCACCGCCACCGGGTCGATGGCAGGGGGAACCGTCGCGGTGGGTCGGCCGGGCGCCGGAGCAGCGCCGGCGACAGCGTCGTTCGAGTCGGACAACGGACCACCCTTCCCTACGACCTGACGCAGGCGGGGGCCGGCGGTCGCCACGGCTTCCCGCACTGGCTGATATCAGAGAGGTACTCCTCGACGAACGTCATGTCCGTCTCCAATCTGTGCGGCCGTGGATCAACGCGGTGATGGTGGGACCCTCCGGTTCAGGCGCGCTGTGCGGTGGGGCCACCCGTGAGGATGCCGGGCAGCGCCTCGATGCGCATCACCCGGAGTGTGTGAAAGCAGCGGTCGACGCCGGCACGGTGATCCGCCGTTCTCGAGGGACGTCCCAGGGAGGTGGTCGCGGCCACGGCGCGGAATGGGGCCGCACCTTGCGCGAAGACTCGACGTACATCCGTAGGCCGTCGAGCGTCGGCGGGGGCTTTCGGCCAACAGCTCGCGCCCATCGGGCAGACTTGGCCGAGCCGAGCATCTACCGAGCCGAAGATGTCTAGGGTGCACCTGCCCCTGCCACCGTGTCCGTCGGTGACCAGATCGATGAACTGCATCGGAAGATCGACCAACTCGCCGCCAGGGTAGCGGTGCTCGGAGGCTGACCAGACCTCTGATTCCCAGACGGTGATCTCTCGGCGTCGGCCGCTGGGATGACTCGAGGTCGCGGACGCGCTCACCACGCCTCTGCGGTGCCAGGCCAGTGCCGGCGCCGCGGAAGCGCCAGGCGTGGCCACCCGACTCGTTCGTGCCCATCCGGCTGTCGCCGGCCGCGGGCTCAGCGGACTGGGGCGCTGTCAGCCGGGGACGCGGCCGACGATTCGTCATGTCCTGGGTTGTCGCGATCGCCGACGAGACCTGCGAAGAGCTCGACGTACCGCGCTAGGTGCCGGTCACCGACGAAGTCGCGCAGAACTCGAGTATGTGCGGCGGCACCGAGCCGTCGGGCCAGGTCCTCGTCGGCGAGAACGCGGCCCATCAAGTTCGCGAACAAGGCCAGATCGACGGGGTCGTCCAGCAGCAGTCCGTTCACTTCGTGGGTGATCTGGTCCTGGATCCCCCCGACCCGGCTGGCGACCACTGCCCGCCCCTTCCACATCGGTTCTGTGACAGTGAGCCCGAACCCCTCCACCAGGCTCTTCTGAACCACCACCGAAGCATGCCGCTGGAGAGCGTTGACGATGATGGCGTTCTCGTCGACGTCGTCCATCGGGAGGGAGGCGAGGTGGACCCGAGCGCGCAAGTCCGCTGGCAGTCGTGACCACAGCTCCCGGCATTCGGAGAGAACCTCCGCTCCCTCCGGATCGTCTCCCACACCGGCCACTTCGGGTCCGGCCAGCATGAGATGCGCCTCCCCGGCAAGGCCCATGGCTACCATGCGAGTGAACCCGGTCATAACGCCGGCCATGTCCTTGAGTCGATCCCACCGGCTCACCTGCACCACCAGAGGGACTCGCCGCGGAGGCGGGAAAGTCTCGAGGAGGAGGCCCCCGGTCGCTCCAGCGGCTCGCACCGTCCCTGGCGTGCCGTTGCGCCGGGTGAAGCCGACCGGTCCGGTGGGGCGGTCGTCCGCCAGCAGACCGACCGTGGTCAGCACGGACGCCACCTCATCCGAGGACAGTGACATGTTCTTGACCGAGAACGGATCGATCGACGGAGGGATGATGACCAGCCGAGAATCGTCGACCCAGTCCGGTGCGTACACCCTGCGGGAGAACACCAGTCTCTCGACGTGAGCCAAGTAGGGTCGGAGGAACGCCCAGCCGGCACGGCTGAGCGCGTCGGGGACGTCTCTTCCCACGTGACAACGCCAGATCACCCGCGCCCCCAGCCGTCGCACACCATCGGCGAGCCCGGCGGTCTGGGGGTCGTGGAGCATCACGATGTCGCCCGGGGACACCCGCCGTTCGAGCTGTTCGAGGTTGTCACCCAGCACGGCCTGGTAGTGGCTGTGCTCCTCCCGCCCAAGGCTTCCCTTGTCACCCGGCGATCCATGGAGGAGGTTGTGCAGGCGCTTGGTGATGCGGAAGAAGTTCAGATCCCCGTCCAGCACCAGCCAGCGGTTCTCGATCCCGGCTCCTTTGCCGTAGGCGAGCAGGGTCTGGAGCATCTCAGCTACCCCGCCCCCGTGCGCGGTCGCGTTGACGTGCCATACGACCCGGTCACCGAAGCAGGCGCGAGCACGTACGGCGCTGGCGTCGAGCCGGGCCACTCGGTCCGGACTCAGGACGGTTGCCAGTTGGTCCAGCGACACCGGCTGGACGTCGACCTCTTCCATGCTCGTACGGTGTCACGAGCTCGACGGTGAGGACTGCTGGCGCCGGCTGAGCCGTCGACGAAGTTGGCTGATACGGATCGTTCCGATGACCAGCGCGACGATCCCGACGCCGATCCCGGCAATCAACAACGCGATAGCCAGCGGCACGGTGCCCTGCATCGAGAGGAAGGTCACCAAGACGGGCTGCCTGTTCTGCAACATGAAGATGATCAGTGCGATCAGCACCAACGCGGCGATGCAGATCCCAACCCATGCCGCGCCGGCGCGGGACCGTGGCGTCTTCGCGATCTCTGGCTCCGTGCGATGCCCACCATCTGCTTCACCTGCCGCACCGCGATCGGCGGGGGGTTGAACCGAGTGTTCGGCGGTCATGCCCGCTCCTCCGAATGGATCCCGGGGTCGCGCTCCGCAGAGGGGGGCGTTCGTCTCGGACGATTCAAGCGTAGGCCGACTCGTAGACAACCGAATGGGTCGAAAGGCCCGACAAATCCGACCACAAGACCTGCCTCGTTGACCCACTCAGTCTGGCGTGTCTGGCTCGGCTATGGGACGTGACCGCGCCGTTCGTCTCCTTTGTTGTGCTGCGACTGGGTGGCACAGCACAGCGCTGAGAGGTCCACGATGGCGGCAGCGCCTGCTGCACGGCTGCGGTTTTCCGTGCAATCGAAGGTGCCGTGTCACGTCCGGCCCTCCTCAGCGATCTCGATCCGGTGGGTCCCGCCGATTGACCCTGCGTCCAGGACCTTCCGACCCTGCTCTGCCCGTGCTCGTCCGCGCAGACTGACAACAGGACCGAGATCGCACCGCACCGCCGAGGTTGCCGCGGGGAGGAGTTGAACGATGAACGTCGAGGAGATCACCGGCATCCCGGGTGGCAGCGGCCATCTGGTCGAGCTCTCCCGGTCGGCGTGCGACGCGCTGCTGAAGCGGCATGCCGTGGGGAGAGTTGGCTTCTGCGGTGGCGCCGGACCCGTCATCCTGCCGGTCAACTATCGCCTCTACAACGATCAGATCGTGTTCCGGACCTCCCCGTCCGGAACCCTGTCGGAGCTGTGCCGGCGGACGCCCGTCGCGTTCGAGATCGACGGCATCGACGAAGCGGCGGTGTCCGGCTGGGACGTACTCGGTCGTGGCTTCGCCGAGTCGGTCAGGTTGGAGTTCCCGCTGACTCAGCTGTGGCGCAGCGGTCCAGCACCGTGGGCGGCTGGAACCCGGAACGTGTTCATAGCCATCACCTTGAGCTCGGTCACTGGGCGTTACGTTCGTGGACCCTTCGCCGACTGACCGTGGCCGGCGACAGCTTTCTCGACGGTGTCACCGGCTCCTCACACGGCCCTAGCTGCTGGCGGCGCGAGGCACCGTCTCAGCGGAGCGTCGCGACGGCCTCGGCGACAGGCGGGTGACGAGCACGGGACAGGCGGCATGCCGGACACACTGCTCGCTGACCGAGCCGAGAGCCAGTTGCCCAAAGCCTCCTCGACCGCGTGAACCGACGACGAGCATCCGCGCAGTCTGTGAGCTCTTGATCAAGGACTCGGCGGGCGCTGCGTGGTACACGCGGTAGGTGACCGCCACAGCAGCGAATCGGGACAGGAGATCGCGAGTATCGGCAACCAGCTCCTCCTCGACAGCTTCGGCCAGCTCGTCGTTCGAGCACACGTAGCCGAACTTCCAGCTCTTGGGCCTCGGCGCGGTGGCGATGGACCAGGCCCTCACGATGGTGACCGGCGCCTTGAGTTCTGACGCCAGCTGCAGCGCGATCGTCAACGCGTTGCGGGCACCCACCGAGCCGTCGTGACCGACCACCAGGCTCGTGCCCGGCGGCGCTGCCGCATCGGCGCTTGCCGCGGAGCCAAGATCTTCCGAATCCACCATGACTACAGAATGGCCGACAAGGATCCAACCCACCAGACCCTCGGCTCGGTGGAGCACCGGCGTCGTCGGTGGTCGGACGGTGCAATCCGCGCGTGCGATCGGCACAGACGGCCCCGGCTCGCGGTCCTCATCCGAGTCTCGGCCGCCGATCGCGACCCTATGCAGGACCTTCTCCTCTGCTCACCCGTGCCGACCCCTGCCTAGCGTGAGGATATGGGTACTGCACGATCGCCGTCGTTCCAGTCGCGCCCGTTCCTGAAGATCCGGCGGGCCTATGGTGACCTGTTGACGGCAGCGCGGACCAAGGACATCGTCCACGGGTTGGTGGAGATCGACGTGACGGACGTCCGCCGGGAGATCACCTGCCGCCGAGCCGAAGGTGAAGACGTCTCCTTCACCGCCTACGTGCTGTACGTGATCGGTCGAGCGGTCGATGAGGACCGGACCCTGCACGCCTACCGACGTCGGGATCGATTGATCATCTTCGATGACGTCGACGCCAACACCCAGATCAAGGCGACGGTCGAGGGCCAGCCCATCGTGAAGTCGATCATCGTCCGTGCCATCAACCACAAGAGCGTCCACGCTCTCACCGCAGAGATCAGGGCGGGACAGAGCGCAGCGCCAGCAGCGGAGCCGCGATATCGCAGGTCGTTGGCGTTCATGAGCCTGCCCCGTCCTCTGCGCCGGCTCGTCTGGCGCGTCCTGCTGCACCGACCGGACCTGTTCAAGCTTCTCGGCGGAACTGTCGCCGTCAGCTCCATCGGCATGTTCGGACCCGCGGGTGGCTGGGGGATCCCCGTCACCCCGGCGACGCTGAGCATCACGGTCGGCGGCTTCGTCACCAAGCCCCGTTACCTCGACGGCAGTCTGCAGGCCCGGGAGCTGCTCGACCTCACCATCTCGTTCGACCACGCCGTCGTCGATGGGGCACCGGCCGCCAGGTTCGCACGTCGCCTGTCCGAGTTGATGGCAGACTGCGCGGGCCTCGAACGGCCGCGCGTGGATCCAGTCCAGGAAACGAGCGACGCCGCCATCATCGACGCGCGCTGACACGCAGCGTCCGCGCACCCCTGACCCAGACCGTTCGTCGCGTTCTCCGGTCGGACACGCGGCGCGACGCCGTCACTCATGAAGGGGGTGTTGACCGCGCCATGGACCGCGGAGGACGATGGCATCCGGGTTCGCTGGGCTCGAGGCGCCGTCAGACCCGGGAGGCTCCAGATGACACGTTCGCCAGAGGAAGTGTTCGCTGATCATCTGTCCGCGTTGGCTCTGCGCGATGTCACCGCGATCGGCAAGGACTACGCCGACGACGCACTGCTCCTGACCTCGCGGGGTGCCGTGGAGGGACGTCACGGCGTCGAACAGTTCTTTCGACAAGCACTCGAGATGCTGCCGGACGTCGAGTTCCAGATCGGGCCGACAGTGTTCGGTGGTGACGCACTGCTCGTCTGGTGGACGGCGACCGCGACTGCTGGGCACGTCGACGACGGGGTCGACACCCTGCGCTTCGCCGACGGCCTGATCCAGCTCCAGGCCAGCGCCTTCACCATCGAGCCCAACAGCTAGACGGTCACGCAGTGGTTGCTACGTCCCGAACATGCCACCCGAGTTCGACGCGCACCTGCCGGGAGTGACATGGCCAACACCCAGCCGTCGTCGGTGCCCGTGACCAACGTCTTCGTACTGATGCTCGAGAACCATTCCTTCGATCACATCTTCGGATGGTCGGGGATCGGTGGCATCACCGTCGCCACAGCCGAGGACAGCAACACCTACGACGGGATCGCCTACCCGTTCACCGGTGACGCTCCGTCCAGCATGACGACCGATCCCGGCCACGAGTTCCCGGACGTGCTGGAGCAGCTGTGTGGCGCCCGCGCCGCAGCTGAGTACCTCGAGAACATCGCGACCGGCTGCGCGGGTCCGGTGGAGACCTTCGCCTACCCCGGCATCGACAACTCGGGCTTCGTGAGTAGCTACGCCCGGTCGACCAGTGAGGGCACCGGACGGCCTGATGCTCGCCACCTCAAAGACATCATGAGCGGCTTCGACACCTCGACGCAGCTGCCGGTGATGAACGCACTGGCCCGCGAGTTCGCGATCTGCGATTTCTGGTTCTCGTCGTTGCCGGGCCCCACCTGGCCGAATCGGTTCTTCGTGCACGGCGCGTCCGCGTCGGGCATGGATCGAAGCCCGTCGCTCCACGAAGAGCTCGAATGGGAGACCTATCACGGTTTCGAGTACGGTAACGGATCGATCTTCGCCTCACTGCAGGCGGCTGGTCACGGTTGGCGTCTCTATCAGGACAAGGACAACTCGTTCAGCGACCATCCCTCAGGAGCCGCGCAGGGCGGATGGATATCTCAGGTCGCCGCGCTCCGAGGCGTCAGTCTGCTGGACGTGCACTCACTGAAGAACCTCGAGCAGGATCTTCGAGAGGGCGACGGCGCGGCCTACCGAGAGCAGTATCCCTACACCTTCATCGAACCGAACTTCGGTGCCAGCTTCTTCTCGCCGCAGCCCCCCGAGCCCGGACCGCGCTACATCGGAGGATCGTCGCAGCACCCGGAGGACGACCCGTACGGCGGGGAAGGTCTGATCAAGTTCGTCTACGAGACGATTCGGAGCTCTCCGCTGTGGGAGTCCAGCCTGTTGGTGATCGTCTACGACGAACACGGTGGTTTCTATGACTCGGTCCCACCGGGACCTGCCGTGCCGCCGGCGGATCCGATCCCGAAAGGCCAAAAGGATCTCAACACCCATTGCTTCGACTTCAGCCGACTGGGCGTCAGGGTGCCCGCCGTGGTCGTCTCACCCTTCATCGCCAGAGGGACAGTCGATCACACGATCTACGACCACACGTCCATTCTCGCGACAGTCGAGCGAATGCTCGGCCTGCCTGCGCTGACCAACCGCGACGAAGCCGCCAATGACGTGTGGCACCTGTTGAGCACGGAGGCCAGGAGCGACTGCCCGGAACTGCTGCCCGAACGCGCCGAGGTCCCCGACCCACCCCATGCAGGCACAGACCAGAGCCGTGACATCGACGACGAGTCGCTGCCTGCGAGCGGCAATCTGATCGGCTTCCTGCACATCCTGGTGAAGGAGGAGATCGCGCTGGCGGAGAAGGTGGGTGGGCCGACGGCAGCTGAGATCGTCGCCCAGTTCCGGACGATCACCACCCACCGGCGGGCCCGGGAATACGTGGAGAAGATGAAGCAGGTGCTGGACGAGGCCGTTGGGTGATCGTCGTCTGCGCGGCCGAGAGCGACCTGAGCACTGGTGACTGGTTGAACCCGAGGATCAGCGAACCGGAACGGGTCACCACGCACCCTCAGCTGCGCTGCCGCACCGAGGCGAACCCGAGCCAGGTGGGACGATTGCCGCAACCCTCCCGTTGCTGGCGGACCAGGATCTCCCGACCGATCAACCAGTACGCCAACAGCAGTTGGGTGTTCGCAGCCGCCCTCACCGCCCGCCGATCGCCCTGAGCGACATGGGCGATGACCGAGTCCAGCAGGTCCGGATACCAGTCGGGCAATGACGTTCCCGTGGGAACGTCCCCGACGTGCGGCGCGCGTCAGCAAGCTGGCAGCAAAACCCTCGAGCAAGGCGGCACCGTGAAGGAGATCGACAGCATGGCGAAGTCGGTTCCTACGGCGACTCTGCCCGCTCGTCTGCTGACGCACCGGCGTCGGGTGGGCCGCCGTCAGCCGTCGCTACGTTGGACCGACATCGTTCATCGCTGCCGCCGACCGACCTTCGCTGCGTAGTCGTCGAGTACATCCAGAATCTGGGGCGCCCGGTAGAGGTACTTGTGGGACCTGTAGTGCTGACGTCCGACCAGGATGCCCGCTGCGACGAGCGGTTCGACCGCCCGCCTGACGTTGTTCGGGTGGATTCCCGCGAGTGCGGCAACGGTCTCCGCGTCGATCACCGGGTGGGCGGGGAGCAGGTCGATGATCTTCCAGACTGAGGAGTCGGCGCGGACCTTGATCATGGTGCGCCACGTGTCGCGGAGCTCGCTCAGCTGGGTGGTGAGCAGCTGGCCGTCGCGGACGGCCCGCAGGGCCGCTCGGCAGAACTGGTGGATGATCGGGGCGGCATCACCGGTGCGGTACGCCCCGAGCGCATCGAAGTACCGCTCTTTCTCGACCAGAAGCCCGCCGGAGAGCGGGACTGTGGCCGTACGGGTCAGTTGCTTGCTCTTCAGCATGATCTGGACGAGGGCCCGACCGGTCCGGCCGTTGCCATCGGCGAAGGGGTGGATGGTTTCGAACTGGGCGTGGGCGACAGCGATCTGCGGCAGCAGCGGGAGATCGTCGCGGGAGGCGAACCTGATGAGGTCGTCGATGGCGTCCGGGATCCGCCGGTGGTCTGGACCGACGTAGTCAGCGGTGACCGGTGTCGATCCGCCGCCGCCGATCCAGACTGGTTCGGTCCGCCAGCCGACAAGATGCGGTGCCTGCCGAGCCAGCAGAATGCGTTGGACCTCGACGATGGCGGCGGCCGTCAGCGTGTCGGCGTTGCCCACCGCCTCCGTCATCGCCTGCATGTTGTCGGCCACGACGGCCGCGTTGCCGGCGCCGGAGCCGGTCAGCTCGGCCTCGGCGATCGCACGCGCCGAAGCACTGATCTGCTCGATCTGAGACGAGGAGGCCGACTCCGAACGAAGGAGGACCGCCGCGATCCCACCCAGCCCATGCTGGGTGGACTCGTCGAATCGAGCGATCGCCGAGGCCGCTTCCTCCGCTTCGGCGATGAGTCCTGTCGGCAACGTGAAGGCCAGACCACCGATTCTGACGGGAACCGCCGATCGGTAGGTACGGCCGCTGGCGCTCCGTTCGCGCCGGGTGAGCGCATACTCCGGCGGCGGGTTCCAGGTCTGCTGCTCGTGCCCGATCGGCGGCACCTCGACTCGTTCGTCCGCTGTCTGACCAGCATCGGACTGACCAGCATCGGACTGACCAGCATCGGACTGACCAGCATCGGACTGACCAGCATCGGACTGACCAGCATCGGACTGACCAGGCGCCGCCGAGCAGGCTGGCCACTGCCGACCTGTCGACATGGGACCAGCGTAGCACCGTCGCTCATCATTTATGAGTGGAGATGAGTAGCGAGAAGGAATCGCTCATCCACTGGCACTTTCGACCTCGGACCCGATCCGCTCGCGCACCCAGGACCAGTCGATCCTCTCCTGCTCGAGCCGAACCCGATCTCCCAAGGCATCGACGACCAGGTCGCCGTAGAGATCTTGCTCGTCGGGGCTCAGCCGACCGAGCCGGGCTGCGGTCGGGCGATCCTCGGTGCCCCAGCGATCCCGGTGAGCGAGCAGCGTCTGACGATCCATCAACACCGAACGCGTCTGCGGGAGCCAGGCGCGCAGACGGTCCAGGATCGCGAACCCGTGGGTGTCGAGGTCGCCCCAGTAACGCACGTCGACATCCACCAGCCAGGGCAGCCGGCCGACCCGATCGACGTCGAACCCCTTCCCCCAGATCACCGCGCCGTCCGGCGGAACGGGCACGCTCAGATAGGTGATCTCGTTCTCGATCACCCAGGTGGTCCGCGGCGCCAGCCCCAGCTCGACCAGTTCGTCGGCGCGAACGGCGATCTCGGAGAGCGGGCCCGGCAGACCCAGTGATCGATCGGCCCGGAGTCGGACGATCTCGGGTTTCTGCCGAAGACCCAGGTCGGCCAGGAACCTCGTCGACGCGCTGGGCACACCGAGCATCGCTGCGAGCACGGAGCGCTGTCTCTCGACGAACTTGGTGTCGACGCCGGGGGCACTGATCTCTCGTAGATACCGGCCAGAGCCACGATGCGTGTCGAGCCAGACGTAGGCGGCCACCAGCCGCGACCACTCGTCTCGACGCTCCAGCGCCCGGTGGGGATGCGTGAGCACCCACGCGCGTACGGGCGGGTGCACCTCGACCAGGGCCAGGATCTGCTCGAACAGCTGCACGTCGCGCGACACCCCGAGCAGGGCCCAGGCTTGCGTGAAGCTGGACACCACGGCCCGGGACGGCACCTGATTGCGGCCGAGGCGGCGCCCACCGATGGTCGACCACTCGAGGCTGTAGCGGCTGTCGTCCCGTCGGCCGGCATCCAGCCGTGACACCCACCGCTGAGCCGCCGACAGATCATCGCCGATCACGGAGGCGGTCGGCCCCGGCAGGGCGATGGCGAGGCGCTCGAAAGGCAGACCCTCGCCGTACGCCCGCAACAGCGAGCCGTCGTCCCAGCGGCGGCGCACCTTGGCGGCGACGAGCTCCGGTGTGGCCCAGGCGGCGCTCATGGGTGCCGTTCGCGCCGCGATCGATAGTCCTCGATCGTCATCGTCTCCAGCCGGGAGGACGTTCCCGTCGGGTTGTCCACGAAACCGATCGCCCGCACGTACGGCTCGATCACGTGCACCTTCTGCAGCGGGGTGATGATCAGCAGCTGCAGACCGAGCTTGGCGAACAGCTCCAAGGCATACCTGGTGGACGCGTCCGACCCGCGACCGAACGCCTCGTCGATGACCGCGAAGCGGAAGTCCTTCGACTTGCTGACGCCCCATTCGAGACCGAACTGGTAGGCCAGCGAGGCGGCCAGGATCGTGTAGGCGAGCTTCTCCTTCTGTCCCCCGGACTTGCCGTCGGAGTCGCTGTAGTGCTCCCACTCCTCGTGGGTCTCCAGGTCGCGTTCCGAGGCTGAGAAGACGAACCAGTTGCGTACGTCGGTGACCCGGCGGGACCAGGTCCTGTCCGAGTCGGCATACCCCTCGCGTCCGCGGAAGCGCTCGATGATCCGCTGCACGTCGAGGAAGCGCTGCTCCGAGTACTGATCGCCGTCGACGACTAGGCTGTCGTTGGTGAGGTTGCGCAGATCCGACCGGAACAGCACCACATCGGAGTTGCTGGTCGGCTCCTTCTCGAGGCGGATGTAGCGGCCGCGGTTGTAGGGCACGGCGCCCAACGCCTCGTTGATGCGACCGACCCGCTCGTCGATGGCTGCCGCCTGGCGGTGGAGCCAGTTGTTGAACCCGGCGAGCTCTTGGATGGCGTTCTTGTTCAGCTGCTCCTTGAACTCGCTCTCGAACCGGGGCAGGTCGTCGGTCGCGACGCGGTCGCGGAGTGCGACGAAGTCGCCCCGCGCTTCGACGTCCACGTCGAGGTCTGCCCGCAGCTCCGGCCAGCGGCGCAACAGATCGCCCATGTACTGGTGGAGACTGGTGATGTAGCCACCCAGCTCGCGGGTGAGGCGCTCGATCCGGCGGTGCAGCTCGGCCGACAGCTCGGTCTCGATGGCGGCGCAGTCCTCCGAACGAGCCGGGCGCGACGCGCCGAGCCTTGCGCCCAGTGCCGCGTACGCGTCCCGTGCCCGGTCCAGCTCGGCGGTTGGCTGCTGACTCACGTACTCGTCATCGCGAGCCTTGTGCTGCCTGGCATGCTGCATCGCGGCCGTCGTGGTCGCCAGCTCACCGGTGACCCGTTCGATCGTCGCGTTCACCGCGGCGGCCCGCTCGGCGTTGCGGGCGAGAGCGCGGGTGAGCTCATCGAGACGAGACGACCCGGCCTCGAGACGTGCTCGCTCGGCGTCGTGCTCCTCAGCCCGCCGGACCGCTTCGTCGATGTCGAGCTCGGCCCAGGAGGCGAAGCCGTCGAGCCGTGCGAGTCCGTCTCGGCGTGACTGCAGCCCGTCTCGCTGACGGGTGAGTCGGGCGAGCTCTCCGGCGACGCTCTCGCGAGCTGACTCCACCTCGGCCAGCTCTCGTTGGAGGGCAGCGATCTTGCGCTCGTTCGCCCAGCCGAGAACCCACCGTCGGGCGTCGTCGACGCGATGCCGGTCGTCTTTCTCATGACGGTCGCCCGAGCGGACCTGCCCCTCACGGGTCACGGCGCGCTGCTCCGCCCGGAACTCCGCCAGCGTGTCTGCACAGCGATGGTCCGCCCGCCGCGCGAGCTCGGCCAGCAGATAGTCGCGGAAGGGACCGGTCTTCGCCTCGAGGCAGTCGGCGAGGAGCAGACCGCCTCGGTTCGGGCGCTGCAGCGCGATCCGGCGGGAGGACACGCGCTCGTACACCAGCCGGGCCCCGCGCTCCCCGCCGTCGCGACCGCGGACGAGGAGTCGGCGGCCGTTGACCCACTGGGCCACCGCGTCGTAGTGCTGCTGCGGCACCAACACCGACAGGGCGAAACCGCGCAGGACCCGCTCCGCCGCGCCACGCCACGCCAGGTGCTCCTCGACCACGTCCAACAACTCACCCGCGTACGGAAGGTCGTCCGCCGTCAGCTTCAGGTCGGCGCAGAGCTGCGCACGCAGCTGCACCTGCTCCGCTGGCAGGTTGCTGGTCCGCTGCTGCAGGCTGGACAGCTCGTCCCCGATCGTCGCGGCCCGGCCACCGAGCTCCTTCTCCCGGCCGATGAACTCGGCCACGGCATGGTCCAGGGCGCGCTTCTCGTCGTCGAGCCGCGGACGTCGCTCGAGGACCAGGCGCGTCAGCTGCGTGAAGGCCTCGGGATCCGCGATCGGGGACAGTCCGGCATCGGCGACCGCGAGATCGAACCGGGCCCGGGCCGTGATCCGCCGCTCGGCCTGCGCCCGGGCCTCCCCCGCGAGCCGCTCCAGCTCGCCGATGCGGTCTCCCCCGGCCCTGGCCCGCTCCTCGATCAGCGCATCACGTTCGGCCGCGAGCTCCCGTTGCCCGGACCTCGCCAGCTCCTGCTCACTCGACAGACGATCGCCGATCGCCTCCAGCCCCGTGATCTCGTCCGCGAGCAAGTCGGACCGCAGCTCGGTGATGAACAGGCGCACCGCGGCACGCTCGAGCTCCAGGTGCGCTCGCTCGGTCAGCGCGGTGTCGTACCTCTCCGCCGTCTTCACCAGCGGTTCCAGCGCCTCGAGCTGCTCCCGTGCCCGCTTCACCGCGTCGTGGGCCTTGGTCAGGTCCTCGAAGTGGGCGATGATGTCGCGCACCCGATCACCGGCGTCGCTCGGCTCGAGCATGTGGTCTCGGACGAAGTCGTTGAGATTGCCGACCGACTTCATCGACACCGTCTGGTGGAACAGCTCCAGAGCCTGCTCGGAGCGGATACCCAGCAGCCGGCGGAAGGCTGTGCCGTACTTGGGGAAGTCGTCGTAGAGGGTCGCCCCTCCGGCGCGCAGCCGACGTCGGAGATCACGCAGGTCGGAACCGAAGTCCGCGAAGTCGGTCGCGACAGACAGCTCCTTCGTGGCCGTGACGAAGAACCGGTAGGGCTGACCCGTGCTCTCGCGCTGCTGGAAGACTTGCGCCAGCGTCACCGTCTCCTCGTAGCCGTCGTTGACGAAGACGCCGAGCACCACGGAGTAGGTCCGGCCGCTGGAGCGCAGACCGATGGCCCGGGAACGGCCGGTCGCCTCGACCCGCTCCGACTTGAAGTGACCTTCGACGTAGGACCGGAGCGTGCGCTCCCGCGCGTCCGCACCGGCCGCCTTGTTGTAGGCGATCTTGTGCGCCGGCAGCAGCAGGGTCGTCAGCCCATCCACCAGGGTCGACTTGCCCGAGCCGATGTCTCCGGTGAGCAGTGCCGTCTCCGCGTCGCAGGACAGCCGCCACACCCGGGCGTCGAACGTGCCCCAGTTGAAGACCTCGAGGTGCTGCAGTCGGTAGCCTGCCCGGCCGGACCCCGCCAGCCCCACGGCGGAGAAGAGTCCCTCACCCATCGGCCTCCACCCCTCCTCCCGCGTACGTCTTGAGTCGCGCCGCGAAGTCCGACAACGTCTCGGCGTCGACGTAGGCCTTGAGGATCCGGCGGACCTCCCAGTGCCCGGTCTGGCCCCGCAACGACCGCAGGAAGCCGAGCTCGGCCGCCTTGTTGATCGTGCGCTCGGCCTGATCGACGACGCGCGCATCGTTGGTGGTGTCAGCCTGGAAGACGCGCAAGAGCTCAACGATCTGCTCGGTGGTCAGCACCAGTCGGCCCTCGACCCCGGCGGTCTCGAACTCCAGGAGGCGCTTGCGCAGCAGCACCAGGAGCAGGCTGACGTTGTAGGTCAGGGCGCGCCGCCGCACCAGCCTCGGCAGCGGCTCCTCCCCGTCCACCTCGGGTCGCGATCGCAGGTAGGCGTAGCCCTCGACGTCATCGACGACCACGTCGACGCCGATGGTGGCGAAGTGATCGCGGGCTCCGGCCCCGGACCGCTCCAGCGTCAGCCAGGTGTCCTCGTCGGACTCGCGATACACCACCCCCTGCATCAGCCGGATGATCGCACGGGCCACGGACTGGTCGTCGCTCATCGTCGTCTCACCGTCACCTTGGGTAGCCTCGCTCGCTTGATCAACCCGGGATCCGCCGGGTCGGCGTACTCCAACAGCGTCTCCCCGGTCTCATCCATCTCGACCACGACGTCCTCGTCGGTGACCGCGAGATAACCGATGATCTCGGCGGCTCCCTGCTCGAGGGGAAACAGGTCCACGATGTCGGAGAGCAGCGCCGAGGATCGCGCCGGCAGCAGACTTCTGATGTTGTCAACCAGGCGAGCCTGATCCACGAAGGACTGGGCGAAGAGCAGGTCCGTGTCCACCTCGTCGGTCGACGCCGGGATGACACTCTCGACCTCGACCGCCGCCGGTGTCACGTAGAGCGGCCGGTCGAAGGGCAGCACGATCTCCACGCCGGGTTCACTCACCTCGAGGCCGAACGCCGGCGGCGCAGAGCGGACCTCCAGCGCCGCACCCTCCACGGCTCGGACGAGGTCGAGCACCCGCCGGTTCTCCAGCCAGATCTGGTCGTCCAGGAACCGACGCAGCTGCTCCGAGATCTGCCGGACGGTCCGCTGCGCCCGCTCGGCCGCCTCGGACCACTCGTGGTGGATCGTGCCCAGACGCGGCTCTCCGGCCACCGAGTCCAGCGCGGACACCCGGGCGAGCAGGTCGCCGAGCTCGGCCTGCCGAGCTTCGGACAGCAGGAACTCGTAGAACGCCTGGAAGCTGCGGCCCTGATCAGATCCGGCGATCTCCGACCGACCACCGACGAGGTCCGCCAGCAGCTCGCCCTTCGATCCGTCCCACGAGGCGATCTTCTCCCGCGCGGCCCGGTCGAGGAGCCGGAAGTTCTCCTCCACCTCACGGAAATCGGCCAACAGCTCGCGGGCGGTGGCGGAGAGCTGCTGGTAGCGGTCGCGCACCCCCGTGGGCTCCAGCACCGGCACGTCGCCGCCCTCGACCGCCGCGATCTCGGCATCCAGCTCGTCGCGCCGCCGGTGCAGGTCGGCCAGTCGAACACCGGGGTCGGCCTCCGTCCCCCGCACGATCTGGCGCAGCAGCTCGACGACCGTGTGCAGCCGCGACTCCGTCCCGACGAAGGAGCGACCTTCCAGCGACGTCACCCACGCGTACGCCTTCTCGAAGGCCGGGGTCACCTCGTAGTGGACCTCGTGGTCCCCCGGCGGGTAGAAGCGGCGCAGGTGCCCGGCTTCAGCGGCCGCCCAGTCCTCCAGATAGGCCCGTGGATCCTTGGGAAACCGCGCCTCGTCGCTCTCCATCGAGGTCTCGGCGTTCAGTGCGTACAGCTGGTCGTCCAACGCGGCAGCCACCTCGCTGGCCGCGCAGGCGCCGCGGTTGCCCTCCACGAAGTAGGTGCCCAGGAACGACAGGATCAGCGCCGCGTTGCCTGCCCGAAGCACCCGCCACGCGGCATGGCGCTGCCGCAGTGACTCGATGGCCATGTAGTCCACTGGTCCTCCCCTTCGCCAACCAGCCTAGAGATGACCACTGACATCAGCTTCGGGTTCCGACCCGCAGACGTCGGCCTGTGTCGTCGGACGTCTCGTGAACGGCCGAGCGAACTGGTCATAGTGGAACTCATCCACTGGGTGGCGGCGCGGTCAGCAGCCTTGGCAGACCGGGGGCAACTCCCCCATGCCCGAGCCCGGAGGTGTTACTGAGGAGCTGGTGCAGGTGATCGTCGGCCAAAGCGACGGGAGGTCGTCGAGTCACGTGGTGATGGGCTGCTGCAGGCGCAGGGTGTCTGACTCGACCAACGACAAGACCACTGTGGAGACGACGAGCTTGCTGATCGAGCGGGCCTGGAAGAGTGCGCTTGGCGTGCACGGCTGGCTGGCGGGTTCGGCCGTCAGTCCGACGGACCGCTACTCCACCACGTCGGAACCCCGCACGGCAAGTGCCGTTCCCGACCACCCTGGCTGGACATCATCTGTTCCCACGGCAGCACCTAGCGGCGCCACCGCAGGGCGTCGGTCTCGCGAGGACGGGCGTCACCCAGAGCGACCGTCGTGCGGAGCACGCAGAGCGACCGTCGTGCGGAGCACGCAGAGCGACCGTCGTGCGGAGCACGCAGAGCGACCGTCGTCACCATTACCCAGCAGGTCCGTCGCAAGGGGCCGTTCCTCGTCGCACTTGTCGGCCTCCGGCGACCGAAGACGAGCCGCCGCCGCTGCACGCGTCACCAGGGCCAGCTTTGGCACTGCTGTCGACCGGGTCGCCGGTCCGGCAGCGGGATCGCGTGGCTGTCCGGGGCATGGTGCCGACCCTTCCCGTCAGACGAACCGCGATCGGACTCGGCAAGTGGGATCGGCGGCTTGAGGCGCCGGCGTCCGGGTTGGGTCTCGGAAACGGGACGGCCGCTCCGCGAGCCGATCGTCACGCGGAGCGCGCGCCACAAACAGGATCGTCACGCGGAGCGCGCCAGAGGCGGGATACCGACGCGGGCAGGCACGGTAGTTTCGAGTCATGAAGCTCGGAGTGCACCTGGTCACCTACGACTTCGAGGGCGGCCCGCTGGCCATCGCGCCGATGTTGGCGGCGACCGGCAAGGCAGTCGACGAGGCCGGCATCGACAACCTCTCTGTCATGGACCACTACTGGCAGATGGAGATGGTCGGTGGGCCGGACCTGAACATGCTGGAGGGCTACACAACCCTCGGCTTCCTGGCAGCGCACACGAGGGCGGCCGAACTGCAGATGCTGGTCACCGGGACGACGTATCGCCACCCTGGTTTGCTGGCAAAGATCATCTCGACCCTCGACGTTCTCTCTGGTGGGCGCGCGGCCCTGGGAATCGGCGCTGCCTGGTATGAAGCGGAGGCGGTCGGACTCGGCGTACCCTTCCCTTCCACGAGGGAGCGGTTCGAGAGGCTGGAGGAGACGCTCCAGATCGTGCGCCAGATGTGGAGCGACGACGAGGGTCGATACGACGGCATGCACTATCAACTCGGCCGCACTCTGAATCGTCCGCAACCGATCCGCACGCCGCCCATCATGATCGGCGGGACCGGTGAGAAGAAGACTCTTCGGTTCGTGGCGAAGTACGGCGATGCCTGCAACCTCTTCGCCGATCCAGCAGATGCTTCCGGGACGGTCCAGAAGTTGGAGATCCTGCGCGAGCACTGCCAAAACGAAGACAGCTCCTACGACCGCTTGCGCAAGACCATCACGTGCATGGCACCAGCCGATCCTGCAGAGGGCGGCGCTGGCTTCGTTGAGCAGATGAGGGCTTTCGCCGACATCGGTATTGACGAGGTCCACGTGATGCCGCCGAGCAACGACCCAGCCGCCTTTGTTCAGGCTCTGGGCGATCACGTGGTGCCCGGCCTCTCCACGCTCTAGGACGGCATCGCCGTGCGTGAGATGCTGGTGCACCGGATCGAGGAGTATGCGCGGCACTGCGGTCACGCGGACCTGCTGCGTGCATGCATCGACGGGCAAATAGGGCAATAGGCCGACGCGCACCGATTCGGAATCGGCCCGCAAGCGGACGGGCTGCGGAGCCCCGGTGTCGTGAGTGGTTCGAGGTCTGGTGACTTGAGGCTGGCGACGCGCCGGCGGTGCTTCTGTCGGCGTGCACATCTCAAACGCCTTGATTCAGTAGTCTTTGAGCGGGATCCCGGCTTCACTTGCATGCTTGAGGGTCGCCAACCGGGCGCGATGGTAGTCATCCAAGTTGTGCAGCATGGCCCGGCCCCTCGGACTTCCTACGCCGTATCGCTCCGCAATTTCGTCGACACGATCATCAACGGAGACCCGCTCACCTGCAGGACTCGTCGTGAGGTCGCAGAATGTCAGCGCATCGTCCAACGCCGAGGCCTGGAACGGGAACTCCATCTCGAAGTCTTCAACCCCTCGCAATCTCGCCTCGACGCGAGCGCCAGAGTGGTGAGCGACCAGCCGAGCGACCAGCTCATGGCCCTCCGCTCGGAGGTAACGGGCACCGTCGAGCGGAGGGAAGCCAGTTGTCGCCAACTCCTCCGCGTATCCGATGTCGTGAAGATATGCGGATGCGATCAGGACGTGTTCCAAGTTGCCGAATGCAGGCCCGATCTCACTCGCGAGGCGGCCAACAGCTTGTACGTGCATCCACCTGCGGCCCAGAGGGGCCATGAACTGCTCAGCCGTCCATATCGACCAGCCGACCAGATCGCTCACCCCAGACACTCTAATGAGGCTCCGCCTCGGACCGCCGAGGTCGGTGGTCGGGTTGGCCGTGTGAGTCGGGTCGGGCTCGGGCTTGGTTGGCGGTGTCGGGTCATGCTGGCCGTCGGGGGTGCGTGATGGCGAAGCGACCGGTGCGGACGGCGGACATTCTGGATGGGCACGTGAGTTTGGATCTGGAGTGCTTGGACCGGATCTATCTGAACGGCTATGTGCCGAACCTGCAGGTCGGTGGGCAGGTGGTGCAGTTCCTGGCGTTGCGGGGGTTCCCGATCCTAGCGACAAAGGATCGCCTAGTGACCGGCGCGCGAACTGAGGAGTTGCGAGCGTTGACGTGGGATCACATGAACCTCGACAGCCAACCGCCGTTCGTGGAGCTGTGGAGATCCGTTCGGGAAGGCAATGACACCAAGACGTCGATGTCAAGGCGCACCCTCGAGCTGCCACGTCGTGCCGTCGACGCGCTGCGAGCCCATGAGCCCGTCCAGCAGTTGGCCCGGCTCGTTGCCGGCGACAGGCGGGTCGAGACCGACCTGGTCTTTGCCTCGAGTGTCGGCACGCAACTCGACGCGTCGAATGTCCGGCGAGCGTTCCGCAAGGTAGCTCATGACGCCGGACTCGACGAGACTGCCTGGACTCCACGCGAACTTCGGCACAGCTTCGTGTCGCTTCTGTTGTCGAGCTCCGAGGTACCGATCGAAGACATCGCTCGCCTCGTGGGGCATGCGAACACGCGCACCACTGAGAAGGTCTACCGCAAGGAACTGCGGCCCGTGCTGACTCGGGGAGCGGCGGCGATGGACAAGATCTTCAGCCAGTCCTCGGACGGTACTTAGCCC
>DATDBH010000032.1:0-8445 GCA_036524985.1 Microlunatus sp. | reverse complement strand
TCGGGGCGGTGACGACCGGCCTGCTGAGCAGCCAGGCCATCGCGACCTTGGCCATGGCGACCCCGCGGGCTTCGGCGACAGCCTGGACGGCGTCGATCACGGGCTGGTCGATGTCGAGGTCGAAGGACTTGGCGACCTGGTCGACGGTGCCGCGTTGCGTCTGCTGCCCCCACGGCCGGGCGAGCCGACCCTTGCCGAGGGGGGAATAGGGGATGCAGCCCACGCCGAGGTCGGCGCACATCGGCAGCATCTCCCGCTCCTCCTCGCGCTTGAGGAGGTTGTACTGGTTCTCCATCGCCGCGAACCGGGTCCAACCGCCGAGGTCGGCGGCATGCTGCATCTTCGCGAACTGCCAAGCCCACATGGACGAGGCGCCGAGGTAGCGGACCTTGCCCGCCCTGACCACGTCGTGCAGCGTCTCCATGGTCTCCTCCACCGGGACGTCAGGGTCGAACCGGTGGATCAGGTAGAGGTCGATGTAGTCGGTTCCGAGCCGGGACAGGGACGCGTCGAGCTGTTCGAGGATGGCCTTGCGGGACAGGCCCGACCCGCCCGGGCCGGGGTGCATGGTGGTGAACACCTTGGTGGAGATGACGATGTCCTCGCGGCGCGAGTAGCGCCGGATGGCCCGGCCGACGAACTCCTCGGAGCTGCCGCCGCCGTAGCCGTTCGCCGTGTCCCACAGGTTCACCCCGAGCTCGACCGCCTGGCGGAAGAACGGCGCGGAGGCGTCCTCGTCCAGCGTCCACTGGTGGAAGCCCGGAGTGCCGTAGCTCATGCAGCCGAGGGCGATGCGGCTGACCTTCAGCCCGGTGCGGCCGAGGCGGACGTGCTCCATCGAATGTCTCCTTCTGGTGGGGGCGTCAGCCGTACGTCGGCTGCGGTGGTCCACCCCGACCGTAGAGCCCGAGGGGCGCCGTCCGGGAGTCACTGCCGTTACCCCTTCCCACCGGATGGTTGGCGATCACTGCATCCGCCCTGAACGGCAACGAAGAATCTGTCGAGAGGTCGCTGATCTTTGGTCGTCGATGCATCACAACCGCTTCGCCACGGGTCCACTGGAAGGAGAAGATCCTTCGCCGGTCGCGCCCGCGACCCGAGGACCTGCGGCCCTTATCGATCGGGGGAAGAGCAATGAGCACTCACGTCCACCGCAATGGTGCCCACAAGATCACCGTGCAGGACGAGGCCGGACGGGAGGTCACCTTGATCAGCCAGGACCACACCCTCGAGATCACCACCACGGGTACGGGGCCGCGGTTGACCCCTCAGATGGCGCACGACCTGGCCGACGAGCTGCACCAGTGGGCCACCTGTCACCAGACCGTCCGCAGCCAGGGCCATCCCCGCCCCTGACGTCGGACCGAGGCGCGCGAGCCGTCAGCCCTCGGGATGCTGGGGTTCCTCGACCGCCGGCTGCTGCTCGTCCAGACCTCGATCGACGAGACCGCCCACGTCGATGCCGGTGGTCAGCTCGTCGCCGACGCGTACGCCTTCGGCCGAGTCGGCCAGCACGGTTGCGGCCAGCTCGAGACCGGCGCTCTCGGTCGACGACTGCTCGGCGGCCTCTTTCCGGAGCTCGGCGGCGATGGTCTCCAGGGCCGACGCGATGTCGTCGACCTTGATCTGGTCGAGGATGTTGTCGCGACGATTGAGCCAGTCGACCAACCAGTGCAGCGCCTCGTCCCTCGGTCGGGAATCGAGTTCTGCGGTCACCTCGCTCGGCTTCTCGAGTCGCTCCACGCTCACTCCCTGGGTGTTCCGGACGGCAGATCGCCGCTGACTGTACTCCGCGGTCGAGGATCGGACACCGATCTGGGTCACCTGGCCCCGTCCGTCGGATGCTGGTGCCAGTCCTGCTGTCGTGGACGGCGATCTGCTGCCGTTCCCGGCATACCACCAGCCCATCAGGTGTCCCGTCCCCAGGCCCGATTGCGCTAGACATATCCCGTGAGCAAGCGCGTCTTGATCCTGTCCGCCGGCGTCGGATCCGGCCACAACATGGCCGGTGGCGTCATCGAGCGCTACCTGAAGGCGACTCCGGGCATCTACGCCGAGATCGTCGACGTCCTCGAGCTGTCGAACGACGCGTACCAGTACCTGTACGGCAAGACCTACTTCAAGCTGGTCGACGCCGTCCCGTGGCTGGTCGGCTGGGGCTACGAGGCCAACGACCCGCCCTTCAAGCTCAAGAAGCCGGTCGAGATGTTCGACCGGATCAACACGATGTCCACCGTGCGGCGGATCCGCAACTACAACCCCGACGTGGTGGTCTGCACGCACTTCCTGCCCGCTCGGCTGGCCGCGCTGCTGCTGGCCCGCGAGCTGATCACGGCGCCGATCTTCGTGGTCACCACCGACTATGACTTCCAGGGGCTCTGGCTGAACCCACCGTTCAGCCGCATCTTCGTCGCCCGCGAGGAGACGAAGGCGTACATGGAGGCGATCGGGGTTCCGGCCGACCGGCTGTCGACCTCCGGCATCCCGGTGCGCCCGTTGTTCGGGGAGCCCGTCGACGCCGCGGCCGTCCGGAAGCGGTACGACCTGGACGCCGAGAAGCCGCTGCTGCTGGTCTCGGCCGGGGCGGCCGGCGGCAGCTACACCACCGCGGTGGTCAAGCAGACCCTGCGGATGACCAGCGACTTCCAGGCCGTGGTGATCTGCGGGGCCAACGCCGAGCTGAAGACCGAGGTGGAGAAGCTCGTCGTCGGGCGGGAGGATCACTACCGGGTGCTCGGCTACTCCAGCGACATGCCCGACCTGATGCGGATCGCGTCGCTGTTCGTCGGCAAGCCGGGCGGCCTGTCCTCCTCGGAGTGCATGGCGGCGGGACTGCCGATGGTGTTGATCAAACCGATCCCCGGTCAGGAAGAGCGCAACAGCGACTATCTGCTGGAGCAGGGGGCCGCGGCCAAGTGCAACTACGAGGGAACGATCGGCTGGAAGATCGACGAGATCCTCAGCGAGCCCGGACGACTGGAGCGGATGGCCGCCAGCGCCCGCCGGGTCGGGCATCCCGATGCGGCGGCGACGGTGGCGGCGGCCGTGGCCTCCGACGATGCGCCCCCGGTGTGGATCACCCGGGCGGCGCGGGAGTCGATGGTGGCGGCGAGCGAGCAGGGGATGTCGGTGGTCGACCTGGCCACCGATCAGCGCCTGCACACGCTCTTCCACCAGAGCAGCGGTCGCTCGGCCGCGGTGATCACCAAGGAGCAGCTCGACTCCCTCGGCCCGAAGGTCAGGGCCGACACGTTGTCGGTGTCGGCGGACGACCTGGTCAACCAGCGACGCTGGCGTCGCTCCGAGCCGGACCTGCTGCTCGAGCTGCGGCGGGCCATGGGCGAGGCGTCCGAGGTCACCTTCGACCTGCGCTGATCCCCACTGCGACTTCGCTTGGGTTTGAACCCGAGCGGAGTCAGGGGTTCTGCCGGTTCACCGACTCCGCTTGGGTTTGAACCCGAGCGGAGTTGATGGAGGCGAGGTGGAGCGGGAGGGCTCTCGCCTTCTTGGGATACCCCTCAGGGGTATGTAGAATGGGTCCATGAGCACCCCGATGAAGGTAGCGACGTACGCCCTGGCGTTGGTCGTGGTGTTCATCGCCGCCCTCGAGCTGGGCTTCCGGGTGCGTCCGCTCGCCGGCGTCTCGACCGGCGCGGAACCCACGGCCACCGGCTCGCCCGGTGGGCACGGGGGAGCCGACCACGACGCCGGACACGCGGACGAGAGCGCGACAGCGGCCCCCGACCAGCGAGACCCGGAGGGTCTGGCCGCCACCGTCGACGGCTACCGGTTGACGCTGCTGACCCCCCGCCCCGCCGCCGGGCCGACCACCGAGATCCGGCTGTTGATCACGGGCCCGGACGAGCGACCCGTGACCGCGTACGAGCTCGCGCACGGCAAGCAGCTGCACCTGATCGTGGTGCGTCGCGACCTGGCGGGCTTCCAGCACCTGCACCCGACCCTGGAGGCGACCACCGGGGTGTGGACCACCACGATGGACACCTCGGCGGCCGGGACCTACCGGGTGTTCGCCGACGTCGTGCCGCGCGGGCACGAGGGTCTCACCCTCGGCACCGACCTCGCCGTGGCCGGCGCGTTCGCGCCCGAGCCGATAGCGACGAGCGAGCTCAGAACGGCCCGGGTCGACGGCTACGAGGTCCGGCTCACCGGCGACGTACGGGCCGGACAGACCGGCACCCTCACCGCCACGGTGACCGAGGCCGGACGCCCGGTCACCGATCTCGATCCCTATCTCGAGGCGTACGGCCACCTGGTCGCCCTCCGCCAGGCCGATCTGGCCTACCTGCACGTCCATCCCGAGGGACACCCGGGCGACGACACCACGCCCGCGGGACCCACCATCGAGTTCGCCGTCGACGTGCCGACCACCGGGGTCTACCGGCTGTTCCTCGACTTCCAGCACGGCGGCGTGGTCCGCACCGCCCCGTTCGTGATCACCGTGGAGCGCTGAGATGACCGTCCCCGAGACCAGCCCCGCCCGCGGCGACGCCACCTCCAGCGTCGAGCTCGCCATCGGCGGCATGACCTGCGCCTCCTGCGCCGCCCGGATCGAGAAGAAGCTCAACCGGCTGGACGGGGTCACCGCCGCGGTCAACTACGCGACCGAGAAGGCGACCGTGTCCTTTCCCGAGACCGTACGGCCGGACGAGCTGATCGCCGTGGTGGAGCAGACCGGCTACACCGCGACCGTGCCGCGCCCGATCGGTGACCGCACGGACGGCTCCACCGCCTCCTCGTCCGACGATCGCGACAACGAGCGCGACGCCGAGCTGGCGGCCCTGCGGCAGCGGCTGGTCGTCAGCGCCGTGCTGTCCGTGCCGGTCGTGCTGCTGGCCATGATCCCGGCGCTGCAGTTCACCTACTGGCAGTGGCTGTCGCTCACCCTGGCCGCACCGGTGGTGGTGTGGGGCGGCTGGCCGTTCCATCGTGCCGCGTGGACCAACCTGCGCCACGGCGCGGCCACCATGGACACCCTGGTGTCCCTGGGCACCCTGGCCGCCTTCGGCTGGTCGCTGGTCGCGTTGTTCTTCGGTACCGCCGGGCAGCCCGGCATGCAGCACGGCATCGACTGGACCCTGACCCGCGGCGACGGACTCGGTGTCATCTACCTGGAGGCCGCGGCCGGCGTCACCACCTTCATCCTGGCCGGTCGCTACATCGAGGCTCGCTCCAAGCGTCGGGCCGGGGCGGCGCTGCGCGCGCTGCTGGAGCTCGGGGCCAAGGACGTCGCCGTGCTGCGGGACGGCTCGGAGGTCCGGCTCGGGGTGGATCGACTGATCGTCGGCGACCTGTTCGTGGTCCGACCCGGCGAGGCCATCGCCACCGACGGCATCGTCGAGCAGGGCAGCTCGGCCGTCGACGCGTCGATGCTGACCGGGGAGTCCGTGCCGGTCGAGGTCGGACCCGGTGACCGGGTGGTCGGTGCCTGCGTCAACGTCGGCGGGCGCCTGGTCGTCCGCGCGACCCGGGTCGGGTCCGACACCCAGCTGGCCCAGATGGCCCGACTGGTCGAGGAGGCGCAGAGCGGCAAGGCGCAGGCGCAGCGGCTGGCCGATCGCGTCGCCGGCATCTTCGTACCCATCGTGATCGGTCTCGCCGTGGCCACGTTGGGGTTCTGGCTCGGGATCGGGGCCGGCCCGACCGCCGCCTTCACCGCCGCGGTCGCGGTGCTGATCATCGCCTGTCCGTGCGCGCTGGGGTTGGCCACGCCGCTGGCGCTGATGGTCGGCACGGGTCGCGGCGCTCAGCTCGGCATCCTGATCAAGGGCCCCGAGGCGCTGGAGTCCACCCGCTCGATCGACACCGTCGTCCTGGACAAGACCGGCACCGTCACCACCGGGCGGATGGCCGTCGCGGACGTGCTGACCGCGGCGGGGGAGGACGCCGATCGCGTGCTGGCCCTGGCTGCGGCGGTGGAGAACGCCTCGGAGCACCCGATCGGTCGGGCCGTCGCGGCCGCGGTCGAGCAGGCGGCACAGCGGCCGGTGAGTGACTTCGTCAACCTCGAAGGCCGGGGTGTGCGCGGCGTGGTCGACGGGCGCATCGTGCTCGTCGGTCGGCCGTCCCTGCTGGCCGCCGAAGGTCTGACCCCGGCCGCCGACCTGGCCGCCGCCATCGACGACGCGCAGGCATCCGGCCGTACGGTCGTCGCGGTCGGTTGGGACGGTGTCGTCCGCGGCGCCGTGGCGGTGGCCGATGAGATCAAGCCGACCTCGGCCGCGGCGATCCGTCGGTTCCGCGACCTCGGGCTGACACCGCTGCTGCTGACCGGTGACCACACCGCCGTCGCCCGGGCGGTGGCCCGGGAGGTGGGGATCGCCGCCGAGGACGTGCGGGCCGAGGTGCTGCCTGCCGACAAGGTCGCGGTGATCCGTGCCCTGCAGGCCGAGGGTCGTCGGGTGGCCATGGTCGGCGACGGGGTCAACGACGCGGCCGCACTGGCCCAGGCCGATCTCGGGATCGCCATGGGCAGCGGCGCCGACGTCGCCATCGAGGCCAGCGACCTGACCCTGGTGCGGTCCGATCTCGGTGCGGCGGTCGATGCCGTACGCCTCGCGCGACGCACCCTGTCGATCATCCACGGCAACCTGTTCTGGGCGTTCGCCTACAACGTGGCGGCGTTGCCGCTGGCCGCCGCCGGCCTGCTCAACCCGATGCTGGCAGGCGCCGCCATGGCGTTCTCGTCGGTGTTCGTGGTGACCAACAGCCTGCGGCTCCGCCGGTTCCGCGCCCTCTCCTGACCCCGCGCCCCCTCGGGTGGTCAGCCGCGATCAGGGGCGGGGATGCGGACGGCCGTGTAGGTGGTGGTCGGGGTCGGCGGCGTGGTGAACCGCGCGTTGGGCAGCCACAGGCTCTTCCCGTACGCCGCGATCGTCGTCGGCACATCGAAGTCGGCATCGGTGACGGTGCTGACCAGGCGACCGGAGCGGCCCGAGCGGTCGAGACGAATCACCGCGACCTGGTTCAGCCGGTTCTGCACCGCATACAGGGTCCGTCCTTCGACCAGCAGGCCGTCGCCGTTGGTCAGCCGCGCTCCGCCGAGGTCCACCTGCGTCGCCGCTCCGGTCCGCCGGTCGACGCGGAACAGGAGGCCGGTGCTGGACTGCACCACCAGCAGGGACCGGCCGTCGGGAGCGAGGGCGATCCCGTTGGCGTTGAAGCCCTCGGTCTGCCGCCAGTCGCCGGACAGCGGCACGGTCCGGACGGCCGCTGCCGGCGCCGGCCGACCGTGCCGGGCCAGCGGCACGGCGTAGAGCTGGGCCTGCTGGGAGTCGGTGAACCAGGCGGTGTCCCTGGTCAGCACCACGTCGTTGACGAACGACGGGTTGTCGGTGAGCTGGTAGGTCGCCAGGACGTCGCCGCTCCGGACGTCGACCACCCGGGCGTTGCCGGCGGCACCGCCGGACACGTAGAGCAGACCCTCGCTGTCGGTCTTCAGGCCGACGGACGCGGTGCCGGGACCCTGGCTGATCACCCGGCCCTTGCCGGTGCGCAGGTCCGCGGCGTAGAGATCTCCGTCCGCGCGGGAGCCGAAGTAGGCGGTGCCGCGATCGCGGCCCCGCTGGTCGATGGTGATGCCCTCGGGCTGAAAGCCGTCGGGCAGGGAGATCACTTCGGGGGCGCGGTGGTCACGGTGTCCGGCCTCGGCGGGCGCCGCGCCAGGCACGAGCAGGCCGAGCGTGATCACGCCCAGAGCGGCCCACCGCGTGACGCCGCGGGTGCGGGAGCGCGTGCCGGAACGGGCGCGCGTGGACGAGGGGAGGGTGCGGTGCGTCGACATCGACGACTCCTCACTGCCGGTCAGGTGCCGGCGATCGGGCTTCCACGGTAGGTCGGCCCGCCCGCCGAGCACCACCCCGGACGTCGCCCGGATGATCTGGATCGGCGAGGGCCGATTCCGTCGGGCCCGCTGCTGCGCGCCCGACCGTACTTACCGCGGTAGGGCAGCGGCAGATGCGGTCGCTCCCGCACGAGCCAGGGGTCACCCTGACGCGCCCCCGGAGTTCCGCTCGATCACAGGGTCTACACAGCACTCGCGGGTTTCCTGGAAGGGTGCCGATGTCTGTCCGCCGCGACCCCTCCCCGCAGGCGCTGCCCACCGATCCGGCGGCTGCGCCCGTACGCCAGGGCACTCCCGCCTCCTCGGCTGTCCCCGGCGGCTACGATCTCGTGCTCGTGGGCGGCGTACCCGGGGCGGGCAAGACCACCGCCATCGCCCGCGCGACCGACGACCTCGCTCACGTCGGAGCCCTCGATCCGGAGCACGTCAGCTGGTGGCTGCGCCGCCGGTTGCCGGCCGCCGTGCCGTACCGGACCTATCGCTGGATCGTGCACGCCGGCCACACCCTCCGCGTCCTCGGCCATCTGCTCAACGGCCCGGTCGCCGGCCGCCGGTTGGTCATCCACGACCCCGGTACGCGGGCC
>DATDBH010000031.1:0-47329 GCA_036524985.1 Microlunatus sp. | reverse complement strand
CCCCCCCGCGGCTCGTGGTGCTGGCCACGAGTCAGGCGCTGCTCGGTCTGGCCGAGGAGCGGCCGTACGAGCTGGCGCCGCTGCCGCAGCGCGAGTCGGTCGCGCTGTTCGAGCAGCGGGCCCGGCAGCTGCGGCGTGGTCTAGCGCTGGACAGCGACTCCCGGGCGGCGATCGCGGAGATCTGCCGCTCGCTCGACGGTCTGCCGCTGGCGATCGAGCTCGCCGCCGCGCGCGCCCGGTCGCTGTCCGTCCACGACATCGCCCGGCGCCTGGACGACCGGTTCGGCCTGCTGCGTGATCCGAGCAGCTCGCGGCCGGAGCGGCGCCGGGCCCTGGCGGGGGCGATCGCGTGGAGCTACGACCTGTTGTTCCCCGATGACCAGCGTGCGCTCTGGGCCCTGTCGTGCTTCGTCGGCAGTGCCTCGCTGGGCGGCGTCGAGCGGGTGCTGGCGGCGCTCGAGGTGCCGCCGGAGGCGGTCGCCGACACGATCGGGCGTCTGGTGGATCGCTCGCTGGTGATGGTCGAGGATGCGGGTTCCGGCGAGCTGCGCTACCGCTTGCTCGACAGCATCCGGCTCTACGCCGCCGATCGTCTGCGCGAGAGCACGCGGGCGGCGGCCGCACACGCCGCGCAGGCCGACTGGTGCGCCCGGCTGGCGGACTGGTGCGAGCGGCACGTGCGCAGCGCTCGGCAACCCGAGTGCCTGGCGATCGCCCGCACCGAACGGGCCAACGTCGATGCCGCGCTGCGCTGGTGCGCGACCCACGACCCGGTCCTGGGCGCCAGGATCGCGACCGACTTCGGCTGGACCTGGGTGGTGCTCGGCGACGGGACGGCGGGAGCGGCTCGCGTACGCAACGCCCTGACCGGGGACGTCCCGAGCCGCGACCTGGTCACCGGCCGGCTGCTGGTGGCCTGGTTGGAGTCGTCGGCCGGGAACGTGTCGGACGCCCAGCGGGATCTGGACCGGGCGCGAGAGCTCGCCGGCGCCCTGGCCGACGACGTGCTGATCGCCGACGTCGAACGACATCAGGCCTTCGTAGCCATCCAGGAGGGTCGTCCCGCGCTCGCCCGGAGCGCCGCGGCAAGCAGTCTGATCGCCTATCGAGCGCACCGACTCGGCTGGTCGACGGCGGCGGCCCTGCTGCTGGGTGCCTACGGCTCCCTGATGCTCGGCGACGTCGCCACGGCGAGCGACGAGGCCGCGGAGGCACTGACGATCCTCGAACCCCTCGGAGACGCGTGGGGACTGGTCCACGCGCAGGCCATGCTCGGAGCGGTCGCCCAGGCCGAGCACCGCTTCGCCGATGCGGCGCGCACCCTGGAGGGGGCGGCCGACGCGTCGCTCGCGCTGGGCTTTCTCGGTCAGGCGGCACTGCACCGGGCTTCGCTGGCCCGCGTGCAGCAGCGGGCCGGCGACCCGCGAGCCGCCGCGTCGTACGATCAGGCGCTGGAGATGGCCGCGGCGAGCGGCGACGGTCGGCTGGCGGCCACCGCCCGGCTCAACCTGGCCCGGCTGCGTCGATCGCACGGCGACGAGGCCGGAGCGCTCGCCCTGTGGGTCGAGAACGACCACTGGTACGACGCTGCCGGTGGCGGTGACCTGGCCCTGCTCAACCGCAGCCTGCTGGCCGCCGCCCGGGGCGAGGAGGGGGAGCTGACCCGCGTCCTCGCCGAGGCGGAGGCGTCGTCGGACAGGGAGAGCGCGGTCTGCGCGCTCGACGGCCTGGCGCGGTCGGCGGCGGTCGCCGGTGACCTGTCGAGGGCCGCCGCACTGCTCGAGCGGGCGGACCTGCAGGCCGCGACGATCGGGCACCTCCTCGACCCCGCCGACCGGCTCGACGCCGACACGGTCCGTCCGCTGATCTCGGCGGTGCCCGGGCTGATCTCGGAGGTGCCCGACGGTCGGTCGTGACCCCTTGCGGGCCGGGAGATCCGGCGCGTCGAGCCCGGTCCGGGCTCAGCCCGGGACCTCCGACGCCCGCTGGTTCAGGTAGCGCTGCTCGGGGATGCTGGTCGCCAACCGCGCGGCCTCTGCGTACGCGCTCCGGGCCTCGGCCGGACGGCCGGCCAGGTCCAGCAGGTGCGCCCGCACCGCGGGCAGCCGGTGGCTGTGCCGCAGCTCCCGGGTCGAGGCCAGCGGCGCGATCAGCTGCAGCCCGGCCTCTGGGCCGCGCACCATCGCCACCGCGACCGCGTGGTTGAGCTGCACCACCGGGCCGGGATCGAGCTCGACCAGCATCCGGTAGAGCACCTCGATCTGAGCCCAGTCGGTCTCCTCGGCCAACGCGGCCTCGCCGTGCACCGCGGCGATGGCCGCCTGCAGCTGGTAGGGCCCGACCGGACCGACCGGCAGGGTCGCCTCGATCAGCGCGATGCCCTCGCGGAGGCGGGCCCGGTCCCAGCGGGTTCGGTCCTGCCGGCCGAGCGGGATGAGTGATCCCGAGTCGTCGAGCCGAGAGGCCCGCCGCGCATCGGTCAACAGCATCAGCGCGAGCAGTCCGGCGATCTCGCCCGCGTCGGGCAGCCGGGCGTGCAACCAGCGCGTCAGCCGGATGGCCTCCTCCGTCAGCGAGACGTCGTACAGGTCGCGACCGGCGGTGCTCTGGTGCCCCTCGGTGAACACCACATACAGCACCTGGGTGAGGGCGGCGACCCTCCCGGGCAGCTCAGCGGCGGAGGGCGCGGCGAACGGGGCCTCGAGCTGGCGCAGACGTGCCTTGGCCCGGCTGATCCGCTGGGCCAGCGTGGCCTCGGGAACGAGGAACGCCCGGGCGATCTGGGCGGTGGTCAGGCCGCCGACCGCCCGCAGGGTGAGGGCGACCTGGCTGGGCCGCGACAGCCGAGGGTGACAGCACAGCAGCAGGAGCACGACCGAGTCGTCGAACCCGGGGGCGCGGTCGGGCTGGTCGGCGCCGGTCGCCCAGATCTGGTCCGGCGGTGTCCGCAGCAGGTCGAGCCGCTCGCGTTCGGTCCGAGCTCGCTCGGTCCTCGCCCGGTCAGCGAGTCGACGGGAGGCCACGGTGATCAGCCAGGCGTCGGGACGGTCGGGGATCCCTGCCGACGGCCACTGCCGGTACGCCGCCAGCAGGGCCTCCTGGAGCGCGTCCTCGGCGGCGTCGAAGTCGCCGTACCGTCGCACCAGGGCGGCGAGGACCTGCGGCGCGTGGGATCGCCACAGGTCCTCGGGGAGCTGGTCCACCCTCACCGGTTCGGCCTGGGCCTCACTGGTCGCCGCCGCCTGCCCACATGGCCGGTCGCAGCTCCACCGTGCCGCCGGGCTGGGCGAAGTGGGCCGCGATCTCCTCGGCCCGGTCCCGGGTGGCGCAGTCGATGAGGAAGAAGCCGGCCAGGTGCTCCTTCGTCTCCGCGTACGGGCCGTCGGTGGCCACGTGGCCCTCCGGCGTCCACCCGAACAGGGTCGACGACGCCGGATCGGCGAGCGCCTCGGCGGTGACGAACTCGCCGGACGCGGAGATCTCCTCCATCAGCGCCTCGAAACCGCGGTCCATCTCGGCGTGCTGTTCCGCCGCCAGGGCTCGCCCTTCCTCGGTGAACTGCTGGGTGGGGTGCCCCCACGGCTGGGGGTTGCTGTGGATCAAGATCACGTACTTCACGGGTGACTCCTCGTGCTCGGGGCTCCGGATGAGCCTGACATCTCGAGGTCGGAGCCGACCAGCCGCTCTCGACATCCCTGCTGCGCTGTCCTCGTCGAGGGGACGCGGGGTCGGCGTACGGTGGTTCGATGGCACCCGACGAAGGAGTGGGCACGCGTGCTCCGGTGCTGCTCGACCTGCCCTTCCGCGGTCGCTGGCAGGCGCGCAACAGTCCGGCCCGGCGGGTGCCGAGTCACGGCACGCACCGATTCGGGGTGACCTACGCGATCGACTTCGTGGCCGTCGATGATCATGACCGGTCGGCGCCCCGGTCCTGGCGCTCGGTGCTCTGGAGCGAGCCGCCGGAGATCTTCCACGGGTTCGGCGTGCCCATCCTCGCGCCGGTGGCGGGATCCGTGGTGCTCGCCCACGACGGAGAGGTCGATCACGTCGCCCGCCGGTCCACGGTCGCCCAGATCCCGTACGCGATGGGCCAGGTCGCACGGGTGCGTGCCGGCGCGCCGGCCATCGCGGGCAACCACGTCGTGCTCGGCCTCGGACCGACCGGACCCTACGTCCTGCTCGCCCACCTGCGCCGGGGCGCCGTGCGGGTGAGGACCGGCGACGTGCTGTCCGCCGGCGATCCGGTCGGAGCATGCGGCAACTCAGGCAACAGCACCGAGCCGCACGTGCACGTCCAGGTCACCGACTCGGTGGCGTGGTCGACGGCAGTCGGTCTGCCGGTGGCGTTCCGCCGGCGGGGCAGTGGTGGGTCCTGGTTGCCGGGAGAGGCGGAGATCGTCGATGCCGGCTGATCGCAGATCCCACCGGCGCGAAGGGAATGTCGGGGCGGTCGGTGGGCGTTGCGCACAGACGTGAGCCATCCGATCAAGGTCGACATCTGGTCCGACATCCAGTGCCCGTGGTGCTACATCGGCAAGCGGAAGTTCGAGGCTGCCGTGGCCGAGGCGGACATCCAGGTGGAGATCGAGTACCACTCCTTCGAGCTGGCACCCGACACGCCCGTCGACTTCGCCGGATCCCCGCTGGACTACCTCAGCGAGCGGAAGGGCATCGGTCGGGCTCAGGCGCAGGCGATGATCGACCGGGTGGTGGGGATCGCGGAGTCGGTGGGACTGGACTACCACTACGGGTCGATCCAGCAGACCAACACCGTGCTGGCCCACGAGCTGCTGCATCTGGCCAAGGCGCACGGTCTCCAGGCCGAGCTGAAGGAGCGGCTGCTGGCCGCCTACTTCGTGGAGGGTCGTCACGTGGGCCGGGTCGACGATCTGGCCGATCTGGCCGCCGAGGTCGGGCTCGACCGTGCGGAGGCCGTGGCCGCCCTCACCGACCACCGGTATCTGGCCGCCGTCAAGGCGGACGTGGCGCAGGCGGCGGCGTACGGCATCAACGGGGTCCCGTTCTTCGTGTTCGACCAGAAGTACGGCGTCTCGGGTGCGCAGGAGACGGCGACGTTCCGGCAGGCGCTGGAGCAGGTCCGCGCCGACTCCGAGCAGTCGGTCGCGTGAGCGAACGGCCGGGGACCGGCCCGTTCATCACCCTCGGCGATCCGGCGACCGCCGACGTCTGCGTGGACGGCTGGTGCGGTCCCCTTGCCGCCGACATCGCGTCGACCGCCGACGTCGGCCGTCCGACCATGATCACGATCCAGCTGACCGAGCAGGAGCTGGTCGCCGGCAGGCTGTCGGACGAGCATCGCCGGGTCGCGCCGCCGCCCTGCGGATCGACGGGTTCGTGGTCCTGGAGGACCTGGTTGATCCGGCGCACCTGGACGCTCTGCACGAGCGGATTGTCGCCGACCTCAGGCGCGGACGGATGCGCCCTACCACTGGAACGTCGGCAACCTCCAGCAGGACCCGCCGCCGTTCCCGCCGTACCTGTTCGACGACGTGCTGCTGAACCGTTCGTGATCGCCGTGACCTCGGCGCTGTTGAGTCCCGGGGTGAAGAACGTGATGTACGGCGGCAACACCGCCCTGCCCGGTGACCAACGGCAGCCGGTGCACGCCGACGTCGGTCACCTGTGGCCCCTGGACGCGCTGGAGGTCGCCCACCCGGCCTCGCAGCTGGTGATCAACGTGGCCACGGTCGACGTGTCGCCGGAGAACGGCGCCACCGAGGTGTGGCCCCGGAAGCACGGAGGAGTTCTTCGACCACCCGGTGCTGACCACGGCGGCCTCCTTCACCGAGGAGCCGATCGATCATGGGTGATCTCGCCCGCGGCGTAGCGAGCGAAGTGCTCGGTCTCCAGACCCCGCTGCGTTCTCCTCGGTCGTGATACGACTCGGTGTCCCTTCCTCGTCGGCCTGGCGATGCACGCACCTGAACGCCGCGATTCCCCAAGGAACAGGGGCGACAAGCCACCAGTGGCCCGGCGCCCGGAATGATCTACGGAGATTTCTCGACCGACCATGTCGAGAACGTCCGTGCCCGTTCGAGAGACAGATGACGGCGCTCATCCGGGGCGCCCGGCACCCAGGAGCTCGACCATGTCGACCATCACCTCCCGCACCCGTTCGACCGGCCCGGCGACCGGCGTCGGCACCGCAGCCCTGCTCGCCGCCGGGGTCGTCGCCGGTCCCCTCTACGTCACCGTCTCCCTGGCCCAGGCCCTCACCCGGCCCGGATTCGACCTGACCCGTCACCCCTGGAGCGCCCTGGCCACCGGCGACGTCGGCTGGCTCCAGGTGATGAACCTGATCGTCACCGGTGTGCTGGTGATCGCCTTCGCGGTCGGACTGCGGCGTGTGCTGACCGAGGTTCGGGCCATGCCGTCCAGCCGCTGGGCGCCTGCTTTGATCGCCCTCTACGGCCTCGGTCTGGTCGCGGCCGGAATCTTCCGGGCCGATCCGGTCGCCGGCTTCCCCGTCGGCACGCCGGCCAGCACCACGATCAGCGGACACGGGATGGTTCACCTGATGGCCGGCGCCGTCGGCTTCCTGTGCCTGACCGCGGCCTGCCTGCTGCTGGCTCGCCGGTTCGCTCCCACCAGCCGAGCCTGGGCCATCTGGACCGCCGGCGCCGGGATCGTGTTCCTGGGAGCGTTCGTCGGCATCGCCTCGGGAGCGGGCAGCCGGACCACCATCGCGATCTTCGTGATGGCCGTCCTGATCATCTGGACCTGGTTCACCACCTTCGCGCTGCACCTGCTGCGCGCCTCCCGCTGACCGACCCGCCCCACCTCGTACGCTCAGAACGCCACCCCAGAAGGAGATCCACCATGCGTCACCTGGTCCTGCTCAGCCCCACCGCCGTTCCCGACACGCCGCCCCCGCCCGTCCTCTTCGAGGCGATCCTGCAGCTCGGCGCCGAGGCCGCTGCAGCCGGTGTGCTGCTCGACCAGTCAGGTCTCCTGCCGTCCAGCGAGGCCGCCCTGGTCGCCCTGCGCCACGGCGACATCCACGTCTTCGACGGACCGTTCGCGGAGTCCAAGGAGATCGTCAGCTACGCGCTGTACGAGACCCGGACCCGGGCGGAGGCGGTCGAGTGGACGGAGCGGTTCCTGCGCCTGCACCGCGATCTCTGGGCCGGCTACGAGGGGGAGGCGCAGGTGCTGCCGCTGTTCGCACCGCCGACGGGTGCCGGCGAGGCCTGAGCTACTCGGATGGACGCCGCCGACGTTCACCGCCGGCTGGAGACGGTCTGGCGGATGGAGTTCCCCGCTCTCGTGGCGATGGTGACGCGGATCGTCGGTGACCTCAGCACGGCGGAGGACATCGTGCAGGACGTCTCGGTGATCGCGCTCGACCAGTGGAGGAGGGACGGCATGCCACGGGAGCCGGCACCGTGGCTCCGCGCCACCGCCAAGCACCGAGCCATCGACGTCCTCCGCCGTCGTCACCGCACTGCGGTGGTCATCGAGCGGGCCGGGCTCGCGGCCGAGCGTCGTGCCGTCCCCGACCCCAGCGAGGAGATCCTCGCCCACCCGGTGACCGACGACCTGCTGCAGCTGATCTTCCTCACCTGTCATCCGGCGCTCACCCGTGAGTCCCAGGTCGCCTTGACCCTGCGTCTGTTCGGTGGGCTGTCCAGCGCGGAGATCGCCCGGGCGTTCCTGGTGCCCGAAGCGACCGTCGCGCAACGGATCTCCCGGGCCAAGCGGACCCTGCGCGACGCCTCGGCCGGGCTGGAGCTTCCTGTGCCAGACCAGCTGCCGGGGCGGGTCGTGTCCGTCGGAGCGGTCGTGTACCTGATCTTCAACGAGGGGTACGCCGCGACCTCGGGCGACTGGACCCGGCCCGACCTGTGCGCCGAGGCCATCAGGCTCGGCCGGATCCTGACGTCCCTGCTGCCCGGGGAGTCCGAGCTGCACGGTCTGTCGGCCCTGATGCAGCTGCACGCGTCGCGGCTGCCGGCGCGGATCGATGCCGCGGGGCGGCCGGTGCTGCTGGCCGACCAGGACCGGCGGCTCTGGGATCGGCTCCTGATCCGCCAGGGAGTCAGCGCGCTCGAGCGGGCGATCGCCCTCGGTGGGGCCCTGCGCCCGTACGCGCTGCAGGCGTCGATCGCGGCCTGTCACGCCCGCGCGGTGTCCGACGCCACGACGGACTGGGACCGGATCACGGCGCTCTACACGGTGCTGGCCCACGTCGCGCCGTCCCCGATCATCGAGCTCAATCGGGCCGTCGCCGTCGGCCGGTCCCACGGCCCTGCTGCGGGCCTGGCGATCCTCGACGAGGTGACCGCAGCGGACGCGTTGGGCGACTACCCGCAGCTGCCGGCCGTCCGGGCCGACCTGCTCGAGCGCGCGGGCCGACCGGCGGCAGCGGCCGCGGCGTATCGGCGGGCCGCCGAGCTGACTCGCAACGAGGGCGAGCGCTCGATCTTCCTGACCCGAGCAGCGGCTCTCGAGGTCGACTGAGCAGCGCCGATACGTCTGATCACCCGCCCGAGACCCGTCCCGGGTTGCCGACCACGCAGCAGGGCCCAGCGCAGCGTCCAGGTGCGACCGAGGGGGAACGTCCTGGGGTCTTCGCTTCGCTGATGACCCCGAGAACCTCCCACTCGCCGATCAGCCCGGCACGCAACGATGACGCACCGCTTACGGTCGGGAGCCCATCGGCCTCCGACCGGCGGGCCCGTTGTGGAACACGCCGGCCCGACGCAGGATGGTCGCATGACGCAGACGGCGCCGCGCGCCGAATCACCACCCACGACCCGTCCTGGCACCCGGCCCTCCCCGGCCCGGGGCTGGGCCTGGCTCTGCGGGGTCGTGGGCGGCATCGCCGGGATCGCGGTGGCCGACCTGGTGGCGTACGCGATCGCCCCGGGTGGGGCCCCGGTGCCGGCGGTCGGCTCCATGATCATCGATCTGCTGCCGGCCGGGCTGGTCAACTGGGGGAAGGAAACCCTCGGCACGGCCGACAAGCCGGTGCTGCTCGTGATCATCGTGCTCGGCGTGCTGGCCCTGTGCGGGTGGGCGGGTCGCCTGGAGCAGCGACGACCGTACGGCGGTGGCCTGGTGTTCGTCGCGATCGCGGCGGTCGGGCTGATCGCCGTCCTGACCGGCGGCCAGTCATCGATCCGCGCCGTCGTCCCGACCGTTCTGGGCCTGCTCGCCGGGTACCTGCTGCTGCGGATGCTCGTGGCCCGACTCGATCGCTGGACGGCCGCCGCCGCGACGCCCGACCCGGACGCGGCGGTCGTCGCGCGGCGCACCTTCTTGATCTGGACCGGCGTCGCGGCCGCGGCGGCGACGGTCGGGGCCGTGGCCGGTCGCCTGCTCGTCGCGACCGCCGGAGCCGTGGAGGACGCGCGCTCGAGGTTCCGGCTGCCGACCCCCATCTCCCGTGACCCGGTGCCCTCGGGCGCGGAGCTGGCCGAGGACGGTCTGTCGCCGTACGTGACCGCGAACGCCGACTTCTATCGGATCGACACCGCTCTGCAGGTGCCGATCATGGCGGCCGAGGACTGGTCCCTGAAGATCACCGGGATGGTCGATCGCGAGGTCACCATCAGCTTCGCCGACCTGATCGCCAAACCGCTGGTCGAGCACGTCGCGACGCTGACCTGCGTCTCCAACGACGTCGGCGGCGATCTGATCGGCAACGCCGTGTGGTTGGGCTACCCCATCCGCCAGCTGTTGGCCGAGGCCGGTCCTCGATCGGGCGCGGACATGGTGTTGTCCACCAGCGAGGACGGCTGGACAGCGGGGACTCCGCTGGCGGCACTGACGGATCCGGACCGCCTCGCTCTGCTGGCGGTGGGGATGAACGGGGAGGCGCTGCCGATCGAGCACGGGTATCCCGTTCGCATGGTCGTGCCCGGCTTGTACGGCTACGTGTCGGCCACCAAGTGGGTGCGCGAGCTCAAGATCACCACCTTCGCCGAGGATCAGGGCTACTGGACCCCGCTGGGCTGGTCGGCCCTGGGGCCGATCAAGACCGGTTCCCGCATCGACGTGCCCCGCAAGCGCACGGTCGGGGCCGGATCGGTGGTGGTGGCCGGAGTGGCCTGGGACCAGCACACGGGCATCGCCAAGGTCGAGGTCGGTGTCAACGGCGACTGGCGGGAGGCGGAGCTCGCCGAGGTCACCGGACCGGACACCTGGCGCCAGTGGCGCTACCGCTGGGACGCGTCCCCGGGCACCTATGACGTCGCGGTCCGTGCCACCAACGCCGACGGTGAGCAACAGACCGCCGAGTTCGCGGCGCCCGCTCCCGACGGCGCCACCGGCTGGCACACGATCACCGTCATCGTCGACTGACGCCCGCCCGGTGCACCCCGCCCGGTGCACCCCGCCCGGTGCACCCCTGCCGGTCGAAGCCGGTGCGGGTCAGCCGGCGGCGAGCAGGGGCTTCACCTCGCGCCCGAGGAACTCGACCAGGCCGAGCAGGTCGGGTTCGTCACGGGTGGGCTGGACCGCGATGGTGGTCACGCCCAGACCGGCCAGCCGGCGAAAGTCGGCCGCCACCTGCTCGGCGTCGCCGGCAGAGCCGATGCCCGGGTCGGGTTGCTTCCCCCAGAACGGGATCTCGGCGTCGACCCGCTCGCGGGCGCCCACGCCGGTCGCGGTGATCGGTGCGCTCACCACGGGCGGCGCTGCGGCAGCGGGGTCGAGTCGGCGACGGCTCGCGGTCAGGATCTCGTACGCCTTCGCGATCTCCGCATCGGTGCGGGCCGCGCTCAGCAGGTAGACGTCGGCCAGCTCGCCGGCCAGGGCGACCGACTTCGGCCCGTCCCCGCCCATCGCCAGGGCTGGGCGATCGGCCGGCGGCCAGTCGAGGGTCACCGCGTCGAGATGGACGTAGCGGCCGTCGACGCTGACCTCCTCGCCCGCCAGCAGCCCACGCAGGGCGGTGGCGTACTCCCGCAACAGCGTCAACGGTGACGCCACCCGGCCGCCCACCTGCGCCATCCAGGGCTGTACCCCGTGCCCGATGCCCGGCAGCAGGCGACCGGGGAACAGCCGGCACAGGGTCGCGATCTCCATCGCCGTGAGGGCCACGTTGCGCAGCGGCACCGGCAGCAGGCCGATGCCCACCCGAACCGTGTCGGTCCAGGCCAGAGCCGCCGCCGCGGCCACCCCGCTCTGCTTGAAGCAGTCCTCCCAGACCCACAGGTCGTCCAGCCCGCACTCCTGCGCGGCCTGGGCGAGATCGCGGAGGTTCTCGGGTCGCAGGTAGGGGACGTAGGTGATGCCGAGGCGGAGAGTCGTCGGGTCGGTCATCACTCCATCCTCGCCGCACCCACCGACAGCCGGGAGGCGGGTGGCGGAGGCGAGCGGCGCCCCGCGTCGAGGGAGGTCCTGGTTTCAGCCGCGGGCGACGTCGAGATGTGAGCGGGCCGCCGCGACGAGGTGACCGACGTCGTGAGCCACGGTGACGAAGGTGAAGCCCTCGGCCAGGCGCTGGGCGGCGACCTCCCCGCTGGGGGTGTGGATGCCGGCGATGATGTCGGCGGTCTCGCAGGCCTTGCGGATCCGCGCCACGGCGGCGTCGAGGTCCTCGGTCGCCGCCGGGTCTCCCGGGAACGCGGCCCCGACGCCGAGCGACAGATCGGCCGGTCCGATGTAGAGCCCGTCCAACCCCGGAGTGGCCGCGATCTCCTCGACCGCCGCCAGCCCGGCCGCGGTCTCGATCATGGCCAGCACGAGGACGGTGGCGTTGACGTCGACCGGAGCGGGACCGATCCGCAGATCGGAGCGGAGCGGACCGAAGGATCGGATGCCGGCCGGGGGGTAGCGGGCAGCCGCGACCCCCGCGGCCGCGTCCGCGGCGGAGTTGATCAGCGGGACGATCACGCCGGCGGCGCCGGAGTCCAGCGCGCGACCGATCGGCGTGGCGTGGTTGGCCTCCACCCGGACCAGACCGCTGGCCGCGCCGGCCGCGTCGATGGCGATCAGGGCGGACGCCTGTGCCCGGCCGTCGAACTCACCGTGCTGACCGTCCAGCACGACGTAGTCGAACCCGGCGCCGGCCAGTCGCTCGGCGAGCACCGGACTGTCCAGGGTCATCCAGTAGCCGACCATGCGATCCTGACGCCTCGCCCTGGCGGTGAACTCAGCGACAGTCACGGTCGCTCCTTCGGGCCGTCGAGGTGGATCCCACCGGAAACGGCGCATTGTCGTGGTGAGCGCATTCTGACGCGTCCGTCATCGCCCGGGTGAGTCGGGTCACACGGTTTGGGTGAAATCGAGGCACTGGTCTGGCGCACCGGGCGGGCGGGCGAGAGGGTGTGCACCATGACGACCATCGGCTGGATCATCTTGGCGATCCTGCTCATTCCCGCGATCGGGCTCCTCGTGTGGGTGGTGCTGAGCGCCTCCTTCGTGCGGGTGCCGCCGAGCCACTACGCCCTGCTGCTGGTCCGCGGCCACCCGACCGACACCACCTTGCCGCCCGGTCTGCACTTCGTCTTCGCCCTCCGCCGTCGGATGGTCGTGACGTACCCGTCGGTCGAGCTGAGCTACCGCGCCGGTGGCGTGTCCGGCCCCGCCGACCGGGCCGGTCTCGACTGCGTGGGCGAGGCCGTGCCCGTCGTCCTGGGTGACCGGGTCGAGGCCACGGTGGGCTACACCGTACGGTTCCGACTGCGGCCCGACGGGCTCCGATCGTTCCACGAGCGCTTCGGGCCTGACGGGATCTTCGGCATCGTCAGGGACGAGAGCGCGCTGGTGCTCTCGACCGCGCTCGGGCGCTCGGGAACGGGCGTCACAGACCTCCTCGGCGAAGCACGCGAGGTCAGCCAGGCCGCCGTCGCCGATGACCTCGCCGTGGGGCTGGCGAAGGACGGTCTCGAGCTCGCTTCCTTCGTGTTCGGCGCGATCGACCTCGGGCGGACCGGGGAGGTGATCCAGGCCGTCAGCCGTGCACCGCACGAGCTCGCCCAAGAGCAGGCGATGGCTGCGGTGCGGGCGGCCCAGGCGCAGCATGACGCCGAGCTGGTCGCCACCGACAGCGATCCCTGGCGCTACCGGGAGACCGATCTGTGGCGCGAGCTGATCGCCCGCCGCGAGATCCTCAACGTCGCCCTGCAGAGTGGCCCTCGGATACCCGGTGCTCCCGGCGCCGTTCCCCTCGAGGATGACCAACGTGGCCGGGGAAGCGAGCCGCGCGGATGAGCGTCACGATGACGACCGGCGAACAGTCCACGGACGGGCCGGTCCAGCTGCCACGGGCGGACAAGCTGATCGAGCTGATCGCCGTCCTGATGCTGGGGCTCACCACCCTGGGAACGGCCTGGTGCGCCTACCAGGCCACGCAGTGGAGCGGGGAGAGCGCCGATCTCGGTCGACAGTCCGCGCAGCAGACCGTCGAGAACGCGCGACTGTTCGGGCTGGCCACGCAGACGATCGCGTACGACAGCATGACCGTGGCGCAGTACGCCCAGGCCGTGTCCGACGGCAACACCCGGTTGCGTGAGTTCTATCGCCAGAGTGTCATCCGGCCGGACTTCCTGCCGACCCTGAACCGCTGGGAGGCGGAGGTGCGTGCGGGCCGCGCGCCGGTCCCGCTCGGCCAGGACCCTGCCTACCTCGCCACCCAGCTGGGCCCCTACGAGAAGAGCGTCGCCGCCTCCGCCGAGAGCGCCCGGCAGAGTCAGGCGGCCGGTGCCACGGCGTCCGCGTACGTGTCGGTGACCATCCTGCTCGCCGTGGCCCTCTTCTTCGCCGGTGTGGTGTCGTCCTTCCGCTATCAGGCGGCCCGCGCGCTGCTGCTGGCCGCCTCCTTGGCCATGCTCGGGCTCGCAGCCTCTCGGCTGGCCAGCCTGCCGGTCCTGTTCTGAGATGATCGGGTGCACGATGCCACCGCCGTCCCGCTGCTCGACGTGGTGGCCATCTGTGTGACGCCGGACCTGCGCGCCGAGGCCGCGTACTTCGGCCCGTTCGGCTTCACCGCACCGTCGTACGACGACCCCGGCACCGTGACGCCACTCCTACACTCGGCCCGGTGACCACAGGTTCGACGACCGATCTCCTCGTGCTGCACGCGGTACGCCTCGCCGGGCTGGCCGATGATCATCGGGTGGCCGCCCGCTACGGGCTGGATCTGGCCGTCACGTCCGAGCTGTTGCTCGACCTCCAGGCGTACGGATGGGTGAGCCTGGTCGACTTCGCCGGGACCGGCGGCTGGACTCTGACCGACACCGGCAGACGTCGCAACGAACAGCAGCTGGCGGCCGAGCTCGCCGCCGCCGGGGCGGCGGCGGAGGTGGCTGCCGTGCACCGCGACTTCCTGCCCAGCAACGCCAGACTGCTGCGGGCCACCACCGACTGGCAGCTGCGCCCGAGCGCACAGGACCCGCTCGCTCCCAACCGGCACGACGATCCCGACTGGGACGCGCGCGTGATCGACGACCTGACCCGGATCGGTGAGGAGCTGGCCGAGCTCGAACCTCGACTGACCTCGGGGTTGAGTCGGTTCGCCGGCTACCACGCGCGCTTCGCACAGGCCCTGATCCGGGTGCGGGACGGCGATCCGAGCTGGGTCACCACGATCCGCGAGGATTCCTGCCACACGGTGTGGATGGAGCTGCACGAGGACCTGATCGCGACCCTCGGTCTCCGGCGTGGGCCGGACTGAACCCGGTCGACGACCACCCGATGAGTCGGCCCAGCTCGGTCGGTCTACGTAGGGCAGGGACACCTCAGGGAGGCAATGATGAGCACCGCACCGACCCAGCACCACCTCGATGTCAACGGCGGACGGCTCCACTACGAGGTGCGCGGCTCCGGGCCGTTGCTGCTCGTGGTCGGACAGCCGATGACCAGCGGCCCGTTCGCGCCGCTGGCCGACGATCTCGCGGCCGACCACACCGTCGTCACCTACGATCCTCACGGCGTGGGTGAGAGCTCCGTCGATGATCCCTCCGCGTCGATCACCCCGGAGATCGAGGCGGACGACCTGGCCGCCATCGTCGACCGGCTGGGACTCGGTCCCGCGGCCATGATGGGGACCAGCGGGGGAGCGGTCGCCGGACTCGCCTTCGCCTGCAGGTATCCGGACAAGATCAGCACCCTGATCGCCCACGAGCCGCCGGTCACCGAGCTGCTGCCGGACGTCATCCCGGTCCGGGCGGCCGTGGAGGCGATCGAGGACACCTATCGGTCGTCCGGCTCCGGCCCCGCCTGGGGCGCGTTCGCCTCACTCGTCATGCACCAGGGCCTGGTGTCGCCCGACGGCGTGCCGCCCGCGGCCTGGCCGCCACCCGACGCGCTCGACGACGACCAGCGGAGCACTCCTGCCGACGATCAGTCGAGCGACGCCGGACCGCCGCCGGAGCCGTCGGCCAAGCAGCAGGCCGACGACGAGCTGTTCTTCCTGCGGATGCTGAAGCCGTTCACCCGTTACGCACCGGACGTCCACGCGCTCCGGGACGGGCCGGTTCGGGTCCGGGTCGCGGTGGGGGCCGCCTCGGGTCGCGAGGTCGCCCGGCGCTCGGCCGAGGCACTGGCCGACCGACTCGGACAGACACCGGTGGTCTTCCCGAGCCATCATGCCGGCTTCATGGAGGATCCAGCGGGCTTCGCCGCTGCGGTGCGTGAGGTCCTGACGGCTCCGTAGGCCTCGGTCGGCGGGCCGGATGCTGAGCCGGTGTTCGATCGGCCAGACTGAGGGCATGGCTGACTCGCGGCGCTCGGTGCGGCGACGCTCGGGTCTGATGGACAAGATCGACGCGGCGTTCTTCGCGTTCGCCGGCCTCGCGTCCCTCTGGCTGGCCTACCTGCTCATCCGGGAGGGCATCCGGCCCGGCTGGCCGATGCTGCTGCTGGTGGCGTTCTGGATCCTGTTCACCTATCTCCTGCTGCCGCGTCTGCATCGGATCCTCACCCACATCTACGTGCCCGGCTACTTCATCGGCCGGACCCGGACCGGCGACGGGCTGCTGGGTGACCCGGTCAACCTCGCCGTGCTGGGGCACGAGGGTCAGATCCACGAGGCGATGACGGCGGCCGGCTGGATCCTGGCGGACGACCTGGACGCCAGGTCCGGGCGGGCGATGGTCACCGCGACGGTGGCCAGGCGCAGCTACCCGCAGGCGCCGGTCAGTCCGCTGATGCTGTTCGACCGGCAGCAGGACTTCGCCTACCAGCAGGAGGTCGGGGGCAGCACCTCGCAGCGCCACCACGTGCGTTTCTGGCGCTGTCCGGAGGGCTGGATGCTCCCTGGCGGGTACGCGGCGGACTGGCTGGCGGCAGGGACCTACGACAAGAGCGTCGGCTTCTCCCTGTTCACCTTCCAGATCACCCACAAGATCGAGGCCAACACCGACATCGAGCGGGACTTCGTCGTCAGCACGGTGACCGAGGCGTCGCCCCGCGCGACGGTGCGGGTGATCAAGGACTTCTCGACCGGCTACCACTCCCGCAACGGTGGCGGCGACCTGATCCAGACCGACGGTGACCTGCCGATCCTGGACCTCACCGCGGTGGCCGCCGAGCCGCTGGCCGCGGACGACGAGCACGACAGTCGGGACAAGCGTCCGGCGCAGACGGTGTTCGGAGCTGCGACCGCGGTGATCCGTGGTCTGATCACGCTCGGGACGGCGGTGACCGTCGTGCTGATGCGGGACCAAGCCGAGGTGGCGCTGGACGGCTCCCTGGACGGAGTGTCCGAGATGGCGGTCATCATCGCGGTCGCGGTGGTGATCGGCCTGTTCGGGGTGGTGGACCTGCTGCTCGGGTTCGCCACGTTCGTCGGCCGCAACTGGGCCAGGCTGATGCTGATGCTCTACTCGGTGGTCGCGACGACCACCGCCTTCGTCTCCAGCGTCACCGGTGTCGAGGTCGTCGGGATCGCGCAGCTGCCGACGATCGCCGGTGGCACTCTCGTCCTGCTGGCGCTGTCCAGCCACCGGGCGCGCGAGTTCGCGGTCCGCGGGCGGCACCGCCCGAAGGCGTTGGGGGACAAGGTCCTCGACCAGATCACCCCGTGATCACGAGCTCGTGATGCCGTCCGCGACGGGCGGCGGCTGACGTGCCCGGTCAACCCGGACCGATGAGACGGTCACCGTCGTGGTGGTGTCCCGCCTGGTCAGATCCGGCCGGCTGCTCCGGACGGATCTGCGGGGGCGGCTGCCCGACGAGTAGCGGCACTCACCAGCCGCGAGCGCGCCACTCGGCGAGGTGCGGACGCTCCGCACCCAGGGTGGTGTCGTCGCCGTGGCCGGGGTGGACGACCGTGCGGTCGTCGAACCGGTCGAACAGCTTGGTTTCGACGTCATGCAGCAGGCTCTCGAAGTCCGCACGACTTGTTGTCCGCCCAACGCCCCCCGGGAACAGGCTGTCGCCGGAGAACAGGTGGACCACACCGTCGGATCCGGTGAAGGCCAGGGCGATCGAGCCCGGGGTGTGCCCGACCAGCCCGATCACCTCGAGCGCACCGTCGCCGATCGTCACCTCGTCGCCGTCCCACGCGCCGACCAGGCCCTCCACCCAGGCACCGGTGGCGATGGCGTCGACATCCGGCCGGCCGCAGATCAGCTCTGCGCCGGTGGCCTCGGCGAGGGCCTGCAGCGCCTGCCAGTGGTCGCCGTGCCGATGGGTGGTGATGATCACCGCGACCTCCCGGCCGTCGATCAGCTCCAGCAGGCGGGCGTCGTCCTCCGCGGCGTCGATCAGCACCGCACCACCGCCCTCGGCGGTCAGCAGGTAGGCGTTGTTGTCCATCGGCCCGACGCTGATCTTGGCCAGCGTCACCCCGCCGGACAACGGCAGCGCGAGAGCCGGTCCACCGGGCTCCACGTGGTGCAGTCCACTCATGAGGCGGCTCCGCCGAAGGCTGCGATCAGGTCGTCGGCACTGTGCGGCAGCGAGAACATCGGGTAGTCGAAGCGGATCGCGTTCTCGTGCTCAGCGGTGGAGGTCGCCGCCGTGCAGTCGGTGACGGTGATCACCCGGTAGCCGTTCTCGTAACCGGAGCGCATCGTCGACTCCACGCAGCAGTTGGTCAGGAAGCCGCCCAGCACGATCGTCGTGATGCCCTTGCTCCGCAGGATGAAGTCGAGGTTGGTGCTGGCGAACGTGTCCAGCCCCCGCTTGCCCTCGATCACGATGTCACCGGGCTGGGGAGCGAGATCATCGACGATCGCGGCTCCCCAGGAGCCTTGCACGAAGGCGTTCCCGTCGACGACCCCCTTCAAGATCCCGTACGGGTGCGCGGAGATCTCGTGGTACCCCTCGGCGAAGGTGATCGGTGCGTGCATGATCGTCGTCCCGGCGGCCCGGGCGGCCGCCACCAGGGTCTTCGTCTTGGCCAGCATGCCGGTGGAGTCCATCACCTCCGAGACGGCGCCGTGCAGCACCCCGCCCTCGCTGGTGAAGTCGTTCTGGAACTCGATCAGGACCAGTGCGGTCGTCCTGGGGTCGAGGGTCAAGCGGGTTGCTGCCTCGCTCATGGCTGATCCTCTCGGAGTGGTGTGCGTGGGGTTCAGAGGCCGGGCAGCACCAGGCCGCCGGCGCCCTCGACGGAGGTCGGGGAGGCCCGCCCGGTGAGCCAGCCGAGCAGCGCGGGCGAGGAGCCGGTGACCCGGCGGCTGCTGCCGGAGCTGCCGAGTGAGGTGTGGAAGCCCGAGTCGCTGACCAGCTCGAGGCGGGGGAACTCGTCTCGGGCGCCCAGCCGGTACGCCGACCACTCCAGCAGCCACTCGGCGGTCTCGTCGTCGACGTCGTCCACTCCGAACCCGATGTCGAGATCGACGTGGTGCAGGACGACCTCGGTCAGCCGGGCCAGCGGGAGCAGCCTCGCGACCACCCGCTGGCCGCCCCGCAGCTCGACCTCGGTGTCCCAGCCGTGACCGGACGATCCGTCGGCAGACTCCTGCTCGTCAAGACCGGCGAACCGCTCGATCAGGTGCTCCGCGCTCGTATCCAGGTCGACCTGGAGCTCCAGTCCGCTGCGCCCGGCACCGGCCTCGACCTCGTCCTCGCGGACCTGCGGGCTGGCGTACATGTCCTGGCGGGTGCCCGTCCGAGCCCAGTCCACCAGTCGGCCGAGGGCGTCCGCCTGCCGGGCGAGGTGGGTGGCCACGTGACCGCGAGTCCAGTGCGGCAACCGGCTCGGTGCACCCCAAGCATCCTGGTCGACCCCGATGGTGTCGCCGAGGAGCCGCTGCGTCGAGGCGGTCACCAGCGCCCGTACCGTCGTCAGCCTGTCCGACGCCTCACTCATGTGAGCCAACCTATCCGCTCGACGGGCGCTCCGCGCGCAGCGAAGGAGCGAGCACGGGACAACACTGTCGGAGGACGCACATAGCATCGACCGCGTGACTGACCAGATCGTCGTGCGTGGTGCGCGAGAGCACAACCTGCGCAACATCTCGCTCGAGCTCCCGCGGGATGCCCTCATCGTCTTCACCGGCCTCTCCGGGTCCGGGAAGTCGAGTCTCGCGTTCGACACCATCTTCGCCGAGGGGCAGCGCCGCTACGTGGAGTCACTGTCGGCGTACGCGCGGCAGTTCCTCGGTCAGATGGACAAGCCGGACGTCGACTTCATCGAGGGTCTCTCCCCGGCGGTCTCGATCGACCAGAAGTCGACCAGCCGGAACCCGCGGTCGACCGTGGGCACCATCACGGAGGTCTACGACTACCTCCGCCTGCTCTACGCGCGAGCCGGGCGCCCGCACTGCCCGATCTGCGGCGAGCCGATCAGTCGCCAGTCTCCCCAGCAGATCGTCGACCGGCTGCTGACCTTGGAGGAGGGGACCCGGTTCCAGGTGCTGGCCCCGGTGATCCGGGAGCGCAAGGGGGAGTACGCGGAGCTGTTCCGGCAGCTGGCCGGCGAGGGCTTCGCCCGGGCCCGCGTGGACGGTGAGATCGTCATGCTCACCAGCCCGCCGATCCTCGACAAGAAGTACAAGCACTCCATCGACGTGGTGGTGGACCGCCTGGCCGCCAAGCCCTCGGTCAAGCGTCGACTCACCGACTCGGTCGAGACCGCGCTCGGTCTGGCGCAGGGCATCGTGACCATCGACTTCGTCGATCTGGCCGCCGACGACCCGCAGCGCGAGCGGCGCTACTCCGAGAAGCTGGCCTGCCCCAACGACCACGACATCTCCATCGACGAGCTCGAGCCGCGCCAGTTCTCGTTCAACGGTCCATGGGGTGCCTGTCCGGAGTGTTCCGGCCTCGGCACCCGGATGGAGGTCGACCCCGAGCTCGTGGTGCCCGACGACGAGAAGAGCCTCGACGAGGGGGCCATCGCGCCCTGGTCCTCGGCACACGTGGCCGACTACTTCCAGCGGCTGATCTCCTCGCTGGCCGAGGAGACGCGCTTCAGCACCACCGTGCCGTGGCACTCGCTGCCGTCGGAGGCCAAGAAGATCCTGCTGTTCGGGGTGCCCGGTCAGGTGCACGTCCGCTATCGCAACCGCTACGGGCGGGAGCGCAGCTACAACGCCAAGTACGAGGGCATCGTGCCCTACATCGAGCGTCGGCACGCCGAGGCCGAGACCGACACCTCGCGGGAGCGGTTCGCCGGCTACATGCGCGAGGTGCCCTGCACCGCGTGCCACGGCGCCCGGCTGAAGCCGACCTCGCTGGCGGTCACCGTCGGCGACAAGAACATCGCCGAGGTCGCGAGCCTGTCGATCGACGAGGCGGCGACGTTCCTCTCCGGGCTGGAGCTCTCCGACCGGGAGAAGCAGATCGCCGAGCGGGTGCTGAAGGAGATCAACGAGCGGCTCAAGTTCCTGCTCGACGTCGGTCTGGACTACCTGTCGCTGAGTCGGCCCACGGCCAGTCTGTCGGGCGGTGAGGCTCAGCGGATCCGGCTGGCCACCCAGATCGGCTCCGGTCTGGTCGGCGTGCTCTACGTGCTGGACGAGCCGAGCATCGGTCTGCACCAGCGGGACAACCGCCGGCTGATCGAGACCCTGATCCGGCTGCGCAACCTGGGCAACACCCTGATCGTGGTCGAGCACGACGAGGACACGATCCGCGTGGCCGACTGGGCCGTCGACATCGGTCCGGGCGCCGGTGAGCACGGCGGCAACGTGGTCGTCTCCGGTCCCGTCTCCGAGCTCCTGGCCAGCGAGGAGTCGCTGACCGGGGCCTACCTGTCGGGACGCCGGCAGATCGCCCTGCCGAGCCAGCGCCGGCCGAGAACCGTCGGTCGTGAGATCACGGTGCACCGCGCGACCGAGCACAACCTGCAGGACGTCACCGTCAGCTTCCCGCTGGGTCAGCTGATCGCGGTCACCGGGGTGTCGGGCTCCGGCAAGTCGACCCTGGTGAACTCGATCCTCTACTCCGCTCTGGCCAAGCGGATCTACAACGCTCGCGAGGTGCCCGGGCGGCACCGCTCGATCACCGGCGCGGACGAGATCGACAAGGTCATCCACGTCGACCAGTCGCCGATCGGGCGGACGCCCCGGTCCAACCCGGCGACGTACACGGGGGTGTTCGACCACGTCCGCAAGCTGTTCGCCGAGACCCCGGAGGCGAAGGTCCGTGGCTATCAGCAGGGGCGGTTCTCCTTCAACGTCAAGGGCGGGCGGTGCGAGAACTGCACCGGCGACGGCACGATCAAGATCGAGATGAACTTCCTGCCAGACGTGTACGTCCCCTGTGAGGTCTGCCACGGAGCCCGCTACAACCGGGAGACGCTGGAGGTCCACTACAAGGGCAAGACCATCTCCGAGGTCCTGGACATGTCGATCGAGGAGGGGGTGGAGTTCTTCGCCGCCCTACCGGCGATCGCCCGTCACCTGCAGACGCTGAACGAGGTCGGGCTCGGCTACGTCCGGCTCGGGCAGCCGGCCCCGACCCTGTCGGGCGGTGAGGCGCAGCGGGTCAAGCTCGCCAGCGAGCTCCAGAAGCGCTCCACCGGACGCACGCTGTACGTGCTCGACGAGCCGACCACGGGCCTGCACTTCGAGGACATCCGCAAGCTCCTCGGCGTTCTCGGGCGGTTGGTCGACAACGGCAACACGGTGGTGGTGATCGAGCACAACCTGGACGTGATCAAGACGGCCGACTGGCTGATCGACATGGGTCCGGAGGGCGGCTCGCGAGGCGGCACCGTGATCGACGAGGGAACCCCCGAGACCATCGCGGCCAACCCGCGGTCCTACACCGGCGAGTTCCTGCGGCCCATCCTGGAGGGGCGCGAGGTTCCGGTGGGTGAAGCCCAACCGAGCCTGCTGGACGCCGGTCGGGGCCGGCCCATCACCAAGGCGGCGGCCAAGCGGGCGGCGGCGGAGGCCCGGCAGGCCGCGGCGGCCGCCAAGAAGGCCGCGGCCGCGGCGAGGAAGGCGGCGACCGCGACGAAGGCGGCGCCGACCGGCAAGAAGGCGGCGCCGGCCGCCAAGAAGGCGACGCCGGCCGCCAAGGAGGCGGCGACGAAGGCTCCGGTCAAGACGTCGGTCACCAAGCGGGCCTCGGCCACCAAGACCGCCGCGCGAGCAACCAACGGGGGCGCCACCAGGGCCAGCGCCCGACTCGCGGGCTGACCAGGCGCCCGAGGCGTTCTCCTCCACGTGGTTTCCCGGGTGCTGACGAAGCTCGTCCTCCGTGATCGGGTCCAGGCGGTGGTGCTGGCGTACGAGACGGTCCTGGTCGTGCCCGGCTCACCGGAAGAGCCGCGTCCCTGACCCTCACAGGCTCCTGACAGAGTCCGTTGGTTGAATCATCATCCAACGCGCCACCCCGACCCCCGAGGAGCACCCATGTCGACGACCACGCCGACCACCCCAGCCGAGGCGACGCAGCCCCTTCCCGCCTGCGGACGCCGTACCGTCCTCCGCGCCGTCGGTCTCGTGGCCCTGGGCGGCGGAACCACGGCGATCCTCGCGGCCTGCGGCGCCGACACCGGCACCACTGCACCGTCCGGCGCAGCGAGCGCCGGCACCACCTCGCAGCCGCCGACCAGTCCGAGCGCCGCTCAGAGCCCGTCCGCCTCGGCGAGCGCGACGGAGCAGTCCGACGCCGAGCCCGCGGGGACGAAGGTCGCCACCGCCGACGTGCCGGTGGGTGGCGGGGTGATCATCGAGGAGAAGTACGTGGTGACCCAGCCCGCCGAGGGCGAGTTCAAGGTCTTCAGCGCCATCTGCACCCACCAGGGCAACCCGGTCGGCGAGGTGACCGACCAGCAGATCATCTGCCCGTTCCACCAGAGCCACTTCTCCATCACCGACGGCTCGGTGATCAGCGGTCCCGCCCAGACCGCGCTGCCGGAGATCGCCTTCACCACCTCCGGCGACTCCCTGGTGATCACGGGCTGACTGTCGTCAATCGGGTGACCATCGCAATCCGTCGCGAACAGCGAGTGACGACCAGCACTGTCTGGACAGGCGCCTAGTCTGGCGGCGTGCCAGCCCGCGTCTCCTACCGTCCGGCTCCGGGATCGATCCCGGAGCAGCCGGGGGTCTATCGCTTCTCCGACGCGGACAACCGGGTCATCTACGTCGGCAAGGCGAAGAGCCTGCGGTCCCGGCTGAACTCCTACTTCGGCGATCCGGCGGGGCTGCACCACCGCACCCGGACGATGGTGCAGAGTGCGGCCAAGGTCGAGTGGACCGTCGTGCAGACCGAGACCGAGGCGCTCCAGCTGGAGTTCTCCTGGATCAAGGAGTTCGACCCCCGGTTCAACGTCAAGTATCGCGACGACAAGTCCTACCCCTGGCTGTGCGTCACCCTGTCCGAGGAGTTCCCGCGGGTGATGGTGGGCCGCGGGCCGAAGCGCAAGGGCAATCGCTACTTCGGCCCGTACTCCCACGCCTGGGCCATCCGTGAGACCGTCGACCAGCTGCTCCGGGTGTTCCCGATGCGCTCCTGTCGACCCGGTGTCTTCAAGAACCACCAGCAGATCGGTCGGCCGTGCCTGCTGGGCTACATCGGCAAGTGCGAAGCCCCCTGCGTCGGCCGGGTCGACGCCGCCGAGCACCGGGCCATCGTCGAGGACTTCTGCTCCTTCATGGCCAGCGACGGCACCGCGTACGTGAAGCGCCTCGAGGTGCAGATGCGGCAGGCCAGCGACGAGCTCGAGTTCGAGCGAGCCGGTCGCCTGCGCGACGACATCGGTGCGCTGCGGAAGGCGATGGACCGCAACGCGGTCGTCTTCGAGGATCGCACCGACGCCGACGTGATCGCCCTCGCCGAAGACCCGCTCGAGGTCGCCGTGCAGATCTTCCACGTCCGGGGCGGCCGGGTGCGCGGCGAGCGCGGCTGGGTCGCCGACCGGATGGACGACGGCGGCACCGACTCCCTGATCGAGTCCTTCCTGCTCCAGCTGTACGACGAGGTCGACCCCTCCGAGCCCGATCCGACCGCGGTGCCACGGGAGATCCTGGTGCCGGTGCTGCCGACCTCGCTGGAGTCGATCACGGAGCTGCTGACCCAGAAGCGCGGCTCGACGGTACGGATCAGGGTCCCGCAGCGGGGTGACAAGCGGGTCCTGATGGAGACGGTGGCCCGCAACGCGAGTGAGGCCCTGATCCGGCACAAGACCAGCCGGGCCGGCGATCTGTCGACCAGGAACCGAGCCCTGGAGGAGATCCAGGAGGCCCTCGAGCTGCCGACCGCGCCGCTGCGGATGGAGTGCTACGACATCTCCAACCTGCAGGGCACCGAGGTGGTGGCCTCGATGGTGGTGTTCGAGGACGGCCTGCCGCGCAAGAGCGAGTACCGACGCTTCATCATCCGGTCGGTCGACGGGCAGAACGACGTGGCGGCGATGCACGAGGTGATCACCCGACGGTTCCGGCGGATGCTCGACGATCAGCGCACCACCGCGGCGACCAGCGGCGAACCGGACGGCCCGCTGCTGATCGACCCGACCACGGGTGCCCCCCGACGGTTCGCCTATGCGCCGGCGCTCGTGGTCGTGGACGGCGGTCCGCCGCAGGTCGCCGCCGCGGCCGCTGCGCTGGACGAGCTGGGCATCGCCGACGTCGCCCTCTGCGGTCTGGCGAAGCGGCTGGAAGAGGTGTGGCTGCCCGACAGCGACGTGCCGGTGATCCTGCCCCGCACCAGCGAGGGTCTCTACCTGCTGCAGCGGTTGCGGGACGAGGCTCACCGTTTCGCCATCAGTCACCACCGGTCACGGCGCAGCAAGTCGATGGTGGAGTCGTTGCTGGACGACGTGCCGGGGCTGGGCGAGGTTCGCCGTAAGACGCTGCTGAACCACTTCGGCTCCCTGCGGAAGCTGCGCGCGGCGAGCATCGAGGAGATCGCCGCGGTGCCCGGATTCGGGCCCGTGCTGGCCGCGGCGATCAAGGAGCAGCTCGATCGGGCGCCGACGCGGGAGGCGGTGAACACGGCCACCGGGGAAATCATCTCGTCGTGACGAGATAATGGCGGGGTGAGCAGTGAGCCTGTCGTCGTGAGCGCCGAGGGACCGGGGGTCTCCGGGGAGTCGCCGGGGACCGGGACCTCCCAGGAGATGAGTGTGGTGGGTCCCGAACAGGAGGCCTCGCTGAAGCTGGTGGTGGTGACCGGCATGTCGGGAGCCGGCCGCTCGACGGCCGCGAACGCCCTGGAGGATCTGGGCTGGTACGTGGTCGACAACCTCCCCCCGACGGTGCTGCCCGAGGTCTGCACCCAGGCCAAGCAGAACGGCATCCACCGGCTCGCGGTCGTGCTGGACGTCCGGACCCGCTCGTTCTTCGAGCAGCTGCCGAGCATGTTCACCGACCTGACCGCGGCCGGCACCCTGCCGGAGATCCTGTTCCTGGAGGCCGCCGACGACGTGATCGTCCGTCGTCAGGAGTCGGTCCGCCGACCACACCCCCTGCAGGGCGACGGCCGGCTGCTGGACGGGATCACCCGGGAGCGGGAGACCATCGCCACCCTGCGGGCGGCCGCCGATCTGGTGATCGACACGTCCTCGATCAACATCCACCAGCTCAGCTCCCGGGTCGCGCACGCGTACGGCGACGCTGCGGACGACGCCCTCAGGGTCACCGTGGTGTCCTTCGGCTTCAAGAACGGCATCCCGGTCGACGCCGACCTGGTGGTGGACGTCCGGTTCCTGCCCAACCCGCACTGGATCCCCGAGCTGCGACCGCAGACCGGTCTCAGCCAGCCCGTGCGCGACTACGTGCTGGCGCAGAATGGTGCCGAGGAGTTCCTGGAGCGCCTCCAGGGCCTGCTCCAGGTGACCGCGAAGGGGTACGTGACGGAGGGCAAGCGGTTCGCCACGATCGCGATCGGCTGCACCGGCGGCAAGCACCGCAGCACCGCGATGGCCGAGGAGTTCGGCCGCCGACTCCGGGAGGCCGGGATGGCCACCAAGGTCCTGCACCGCGACGTGGGGCGGGAGTGAGTCGATGAACGCGCTGGCCGGTCGCGCTCCGCGCTCCGCGGTCCTGGGCTCCGCGAGGTCTCGCTCGTTCGTCGCGATTCCAGACGACACGGCGTCGCGTGGAACGAGTGGGCGTGTCGCCCGGAATCACTCCTGCACTCCCGAGCGGCTTCGCCCATGACCAGGACCGGTCAAGGGCGACCGCCACGGCGGACGACCCGTCCAACCACCGGCTGGGGTCCGACACCGCTGCCCGCCGTGGTGGCCTTCGGCGGCGGTCACGGTCTGTCGGCGTCGCTCAGCGCCTTGCGCCGGGTCACCGACCGGCTGACGGCGATCGTCACGGTGGCCGACGACGGCGGGTCCTCCGGCCGGCTCCGGGAGGAGCTGAACTGCCTGCCGCCGGGAGATCTGCGGATGGCCCTGGCCGCCCTGTGCGGCGATGACGAGTCGGGCCGCACCTGGGCCGACGTCCTCCAGTACCGCTTTCCCGGGGAAGGAGACCTGGCCGGCCACGCGATCGGCAACCTGCTGATCGCGGGACTGTGGGAACGGCTCGGGGATCCGGTCGCCGGGCTCGACATGGTCGCCCGGTTGCTCGGTGCCGAGGGTCGGGTGCTGCCGATGGCGGCCGTACCGCTGCAGATCGTGGCCGAGGTGATCGGCCTGGATCCGTTGTCCCCGGACGAGATCTCCAGCATCCACGGTCAGGCTCAGGTGGCGAAGACGACCGCGGAGGTGCGGGCCGTCCATCTGGTGCCGAGCGATCCGCCCGCCTGCCCGGACTCGTTGCTGGCGGTGCAGGAGGCGGACTGGGTGGTGCTGGGACCGGGCTCCTGGTTCACCTCGGTCATCCCGCACCTGCTGGTGCCGGAGCTGGCCGAGGCGATCTACAGCACGCCGGCACGACGACTGCTGACCCTGAACCTGGAGCCGGCGGGGGAGACGGCGGGATTCAGCGCAGCCCGGCACGTCGAGCTGCTGGCCGAGCACGCCCCGGACCTGCGGCTGGATGCGGTGCTGTCGGACCAGCGCTTCGCCTCCGACGACCCGCACCTGGCGTCCTGGGTGAAGTCCCTCGGCGCGGACCTGATCGTGGCCGACCTCGGTGTCCGCGACGGCTCGCCGCGGCACGACCACCTTCGGCTGGCGTCGGCGTACGCCGAGATCATGGGTGTCTGAGGTGCTCCGGCCCGCGAGCTGCGTCGCGGATCCGGAGGATCTCCGCAGCAGGGTTTGATCGGCGGTCGCCAGAACCCGCACTCCGGCAGACCCGGTCGCCGACCCGTGGCATCATGCTCGGATGGCGATGACGGCGCAGGTGAAGGCGGAGCTGGCGACGGTCAAGGTGACCCGACCGAGCAACCGCAAGGCCGAGATCGCTTCCACACTGAGGTTTGCGGGTGGCCTGCACATCGTCAGCGGCCGGATCGTGATCGAGGCCGAGCTGGACACGGGGGCGGCGGCACGGCGTCTGCGGACCGAGGTGGCCGACGTGTTCGGCCACGACTCGGAGTTGGTCATCGTGAGCGGATCCGGCATCCGGCGCGGGACGCGCTACGTCGTCCGGGTGATCAAGGACGGATCGGCCCTGGCCCGGCAGACCGGTCTCGTGGACGGTCGCGGTCGGCCGGCCCGAGGACTTCCGGCCCAGATCGTCAGCGGCAGTCTCGGCGACTGCGAGGCCGCCTGGCGTGGCGCCTTCCTGGCGCACGGATCGCTGACCGAGCCGGGTAGGTCGATGGCCCTGGAGGTCACCTGCCCCGGACCCGAGGCGGCGCTGGCACTGGTCGGAGCGGCTCGCCGGCTGGGGATCGGGGCCAAGGCCCGGGAGGTCCGCACCGTCGACCGGGTGGTGATCCGCGACGGTGATGCGATCGCCGCGCTGCTCACGAGGATGGGTGCGCACGACTCCGTGCTCATCTGGGAGGACCGGCGGATGCGCCGCGAGGTGCGGGCGTCGGCCAACCGGCTGGCCAACTTCGACGACGCCAACCTGCGTCGGTCCGCGCGGGCCGCGGTGGCGGCCGGCGCCCGGGTCGAACGGGCGCTGGAGATCCTGGGCGACGATGTGCCCGATCACCTCAAAGCCGCCGGGGTGCTGCGGATCGAGAACAAGCAGGCGAGCCTGGAGGAGCTGGGGCAGCTGCACAACCCCCAGCTCACCAAGGACGCGGTGGCGGGCCGGATCCGACGGCTGCTGGCCACCGCCGACAAGCGGGCCACCGAGCTCGGCATCCCGAACACGGAGTCGGGCTTGAGCGCCGACCTGCTGGACGACGCCGACTGAGCGTGCTCGCTCGATAGAGCACCACTGGGCGTGCAGGTTCGATACCAGCGGCCCGTGAGGGCAGTCGGACCTGGGTGAGACGAACGAACCACGCGTTTGTGGCCCAGGCCGGGTTCGTTATGGTGTGTCTCGGCTCCCGACGACTGGGGCCGTTCCTGACCTGAGGAGAAGGCACGTATGACCGTACGAGTGGGAATCAACGGCTTCGGCCGGATCGGCCGGAACTTCTTCCGCGCCGCGCTCGCCTCCGGCGCTGACATCGAGGTAGTGGCCGTCAACGACCTGACCAGCAACGCCAGCCTGGCGAACCTGCTGAAGTACGACTCGATCCTGGGCCGGTTGCCCGGTGAGGTGGTCGCCTCCGACACCGACATCTCGGTCGACGGCAAGTCGATCCGGGTCTTCGAGGAGCGCAACCCGGCCGATCTGCCCTGGGGCGACGTGGGCGCGGACATCGTGGTGGAGTCCACCGGCATCTTCACCGACGCGACCAAGGCCAAGGCCCACATCGACGGCGGCGCCAAGAAGGTCATCATCTCCGCCCCGGCGAAGAACGAGGACCTGACCGTCGTGCTCGGCGTCAACGACTCGCTCTACGACCCGGCGCTGCACAACATCATCTCCAACGCGTCCTGCACCACCAACTGCCTCGGCCCGATGGCCAAGGCGCTGAACGACTCGGTGGGCATCGTCAAGGGTCTGATGACCACGATCCACGCCTACACGCAGGACCAGAACCTGCAGGACGGCCCGCACAGCGACCCGCGTCGCGCCCGCGCCGCCGCGCTGAACATGGTGCCGACCTCCACCGGTGCGGCCAAGGCCATCGGCCTGGTCCTGCCCGAGCTGAAGGGCAAGCTGGACGGGTTCGCCATCCGCGTCCCCACCCCGACCGGCTCCGCCACCGACCTGACCTTCCAGGCCGGCAAGGAGACCTCCGTCGAGGAGATCAACGCCGCCATCAAGGCCGCCGCCGACGGCAAGTACCTGAAGTACAGCGAGGCTCCGCTGGTGTCGACCGACATCGTCACCGACCCGGCCTCCTGCATCTTCGACGCGCCGCTGACCAAGGTGTCGGGTGACCTGGTCAAGGTCATCGGCTGGTACGACAACGAGTGGGGCTACTCCAACCGCCTGGTCGACCTCGTCGGTCTGGTCGGCAAGTCTCTCTGACACAGCGCCGGAGCCGGGTCGGTCCTCGATCACCAACGATCGGGTCCGCCCGGCTCCCGCATGTCGTGGCACCTGGGCCCCGGCATCTGCTCGATCTCGTGAACGCGTACGGCTGTGCTGGGAGGCATCGTGAAGTCGGTTGCTGATCTTGGTGACCTGCAGGGCAAGCGGGTAGTGATCCGCTGTGACATGAATGTTCCGTTGGCTGACGGCAAGATCACCGACGACGGTCGGATCAAGGCGTCTCTGCCCACGCTCAACCAGCTCCGGGAGGCCGGGGCGAAGGTGATCATCCTCGCTCACCTGGGCCGGCCCAAGGGCGCGCCCGATCCCAAGTTCTCCCTGGCTCCGGCCGCCCAGCGGCTCGGCGAGCTGCTGGGCACTGACGTCAGGCTGGCCGACGACACGGTCGGGCAGTCCGCGGCGGAGACCGTGGCGTCGCTGGCGGACGGCGAGGTGGCGATGCTGGAGAACGTCCGGTTCGAACCGGGCGAGACCTCCAAGGACGAGGCCGAGCGCGACGCGCTCGCCGAGCGCTACGCCGCCTTCGGTGACTTCTTCGTCTCCGACGGTTTCGGTGTGGTGCACCGCAAGCAGGCCTCGGTCTACGAGCTGGCGAAGAAGCTGCCGAGCGCGGCCGGGTCGCTGGTCAAGGGCGAGGTCGAGGTGCTCAAGCAGCTGACCGTCGACCCGGCGCGGCCGTATGTCGTCGTGCTCGGTGGCGCCAAGGTGTCCGACAAGCTCGCCGTGATCGCGAACCTGATCAAGACCGCCGACACGCTGGTGATCGGCGGCGGCATGCTCTTCACGTTCCTGGCCGCCCAGGGCTACCCGGTGGGCAAGAGCCTGCTGGAAGCCGACCAGATCGAAGCGGTCAAGGGTTACCTGAACGAGGCGGCCTCCGGCGGCAAGCAGATCGTGCTGCCCTCCGACATCATCGTCGCGCCGGAGTTCAAGGCGGACTCACCGCCCACCGTGGTGGCCGCCGACGCCATCCCCGACGACGAGCTCGGTCTCGACATCGGTCCGGAGTCGGCGAAGGTGTTCGCCTCGGTCGTGGCCGGGGCCAAGACGGTGTTCTGGAACGGTCCGATGGGTGTGGCCGAGTGGGAGGCGTTCGCCGGCGGCACCAAGGCGGTGGCGCAGGCGCTGACCGAGGTCGACGGGCTGTCCGTCGTCGGTGGCGGCGACTCGGCGGCGGCGGTGCGACATCTCGGCTTCTCCGACGAGGCCTTCGGTCACATCTCGACCGGCGGCGGAGCGAGCCTGGAGTATCTCGAAGGCAAGACGCTGCCCGGTGTGGCAGTCCTGAGCGAAGGGGAGTGACCGCATGGCGCGCAAGCCGTTGATGGCCGGCAACTGGAAGATGAACCTGAATCACGTCGAGGCCGTCGGGCTGGTGCAGAAGCTGGCCTGGACGCTCGAGGACAAGAAGCACGACCCGGCGAAGAGCGAGGTCGTCGTGCTGCCGCCGTTCACCGATCTCCGGACGGTGCAGACCCTCGTCGAGGGAGACCGGCTGGAGCTCGCCTACGGCGCCCAGGACCTGTCCCAGCACCTCTCCGGTGCGTACACCGGTGACATCTCCGCCGACATGCTGGTGAAGCTCGGCTGCACCTACGTGGCCGTCGGGCACTCGGAGCGGCGGGAGTACCACCACGAGACCGACGCGATCGTGAACGCCAAGACCGCCCAGGCGCTGAACCGGGGGCTGACCCCGATCGTCTGTGTGGGCGAGGGCCTCGAGGTGCGCAAGGCGGGCGAGCACGTGCCGTACACGCTGGCTCAGGTGGCCGGCTCGCTGGCCGAGCTCAGCGCCGACCAGCTGACCAAGGTGGTCATCGCGTACGAGCCTGTGTGGGCGATCGGGACCGGTGAGGTCGCGACCCCGGAGGACGCGCAAGAGGTGTGCGGGGCGATCCGTGGCTGGCTCGCCGAGCACCACGGCGAGGCCGTGGCCGAGCAGGTCCGGGTGCTGTACGGCGGCTCCGTGAAGGCGAACAACGTGGCCTCGATCATGGACAAGCCCGACGTGGACGGTGCCCTGGTGGGCGGTGCCGCCCTCAACGTGGACGAGTTCTCCGCGATCGCGCGGTTCTACGACCTGCCGTCCCTGTGATCTGGAGGGTGCCGCGCGATCGCGCGAGTTCTTCCGGACCAGGTTCGGTGAGTTAGGCTAGCGCGCGTGATTTCGGGACCAATCGTGATGATGACCACACCGATCTTGATCTTCTCGATCGTGTTGGTCATCACCAGCGTCGTCCTGTCCCTGTTCGTGCTGATGCACAAGGGCCGGGGCGGCGGCATGTCCGACCTCTTCGGGGGTGGCATGTCGACGTCGATGGGGGGCGCCTCGGTCGCGGAGAAGAACCTGGACCGGCTGACCATCATCGTCTCGGTGATCTGGTTGGCCTGCATCGTGGCGTTGGGCTTGCTCTACAAGCTGGGCGCCTGACGTAGTTTCGCAGCAGGACGTCGGGCGGCGGGTCCCGACGACTGTGACTTCATGACGAGGAGGGACGCAGCGTGACCGGTGGAAGTGCCATCCGCGGCAGCCGGGTCGGTGCCGGCCCGATGGGAGAGGCCGAGCGCGGCGATGCGGCTCCTCGGCTGTATGTCTCCTACTACTGTGCGCACGGTCACGAGACCCGGCCCGCCTTCGCCGCGGACGCACCCGTCCCGGAGACCTGGGACTGCCCGCGGTGCGGTCTGCCCTCGAACCTGGACTCCACCAACCCGCCGCCACCGCCGAAGATCGAGCCCTACAAGACGCACCTCGCCTACGTGAAGGAGCGCCGCTCCGACGCGGAGGCGGCCGACATCTTGAAGGAAGCCCTGCAGGCGCTCCGCGACCGCCGCGCGGCGGGCGAAGTCATCTACTGAGTGGGGCTTCGTCACCGACATCGGTGACGGATCCCCATCCACAGGCCAGGCTGCCGACGTGCGTTGTCCACAGATCTGCGCGCACCCCGGTCGAATCAGGCTGACGTCCCCCCGGCCACGTCGCCGAGGACCTCACGCAGCTGGGCGCCCAGTCGGCTCTCGAGCTGCGGTATCTGCGAGAGGTCGAGCGCACGCACGGCCTGCCGACGGCGACTCGTCGGGCGCGGGCACTGCGCTACGTCAGAGAACGCCGCGGGACCCCAGGTCGGGGGGCAGATCGGCAGCCGCCTCGCGGTCCAGCAGCCACAGGGTCCGCTCCCGCCCGTGCGCTCCGGCAGCGGGGACCTGCAGCGGGCCCGCTCCGGACAGAGCCATCCGGGCGGCCGCGGCCTTGTCCGCTCCGGTGACGCAGAACCACACCTCAGCCGCCTGGTTGATCACCTCGAGGGTCAGGGAGATCCGTTCCGGCGGAGGTTTGGGGGAGGACCGCACCGGGATGACCCGTCCGTCGGCGTACGAGGACGGGTGCTCGGGAAAGAGGGACGCGATGTGGCCGTCGGGGCCCATTCCGAGGAGGCAGATGTCGAGGGCGGTGTCGCCGAGCTCGACGTCGTAGGCTTCGGCGGCCCCGTCGAGGTCGAGCCCGTCTCCGGCGGCGGGCATGGGGTGCACCCGCTCCAGATCGAGGGGCAACGACGCCAGGGCGGTCAGCGCCTGACGAGCGTTCCGGTCGTCGTCGTCGGCGGCGACGAAGCGCTCGTCACCCCACCACAACCCGACCCGGCTCCAGTCCACGGCGGAGCTGCGGCCCTCGCGACCGATGTGCTGATAGGCCGAGGTGGCGATCCGACCTCCCGTCAGAGCCACCTGCGGGGTCCGGGCCTCTCGCTGGAGCTCGACCAAGCGAGACATCAGCCGTGCCGCCAACGCCTCCGCCACGTCGTCGGCGGTGCCGTGCACCAGGATCTCGCCCCCGGACGCCATCGACTCACCCCTCTTCGGCCGCGGAGGTCTTCTTCGCGGCTCGCTTCCTGGTGGTCGCCTTCTTGGCGGCCGGTGTTCTCTTGGCCGGCGCTGCCTTCCTGGCCGGTGCCGCTGACTTCGCAGCCGGAGCGGCCTTTCTGGCCGGGGCTGACTTCTTGGCGGCCCCCGTTTTCCTGGCTGGAGCCTTCTTCGCCGCGGCGTTCTCACGGGTGGGTCGATCAGCGGACGGCATCGTCTCCGCCGCCACGGCCCGCGTGCGGGCCGCCTTCTTGGCCGACGGGCGTGCGGAAGCGGTCCGAGCCGGCGACGCGCCGGCGCTGTAGCGCTGCAGGGCCGACAGCGCGTGCGCATACACGTCGTCGTCGTCCATCCGTCGCAGCTCTTCGGTGATCAGGTCCGTGGTCTCGCGGCGCTTGAGCGCCACCAGACGCTCCGGCTGCCCCGGCACCGTGTAGGAGGCGAGCAGACCGTCGGAGCGGGTGATGGCGATGTCGCCGGCCGCTGTGGTCATCCGGACCGCCGTCATTCCTGGCCCGGCCGTCACCTTGCGGGTGACCTGGACCTTCAGACAGGACTGCAGCCAGGCGGCGAGCAGATCGGCGGACGGGCTGTTCCGCTCGCCCTCCACCGTCGCGGCCCGGATCCGGGCCGGATACTGGTCGAGGGCGGCGGCGAGGAGTGCCCGCCACCGCGTGAGCCTGGTCCAGGACAGGTCCGTGTCTCCGGGCTGGTAGTCCAGGGCTCGGGCCTTCAGCTCCGCCAACGGGCGCTTCGCAGCGGCGGCATCGGTGACCCGGCGGACGGCCAAGGACGCGAGCTCGTCGTCAGCCCCCTGGGCCGGTGCCTTGCCCGGCCACCAGATGACCACCGGCGAGTCGGGCAGCAGCAGCGGTCGCACCACCGACGCCGGGTGTGCGGCCAGCGGTCCCCGCATCCGCAGCACGACGACCTCGCCCGGCGTGCCCTCGCCGATGCGCAGCTCGGCGTCCAGGCTGGCGGTGCGGCCCGAGGCCGTGACGATGAGCAGGATCCGGGCCGGATGTTCCCGACCGGATTCCATCGCGGCCTTGAGCGCGGACTCGTACTCCTTCTCGTCGCAGACCACGAGCAGAGTCAGCACCATGCCCATGGCCGGACTGCCGGCGTTGCGCCGGGCCCGCAGCAGGGCGGAGGAGATCTTGGCGGTGGTGGTCTCAGGCAGGGCGATGATCATGGACGCCTCCACACGTGGCCGTCGCGGGCGAGCATCTCGGTCGCGTTGGAAGGTCCCCAGCCGCCGGGTTCGTAGTCCTCCGGTGGGGCCTCCAGGCTCGCCCAGTAGTCCAGGATCGGATCCAGGATCTGCCAGGACAGCTCGACCTCCTCGTGCTGTGGGAACAGCGGTGGGTCGCCGAGCAGCACGTCCAGGATCAACCTCTCGTAGGCCTCCGGGGAGGACTCGGTGAAGGAGCCGCCGTACGCGAAGTCCATGTTCACCTCGCGGATCTCCATCTGGGTGCCGGGAACCTTGGCCCCGAACCGCAGCGTCACCCCCTCGTCGGGCTGGATTCGCAGCACCAGGGCGTTGTAGCCCAGCTCCTCGGTGTCGGTGGCGGTGAACGGCAGGTGCGGTGCGCGCTTGAAACCGAGAGCGATCTCGGTCACCCGTCGGGCCAGCCGCTTGCCGGTCCGCAGGTAGAACGGCACCCCGGCCCAGCGCCGGTTGTCGATGTCGACCCGGATCGCCGCGTACGTCTCCGTCGTGGTGGTCGCCGGGATACCCTTCTCCTCCAGGTAGCCGGCCACCTTCGTGCCGCCCTGCCAGCCGCCGCGGTAGCGGCCGCGGGCGGTGTGCAGGTCCAACCGCGCGGGTGGTCGGGCCGCTGCCAGCACCTTCTGCTTCTCCGCCCGCAGCTGAGCCGCCTCGAACGAGGTGGGCTCCTCCATGGCGGTCAGCGCGAGAAGCTGGAGCAGGTGGTTCTGGATCACGTCCCGGGCGATGCCGATGCCGTCGAAGTAGCCGGCGCGGCCGCCGATGCCGATGTCCTCGGCCATGGTGATCTGCACGTGATCGACGTAGTTGTTGTTCCACACCGGCTCGAACAGCTGGTTGGCGAACCGCAGCGCCAACAGGTTCTGGACGGTCTCCTTGCCCAGGTAGTGGTCGATGCGGAACACCGAAGACGACGGGAAGACGCTGGAGACCACCCGGTTGAGCTCCTGGGCGCTGGCCAGGTCATGACCGAACGGCTTCTCGATCACCACCCGGCTCCACTGCCCGGAGTGCTGTTCGGCCAGGCCGTGCTCGCGCAGCTGGTCGACGACCGTCTGGAAGAGCCCGGGCGGGATGGAGAGGTAGAAGGCGTGATTACCGCCGGTACCCCGCGCCTCGTCCAACTCGGCGATGGTGTCGCGCAGTCGGCGTACCGAGTCGTCGTCGCCGATCTCGCCGGGCACGAACCGGATGCCTTCCGAGAGCTGCTTCCACACCTCCTCGCGGAACGGGGTGCGGGCGTGCTGCCGGACCGCGTCGTGCACGATGCGGGCGAAGTCCTGGTGCTCCCACTCCCGGCGCGCGAAACCGACCAGGGCGAAGCCAGGAGGCAGCAGGCCGCGGTTGGCGAGGTCGTAGACCGCCGGCATCAGCTTCTTGGTCGACAGGTCGCCGGTGACCCCGAAGATCACCAGAACGCACGGTCCGGCGATCCTGGGCATCCTGCGATCGAGCGGGTCGCGCAGCGGGTTGGCCCGCTCGGTGAGTGGGGGCGTCACCCGTTGCCTACCTTCTCCTTGGCCTCGTCCAGCGCGGTCTCGACGGTGGTCACCAGCTCGTTCCAGGACTTGTCGAACTTGTCGACGCCCTCGTCCTCGAGCACCTGGACGACATCGTCGTAGGAGATGCCGAGCGCTTCGATGGCGGCGATCACTCCGCGGGCCTCGTCGGCCAGACCGGAGACCCGGTCGCCCTCGACCACGCCGTGGTCCGCGAAGGCCTGCATGGTCTTCTCCGGCATCGTGTTGACGGTGTCGGCCACGACGAGCTCGGTCACGTAGAGCGTGTCGGGCAGCGACGGGTCCTTGACCCCGGTGGAGGCCCACAGCGGTCGCTGCTTGTTGGCGCCCTGGGTGGCCAGAGCCTCCCAGCGATCACCGGCAAAGGCCTGCTCGTAGACCTCGTACGCCAGCCGCGCGTTGGCGATGGCGGCCTTGCTCTTCAGTGCCGTGGCCTCGTCGGTGCCGATGGCATCGAGTCGCTTGTCCACCTCGGTGTCAACCCGGGACACGAAGAACGAGGCGACGGAGTGGATCTGGGACAGGTCGTGGCCGTTGGCGGCGGCCTGCTCGAGTCCGGACAGGTAGGCGTCGATGACGCCCCGGTAGCGGTCCAGCGAGAAGATCAGGGTGACGTTCACGCTGATGCCCTCGCCGATCACCGCGGTGATGGCCGGCAGGCCCTCCTGGGTGGCCGGGATCTTGATCAACAGGTTCGGCCGGTCGACGATCTTCCAGAGGTCCTGGGCCTGGGCGATGGTGGCGTCGGTCTGACGGGCCAGCCCGGGCTCGACCTCGATGGACACCCGCCCGTCCACGCCGTGGGTGGCGGCCGAAGTGGCCGCCAGCACGTCGCAGGCGTTGCGTACGTCGTCGGTGGTCAGGGCCTTGATCGTGTCCTCGATCGAGCTGTCCCGGGCGGCGAGCTCGGCGGTCTGCTCGTCGTACGCGTCGCCCTTGCTCAGCGCGGCGGCGAAGATCGTCGGGTTGGTCGTCACGCCGACCACCGACGACTCCGCGACCAGGTCGGCCAGGTTGTTGCTGGTCAACCGCTCGCGCGAGAGGTCGTCCAGCCAGATGGATACGCCCGCGTCCGCGAGGGCCTTCAGTAGTTCACTCATGTCGTTCACCTTCTCCGCCCGAACGGGCGATCGGCTTGGTGTCCTGCAGCGTCAGCTGATGGTGACGCCGGGATCGGACTCCAGGTCCGCCGGCGCCTTGGGCCCACTCGGGCCACGGTGCGTGGGTGCCGCGTCGGACGACGCGGCGGCGATGCTCTCCCGAGCCGCGGCGGCAACGGTCTCACCGGAGAAGCCGAACTCGGAGAACAGCGTGCCGGCCGAGGCGCTGGCGCCGTAGTGATCGATGCTGACGATCCGACCCGCATCGCCGACGACCTCGCGCCAGCCCATCGGCACCGCCGCCTCGACACTGACCCGGGCCTTGATCGACGTCGGGATCACGCTGTCCCGGTACTCGTCGTCCTGCTCGTCGAACCACTCGCGACACGGCATCGAGACGACCCGGGCGGCGACGCCCTCGCCGGCGAGCACCTCCTGAGCCGCCAGGGCGTACTGCACCTCGGAGCCGGTGCCGATCAAGATCACCTCGGGTTCACCGTCACTGTCCTTGAGCACGTACGCGCCCCGGGCCACGTTGGAGGTGTCGGCGTAGCCGTCGGCCCCTCGCGGCACGGTGGGCAGCGCCTGCCGGCTCAGCGCCAGCCCGGCCGGGCGATCGGTGTTCTTCAAGATCGCGGCCCAGACCGCCGACGTCTCGTTGGCATCGGCCGGCCGGACCACGTCGAGACCCGGGATGGCCCGCAGGGCGGCCAGGTGCTCGATCGGCTGGTGGGTGGGTCCGTCCTCGCCGAGTCCGATCGAGTCGTGGGTCCAGACGTAGATGACCGGGAGCCGCATCAGGGCCGCCAGCCGCACGGCGGGACGCATGTAGTCGGAGAACTGCAGGAAGGTGCCGCCGTACGGGCGGGTGCCGCCGTGCACCTTGATGCCGTTCAGGATTGAGCCCATGGCGTGCTCGCGGATGCCGAAGTGCAGCGTCCGGCCGTACGGATTGCCCGGGAACGCCTTGGACTGCCGGTCGGTCGGCAGGAAGCTGGGCTCGCCCTCCATCGTGGTGTTGTTGGACTCGGCCAGGTCGGCCGAACCGCCCCACAGCTCCGGCAGCACCGGGGCCAGCGCCCCGAGCACCTTGCCCGAGGCGGCGCGGGTGGCGATCCCCTTCGGGTCGGCCTCCCAGGTCGGCAGGGCGTCCTCCCAGCCGGGGGTCAGCTCGTCGTTCACCATCCGGTCGTAGAGGGCCTGGCCCTCCGGGTTGGCCGCGGCCCACCGGTCGAAACCCTGCTGCCAGTCGGCGAGCTGCTCGGCCCCGCGGTCCAGCAGGCCGCGGGTGTGCGCGATCACCTCGTCGGAGACCTCGAAGGTCTGCTCCGGGTCGAAGCCCAGCTCCTTCTTGGTGGCGGCCACCTCGTCGTCACCGAGAGCCGAACCGTGGGCCTTGCCGGTGTTCTGCTTGGTGGGGGCGGGCCAGCCGATGACGGTCCGAAGGCTGATGAAGCTGGGCCGGTCGGTGACCTCGCGGGCCGCCTGCAGCGCATCGGCCAGCTCAGCCACGTTCTCGACGTACTCGGTCCCGCCGTTTGTCCAGTCGACCTCCTGGACGTGCCAGCCGTACGCCCGGTAGCGGGCCGCGGTGTCCTCGCTGAGCGCGATGTTGGTGTCGTCCTCGATCGAGATGTGGTTGCGGTCGTAGATGACCGTCAGGTTGCCCAGCCGCTGGGTCCCGGCCAGCGAGGAGGCCTCGGAGGTGACGCCTTCCTCGATGTCGCCGTCCGAGGCGAGCACGTAGATCTGGTGATCGAACGGCGAGGTGCCCGGTGCGGCGTCCGGATCCAGCAGGCCGCGCTCGCGGCGGGCGGCCATGGCCATCCCGACCGCGTTGGCCAGGCCCTGGCCGAGGGGGCCGGTGGTGATCTCGACGCCGGGGGTGTGGCCGTACTCGGGGTGTCCCGGGGTCTTGGAATCCCAGGTGCGCAGCGCCTTCAGGTCGTCCAGCTCGAGGCCGAAGCCGCCCAGGTACAGCTGGATGTAGAGCGTCAGACAGGAGTGACCGCAGGAGAGCACGAATCGGTCCCGGCCCGGCCAGTGGCTTTCGGCCGGGTTGTGTCGCATCACCTTCTGGAAGAGCAGGTACGCGGCCGGGGCCAGGCTCATCGCCGTCCCCGGGTGGCCGTTGCCCACCTTCTGCACCGCGTCGGCGGCGAGCAGGCGGACGGTGTCGATCGCTTGCACATCGAGATCGGTCCAACCCTCCGGCAAGACGGGTGCAGTGGCCTGGCGAGAATTCACGTCGATGGTCCTTCCGATGGTGGGCACGCGGATCCGACTCTGGTTGCGCGTACGCGAAGGCATGTTCACGGGAAGCCTATCGAGGGTGCCCGGGGGGCAGCACCTGGCCCGCCGGCGGCGGACAGGCGGGCGGTGGCGCATGTCATCCTCGCTCGAGGTGAGAATCTGCTGGTCGGGCCCTAGACTCACCCACGACCGCCCGTCCACCCCCGGATCGGTGGCCTCGAGGAGACGAGAGAGACTTCCCTGGTGACGAGCATCGACGTGTCCGGGACGCCGTCGTCCGACGGCACCGTGACCACCGACGCCGTCGCGTTGCCGGAGGTCGGTGCGCGCGCGTCCGTGCGCTGGCGGGACGTGCTCTCGGCCTACGTGGCGCTCACCAAGCCCCGGATCATCGAGCTGCTGCTGGTCACCACCGTGCCGGTGATGTTCCTCGCCGCCGGCGGGATCCCGCCGCTGGCGCTGGTGCTCTGCACCCTGGTCGGCGGCTGCCTGGCCGCCGCGAGCGCCAACGTCTTCAACTGCGTCCTGGACCGCGACATCGACGAGCAGATGCGGCGTACGCGTCGCCGACCGCTCCCCCGGCACATGGTGTCGCCGGCCGCAGCGACCGCCTTCGGCTTCGTGCTCGGGCTGGTCTCGACCTTGTGGTTGGGCTACCTGGTCAACTGGATGTCGGCCCTGCTGGCGCTGACCGCCAACGTGTTCTACGTCTTCGTCTACACGATGATCTTGAAGCGACGTACGTCGCAGAACATCGTCTGGGGCGGCATCGCCGGCTGCTTCCCGCCCCTGATCGGCTGGACGGCCGTGACTGGGTCGATCGCGCTGGCGCCGTTCATCCTGTTCGCGGTGGTGTTCTTCTGGACCCCGCCGCACACCTGGGCCCTGGCCATGCGCTACCGCGAGGACTACGCCAGTGCGGGCGTGCCGATGCTGCCGGTGGTCAAGGAGCCGCCCGAGGTCGCTCGGCAGATCCTGCTCTACTCGGTGATCACCGTCGCGGTGTCCCTGGCCCTGTGGCCGATCGCTCCGACCGGCTGGCTCTACCCGTTGGTGGCCGCCGTGGCCGGCGGGGCTCTGATCTGGGAGTCGATCGGGCTGCTGCGCCGGGCGAACGCCGGACTGCGGGATACCGCCCTGAAGCCGATGCGACTCTTCCACTGGTCGAACTCCTACCTGGCGCTGCTGTTCGTGGCCGTCGCCGTCGACCCCCTGCTCTTCTGATCTGCGGGCTGTCAGAGCGGTCATGGCGCAGTCGGTCGAGCTGCTGCTGGACGCCGACACCGAGGGGCTGGTCCATAGTCAGTGGCTGGACGTGCACGAGGCGGGTCTGCCCAGCGAGCACCGGCCGCACCACGCCGGCTCGCACCGTCCGCACATCACCCTGTTCGCCGGCTCATCGGTGCCCGAACCCGAGGCGGAGCTGACCGCGCTGGTGGCCGGGGCCCCCGGACTGCCGGTGGTGCTGGGTTCGGTGCTGTTGTTCGGTCCCCGCCGCGGCCAGTACGTCGTGGTCCGTCAGGTGCTGCCCTCGGTGGCACTGCTCCAGCTGCAGGAGGCGGTGGCGTCCTGGTGCGGCGCGCTCCGGGGCGGACAGTTCGGACCCGGTCACTGGGCCGCCCACGTGACCCTTGCCCGCCGCGCCCGGGCCGAGGACCTGCCCGCCATGCTGGACCTGCTGCCGGGCGAACCGCACACCGCGACGGTCACCGGCGTCCGGCGCTGGGACGGAACCGCGAAGCGGGACTGGCTGCTCTAGACGTGCCGGTCGGGTCAGGAACGGACGGCGCGCACCGAGAACCGCAGGTTGGCCACCGCGGCGATGCTGAGCGCGGCTCCGAGCAGGTGCAACCCGACCAGACCGATCGGCAGGCCCAGGTGGTACTGGCTGAGACCGATCGCCGCCTGGATGACCTCGACGCCCAACAGCAGCACGACCGCGCGGCTGCGGGCCAGCCACAACGCCACCACGGTGCCGGCGATCGCGGCGTAGACGGCATACGCGTGGACGTGGGCGATGAGCACGATGTCCCAGCCGGTACGGCGGGCGTCCAGATCGCCGGCGTGCGGGCCCGAGCCGGTGGTCATGGTGCCCAGCCAGACGGCCACCCACATGGCCACGAACGTGAACGTCACGACCGCAGCGGTGATCGGGCGGACGGGTTCCCGATTCACCCGGTACGCGGACCTGACCAGCCAGACCGACAGGGTGATCAGCACCATCGACAGCAGGAAGTGCAGCGCCACCACGAACGGGTTGAGCTGGGTGAGGACGGTGACGCCGCCGATCACGCCCTGGGCGGGGATCCCGAGCGCCATGGCGGTGGCCACGCGGCGGACGCCTCGTCGGGGGTGACCATCGAGTCGCACCCGCATCGCGGTCACCCAGGTCAGCAGGGCGATCACGATCAGCACGAAGGTGAGGAGCCGGTTGCCGAACTCGATCGCACCGTGCAGCCCAAGCGCGGGATGAGCGATGTAGGCGTCCTCGGTGCAGCGCGGCCAGGTCGGGCAGCCCAGCCCGGACGCGGTCAGTCGGACGACACCACCGGTCACCACGATGCCGATGTTGGCCACCAGCGACGCGATGGCCCACCGGCGCAACGCGGTCTCGCCGCTGATCAGCCGCAGCACACCCGCCGGGGGGGATCGGGGCGGAGCGGTCACGACGTCCATCGGAATCCCTTCCAGGCGGCGAGCAGGCCGAGCCCGCTCCAGATCAGGAGGGACAGCATCGGCCACAACGGGGCGCCGCCGACCGCGTACGCCCGCAGTCCCTCGCCGAGCGCGGCCGTGGGTAGCAGACCGACCACGGACTGCAGGATGCCTGGGTAGCGGTCGAGGGGCAGCACCAGGGCGCCCCCGGCAAGGAGCAGCACGTAGATCACGTTGGCCAGGGCCAGGGTGGCCTCGGCCCGCAGCCGCCCGGCCAGCGCGAGGGCGAGACCGCTGAACGCGATCCCGGCCAGCAGCACCGCGAGCACCGCCAGCAGGATGCCCAGCGGTGTGGGGGTGGGGCGCCACCCGAGCACCAGGGCGACGCCGCCGATGGCGAGCAGCTGACCCAGCACGACCACTCCGGTGGCCAGGGCCTTGCCGGTCAGCAGACCGGTGCGCCCCAGTGGGGTACAGGCCAGCCGCTCCAGCACCCCGTACCGTCGCTCGAAACCCGTGCTGATCGCCACCGAGGTGAACGCCGACGACCAGACGGCCAGCGCCAACACCGACGGTGCGAGGACGGACAGGTCTCCGAACGGGCCGCCGATGATCCGGCCGAGCACCAGCAGGCCGATGGGGATGACCAGCGCCAGCAGCAGCTGCTCGCCGTTGCGGACCAGCAACATCGCTTCGATCCGTGCGTGGCGAAGCACCCGTCGTAGCGGCGGAGCGGCACCGGGAGCGGGGGTGAGGTCGAGCTGCCCGACGGTCGAGCCGCTCATCGGATCGCCCCGTGGGTGTGCGCGAGGAAGACGTCCTCGAGGCTGCGGTCGCCGGCGGTCAGCTCACCGACGGTGCCGGCCACGGTCACCCGACCGGCGTCCACGATGTACACCTGATCGGCCAGGGCCTGCGCCTCGTCCATGGCGTGCGTGGTCAGCACGATCGCCACCCCCGCGGCGCGGAGCTCCTCGAGCAGTGCCCAGGTCGCCCGCCGCGCGTGGGGATCCATGCCGGCAGTCGGTTCGTCGAGGAACACCAGCTCGGGCCGGCCGACCAGGGCGCCCGCCAGGTTGACCGCCTGCTGTTGACCGCCGGAGAGCCGTCGGTACGGCGTCCGGGCGAACGCCGCGATGCCGCAGCGGCGAACCAGGGTCTCGACGTCGTGCGGGTGGACGTACAGCCCGGCGAGATAGTGAAGCAGCTCGATCGCCTTAATCCCCGACCAGGCACCGGTGCTCTGCGGCATCAACCCCACCCGAGCCGCGACCTCGGCGCTTCCGGCGGACCGGCCCAACACGGTCACCGCGCCGGTGTCGGCAGGCAGCAGGCCGGTGCAGCAGCGGATCAGGGTGGTCTTGCCGGCGCCGTTGGGTCCCAGCACCGCGGTGAGCCGTCCGGGGGCCGCGGATAGGGAGAGTCCGTCGAGCACGGGGCGACCGCCCAGGGTCACCGACAGGCGGTCGACCACCAGGGCGGCAACGGGGCTGGGCACCCGGTGAGTCTAGTGAGTCTCACGGTGCCGGATTCTCGTCCGGCAGGGACAACGCCTGCAGGTAGCGCTCGGTGGTGGCGTCCTGAATGCGTCGCGCAATCGGCCCGGCGACTCGCGTGAACCATCGTCCAGGGTCTGTCGGCGGGCTCGCGCACGGCCTCCGGGTGTCTGGATCGCCGGTTCGCTCACTGGCGAGTCGCGAGGATGTCGGCCAGGTCGAACTTCACGGGTTCCTCGAGCTGCTCGTAGGTGCACGAGCGTGGCTCACGGTCGGGCCGCCAGCGGTTGAACTGGGCGGTGTGCCGGAACCGGACGCCTTCCATGTGCTCGTAGCGGACCTCGACGACCAGGTCCGGTCGCAGCGGGACGAAGGACAGGTCCTTGCCGTTGTTCCAGCGGCTGCCGGCCGAGTTCTGCGGCGTGCGGGTGCCCTCTTCCTGCTTGGCCCAGGCCCAGGGGTGGTCGTCGAAGGTGGTCACCAGCGGCTGCAGCTCGGTGAAGAGCTCCTTGCGCCGCGCGGCGGGGAAGGCGCCGATCACTCCGACTGACGCCAGCACGCCGGCGTCGTCGTAGAGACCGAGGAGCAGTGACCCGATGCTGTCCGGTCCGCTCTTGTGGACGCGGTAGCCGGCGACCACGCAGTCGGCGGTGCGGGTGTGCTTGATCTTGAACATCGTCCGCTTGTCGGGCAAGTAGCTGCCGGCGAGGGGTTTGGCCACGACACCGTCCAGTCCGGCGCCCTCGAACTGCTGGAACCAGTCCTGGGCGACGGCGGGATCACGAGTGATCGGGGTCAGATGAATCGGTGCCTGAGCGCCGCTGAGGGCCTGTTCGAGGGCGGCTCGGCGTTCCTCGAAGGGGCGTTTGGTGTAGTCGATGTCGTCCAGTGCGAGCAGGTCGAAGGCGATGAAGGTCGCCGGCGTCTGCCCGGCGAGGAGCTTGATCCGGCTGGCCGCCGGGTGGATGCGTTGCTGCAGCACCTCGAACTCCAGCCGATCGCCCATCACGACGACGATCTCGCCGTCGATCACGCATTTCTCGGGCAGGTTCGCCTTGACCGCCTCGACGATCTCGGGGAAGTAGCGAGTCATCGGCTTCTCGTTTCGCGACCCGATCTCGACCTCGTCGCCATCGCGAAACACGATCGACCTGAAGCCGTCCCACTTCGGCTCGAAAGCCAGATCGCCGGTCGGGATCTGGGGCACGGACTTGGCCAGCATCGGCTTGACCGGCGGCACGACGGGCAGTTGCATGGACTCATTGTGCTGGGCCGAGCCGAGATTCGAACGCATTGACAGGTCAGGGCGAGGTCAACGCCTGCAGGGTGGCGAGCACCTCGCGATGCCACCCGCGAGCGCTTTCCGGTGGGCTCCAACGCGACCGACTTGTTGGAGGATCTCGACTCTGGCTCGTACTACACACCGAAGGTAGAAAGGTAGAACCACCAGATAGATTTGCTTTCATGAGTCTGAACATCAAGGACGCGCGCACGCATGAGCTCGTCCGTGAGCTCGCCCGTGTGACCGGGTCGACGCAAACTGCCGCCGTCCGCGATGCCGTGCAGCGGCGTCTGGCGGAACTCGGCTCGGACGGCGTCGAGGGTTCTGAGCTGACGGTGCGTCGACAGCGCCTGCAGAGAATCGTCCAGGACTTCCAGGACGATCTCACCGACGAGGATCGACGCCGGATGAAGCACGCGGACGACTGGCTCTACGACGACCTGGGTCTGCCCAGATGATCGTGGACACGTCGGTCCTGATCGCGATCCTCGGCGGCGAGGACGATGGGCCAGAGCTGCTGGAGATGCTGATCCGGGCAGATCGGCCCAAGATGTCGGCCGCCACCTTCTTGGAGGCCGGCCTGGTGATCGACGGGCGCACCTCACCGCAGCAACGGCGGCGGCTCGATGATCTGGTGCGAGTGGCGAGGATGGAGATCGTTCCGTTCGACGCCGACCAGGCCCGCGTGGCGCGGGTGGCGTACCAGGACTTCGGTCGGGGGAGCGGTCACCCCGCCCGCCTCAACTTCGGAGACTGTTTCGCCTATGCCCTCGCGACGGTGAACGGCGAGCCCCTGCTGTTCGAGGGTGACGACTTCGCCGCCACCGGTGTGTGGTCGGCCCGCTGAAGGTGACCCAGACCACTAAGGCTGGCCTTCCTTGAATGGTTCCAGGTAATAAGAGCACACTGGTGTTGTGAAAACCGCCCAGCCCGTCTCCGAGGTGCCTGGGCCGACCCTGCCCGCAGGACCGGTGCCGGTCGACGGACGGGAGACCGACGAGTCGACCCGTGAGCGGGTGGCCCGGTCCATTCTGGAACACGGTCCCTCCACCGCTGTAGCCCTGGCGGAGAGGCTCGGACTCACGCCGGCGGCGATCCGTCGGCACCTCGACGTGCTGGTCGAACGCGGTCACCTGGTCGCGCGCGAGCAGCGCACGTACGGTGCGCGGGGGCGCGGCCGACCGGCCAAGGTCTTCGCGCTGACCGATGCGGGTCGGAACGGCTTCTACGCCGCGTACGACGACCTCGCCGTGCAGGCGCTGGAGTTCCTGGCCGCTCAGTCCGGGGACGAGGCGATCGAGAAGTTCGCCACCAGCCGCGTGGCGGCGATGGAGACGCGGTACGCCGATCTCCTCGCGGCTGCACCCGAGGGCGCCAGCTCCGCCCAGGTGCTCGCCGAAGCCCTCACCGGCGATGGGTATGTGGCCTCGGTCCGCCCGTCCGTGGCCGGGGAGCAGCTCTGCCAGCACCACTGCCCGGTCGCCCACGTCGCCGAGCGGTTCCCGCAGCTGTGCGAGGCCGAGACCGAGGCCTTCGCGCGCCTGATCGGCGGACCCGTCCAGCGCCTGGCCACCATCGCCCACGGCGACGGTGTCTGCACGACCCACATCCCGCACGTCAGCACCAACCCCCAACGCCGGCCCGACCCCCGAGCCGCCGGCACCGAGCAGTCCATCGAAAGGCCCTGATATGACCCAGACGCATGATGCGCCGACCTCGGCACTGCCTGATGCGCCGACCTCGGCACTGCCTGATGCGCCGACCTCGGCGACCGGCTTCGTCGGCACCGGCGAGACCCAGGACCAGCACCTGGACGCCCTCGGGCGCTACCAGTGGGGCTGGTCGGACTCCGACGTCGCCGGTTCGACCGCCCAGCGCGGACTGACCCCCGAGGTCGTGGCCAACATCTCGGCCCTGAAGAGCGAGCCGCAGTGGATGCTCGATCTCCGGCTGAAGGGTCACAAGCTCTTCGGCCGCAAGCCGATGCCGACCTGGGGCGCCGAGCTCGACGGGATCGACTTCGACAACATCAAGTACTTCGTCCGCTCCACGGAGAAGCAGGCGACCAGCTGGGACGACCTGCCCGCCGACATCAAGAACACCTATGACCGGCTGGGCATCCCGGAGGCCGAGAAGGCC
>DATDBH010000030.1:0-8487 GCA_036524985.1 Microlunatus sp. | reverse complement strand
AGCTCCAGGTACATCTCGCCCCGCCACACGGGGGCGTTGCCGTACTCGGCCTCGGCGCGGGAGAAGAAGTCGCGCGGGGTGCTCAGCTCGACCTTCGGCGAGCCGTCGAGGTCGGCGGTCCGGTGCGCGGCCGCGATCATCTCGCGAGTGGGTCCGCCGCCGCCGTCGCCGTGCCCGTACGGCAGCAAGGACAGGTTGGCCGCACCCTTCTCCGCGTACTGACGGGAGGCCTTGGCCAGCTCGTGGCCGGAGATGACCGAGTTGTAGGTGTCGGCCGGCGGGAAGTGGGTGAAGACCCGGGTGCCGTCGATGCCCTCCCACCAGAAGGTGTGGTGCGGCATCTTGTTCACCTGGTTCCAGGAGATCTTCTGGGTCAGGAACCAGCGCGAGGCCGACGCCGCGACGATCTGCGGCAGAGCGGCGGAGTAGCCGAAGGAGTCGGGCAGCCAGACCTCCTCGGTCTCCACCCCGAACTCGTCCAGGAAGAACTGCTTGCCGGCGACGAACTGGCGGGCCATCGCCTCACCGCCGGGCATGTTGGTGTCGGACTCGACCCACATGCCGCCGACGGGCGCGAACTGGCCACGGGCCACCAGTCCACGGATCCGCTCGAACAGGGCGGGGTAGTACTGCTTCATCCAGGCGTACTGCTGGGCCGAGGAGCAGGCGAACACGAAGTCGGGGTCGCGGTCGGCGAGATCGGCGACGTTGCTCCAGGTCCGGGCCACCTTGCGGACGGTCTCCCGCAGCGGCCAGAGCCAGGCGGAGTCGATGTGGGCGTGGCCGACGGCCACCATCTTGTGGGCCGAGGCAGCGGCCGGGGCGGCCAGCACGGCGGACAGCTGGCGACGGCCTTCGGCGGCGGTGCCGGCGACGTCGGCCGGGTCGACCACGTCGACCATCCGGCTGAGGGCCTGCAGGATCTCGTACCGGCGCGCGTCGTCGCCGCTCAGCTCAGCCATCAGCCCGCGCAGCGTCCAGATGTCGCGGATCAGCTCCCAGACCTCGAGGTCGAGCAGCACCACGTCGAGGGCCCGCAGCTCGTAGATCGGGTCCTTGCCCGCGGTCGCCTTGTCGCCCAGCAGGGTCGGCCGGAAGCTGCCGCCGGACATGGCCGCGCCGACGTCGGGGTTGGCGGCGGCCTCCAGGTAGAAGTCGATCGTCTCCGAGTCCACCGGCAGCCAGGTGTTGTCGGGGGAGATGGCCTTGATGATGGTGCCGTCCGGCCGCCAGGCCAGGCCCTCGGCGTTGAAACCGGGTCCACCGGTGAAGCCGAGATCCACGGCGATCTCGACCCGGGTGCCGGGCACCTCGCTCCAGCTCGGGGGCACGGCACCCTGCACGTGCAGCCACAGGGTCGACCAGGGGCGACCCCAGCGGGTGCCGGCCGCGATCGGCTCGTACGCACCGGCCAGGGCCTCGGCGAACGGCACCGGTTCGTCGGGCACCGGCCAGGCCTGCAGGCTGAGCGGCTGCCGCTTCCGGTAGAGGCTCGGGGTGAGCTGGTCACGGACGAAACGGTCGAGGCGCTGGATCAGCAGGTCGGAGTGAGGATGCACCGGGGAAGATTAACGCAACTGATTTGACTTAACCAGTGGGTGGCGTCGGTCCAGGGCTCAGGAAGTGATGCAGCACCAGCGCCGCCGCTCCGAAGGCGGAGCCGTGGTCGGCCAGCCTGCTGCCCTCGATCTGCACCTCCTCGCGCGCCGACAGACGGTGGGCGACGCGCTCCGGCAGCAGCCGCAGCCAGCGGTCGGCCACCGGTGGCCAGGACGGGCCTCCGAGAATGATGTGGCCCACGTCCAGCACGTTGACCAGGGTGGCGATGCCGCGGGCGAGCTGCTCGGCCGCGTCGACCAGCAGGGCCTCGGCGCTGGTGTCGGTGTCGGCCATCCGGCAGAGGGTCTCGAAGGCCGGCCGGACGTCGGGGAAGAACGTGGGGGCCGAGGGCAGCACGCCCAGCTCGGCGGCCTGTGCGACCAGGCTGCTCGGTGTCGGACCCCGCTCGAAGAGACCGGCGATCTCGCCGGCGTTGTTGGTGCTGCCGCGGTGGACGCGGCCACCGAGGCACGCACCGACCGCCAGCCCCGAGCCCAGGTAGACGTACACGAAGTCGTCGGGCCCGCCGGGAGCCCAGTGCTCGCCGGTCACCGCGGCGATCACGTCCTTGTCGATCAGCACCGGCCGGCCCAGTGCCTCGTGCAGGGTGTCGCGGAACGGCACGTCGGCCCAGCCGTGCAGCTGGGGCGGTCGGCGCAACCTGCCGTGCTCGAGGTCGATCGGCCCGGGCACGGCGACCCCCACGCCGAGCACCGCGTCTTCCTGCGCGGCCCCCGGCCAGTCCGCGAGCACCTCACGGCTCAGGTCCTGGACCATCGCCACGGCCGTCGTGGGTGTCACCTCGGGCGGGGTCGAGGCCGAGGCGACCCGGTGCACCTCGCCGGCCAGGTCCATGCTGAGCGCGGACACCTGGGCAGGATCGATGTGGATGCCCACGGCAACGTGCCGGGTCGGTTCGATGTGCAGGAGGGTGGGCGGCTTGCCCCTTGGTGTCCGTACGCGCTCACCCTCGGCCACCAGCCCGGCTTCGCCGAGGCGGCGGACGATGTTGGAGACCGTCTGGGGGGTGAGACCGGTGGCCGCACCGACCGCGACCCGCCCGATGCCCTCGGGATGCCGTCGGATGACGTCCAGCACGAGGCGCTGGTTGAAGTCGCCCAGGGTCGGCAGGTTGGCCCCTCGCAGCACGCCACCACCTCCGGCGGTGAGCGTACAAGAGCCGGCCGGCCGTGCCCCACCCACGCGAACAGCGGTCCTGGGCGGGCGCGTGGGGTGCGGGCCTCGGGTCGGTCAGCCCTCGCGCCGGGCGTCCAGCTCGAACACCGTCCAGGACAGGGCCGGCAGGGTGGCGGTCAGCTGACCGTCCCGTACGGCGTGGTCGTCGAAGGGGCCCGGGGTCACGGCGTCGTGCCGCTCACGGTTGGTGGTGTGCCGGTCCTGTCCCTCCCGGGCGTGCAGGGTGGTCGCGCCGAGCACCGAGGTGCCGCCGATGCCGCGCAGGTCGACCTCCAGCGTCGCCGCGTCGGTCAGGCTCCGGTTGGCCACGAAGACGGCGGCCCGGCCGGTCTCGGCGTCGTACGTGGCGGTGGCGTCGACCACCGGCACGTCGGTGTAGGCCTCGGAGTCGAACAGGTCCGAGGTGGCGACCACCTGCAGGATCTGACCGCGGGCGAGGCTCGCCATCTGCTCGAACGGGTACGCGATCGTCTGCTTCCAGGCCTCGCCGCCGGGCTCGGACCGCAGCAGTCCGATCACGTTGACCAGCTGGGCCTGGCAGGCCACCGTGACCCGGTCACCGTGCCGGAGCAGCGAGTTGAGGAAGGTGCCGACCACCACCGCGTCGGTCACCGTGTACTCGTCCTCGATCAGCCGGGGCTGCGGCTTCCACTCCACGTGGGACGGCTTCGGACCGTCACCGCTGAACCGGCGCTGATACCAGACGTTCCACTCGTCGAACGACAGGTTGATCTTCTTGCTGTGCCGGCCACGGGCCCGGACCGCGTCGGCCGTGGCCACCACCGACTCGATGAAGCGGTCCATGTTCACCGCGCTGGCCAGGAACGACAGGGCGTCGTCGTCGCGCTCCTCGTAGTAGGCGTGCAGCGAGATGTAGTCGACCGTGTCGTAGCAGTGCTCCAGCACCGTGGACTCCCAGGCGCCGAAGGTCGGCATGGAGGAGTTCGAGGAGCCGCAGGCCACCAGCTCGATGTCGCCGTCGATCAGCCGCATCGCCTTGCCGGTCTCGTTGGCGAGCCGTCCGTACTCGTCGGCCGTCTTGTGGCCGACCTGCCACGGACCGTCCATCTCGTTGCCCAGGCACCACAGCTTCACGCCGAACGGGTCGGTGGCTCCGTTGGCGATCCGCCGGTCCGACCAGTAGGTGCCGCCGGCGTGGTTGGTGTACTCGAGCAGGTCGCAGGCCTCCTGCAGCCCGCGGGTGCCGAGGTTGACCGCCATCATCGGCTCCGTCTGGACCTTGTCGGCCCAGGCCATGAAGTCGTGCAGGCCGAACTGGTTGGTCTCGATCGAGTGCCAGGCCAGGTCGAGACGCGTGGGCCGCTGGTCCCGTGGCCCGACCCCGTCCTCCCAGCGGTAGTTCGACACGAAGTTCCCCCCGGGATAGCGGACCAAGGTGGGGCCGACCTCTCGGGTGAGCTCGAGCACGTCCTGGCGCAGCCCGTTCTCGTCGGCGGTGGCGTGCTCGGGCTCGTAGAGGCCGGTGTACACGCAGCGCCCCATGTGCTCCACGAAGGAGCCGAAGAGGCGGTGGGGGACGGGCGCGAGGGCGAAGGCGGAGTCGAGGACGAGGCGAGCGGTGGGCACGAGAAGCTCCTGGGGGCACATCGAGGACGTCGAAGAGCCGAGGCTACAACGATGTAACCAGCCGGGCAAGACACCTGGCCGCTTGCTGCGCGCGTGGGGGTCTCAGGTGCTGTCGCGGACGACGAGCGTGTACGAGAGGGTGACCGTCTCCGGCGGGCGGCTCGGGTCGGCGATCCGCGCCGCCAGCAGCTCGATCGCGGTGCGGGCCAGCTCGGCCTTGTCGAACCCGATGGTGGTCAGCGCCGGGACGAAGTAGGCGGACTCCCACACGTCGTCGTAGCCGGCGACCGCGATGTCGTCCGGCACCCGGCGACCGGTGCCGGACAGCGCGTGCAGCGCCCCCATCGCCAGCGCGTCGGTGAAGCAGCACAGGGCATCCACGTCCGGCGCCCGCTCCAGCAGGGCGCCGACGGTCGCGTCGGCACCGCCGGGTCCCCACCCGTCCGTGTCGACTTCGAGACCGGGGTCGTACGCCAGGCCGGCGGCGGCCAGGCCCGCGCGGTAGCCCCGGATGCGGAGCCGGGCGCTCTCGCCGTCCATCACGCCGATCGCGGCGATCCGGCGCCGCCCCGTGGCGGCGAGATGCACCACCACGGCGGCCGTGGCGGCCACGTTGTCGATCCAGACGTGATCGACGATCGGCTGATCCACCTCCCCGATCACCACCACCGGCGGCAGTGTGACCCCCGGCTGGATCGCGGAGGTCTCCAGCGAGACCGGGTTGAGGATCAGGCCGTCCACCAGGTGGGCCCGACCCTTCAGCAGCAGCTCGTGCTCCGGCGCCGTCCCGCCCTTCGTCTCCTCGATCTGGATCGCCCACCCCTGGCCCCGGGCCGCGTTGACGAAGTGGTGCGCCATCTCCGCCGAGTAGGCGGTGTTCAGCTCCGGCAGGGCCAGAGCGATCATCCCGGTACGCCCGTTGCGGAGTCCTCGGGCGGAGAAGTTGGGGACGTAGTCCAGCTCGGCCATCGCCTGCTCGACCCGCTCCCGGGTGGCGGGAGCGACCGGGAACGTCGCATTCATGACGTTGGAGACGGTCTTGGGGGAGACCCCGGCGCGCGCAGCGACGTCCTTGACGGTGGCTCGGCCCACGGTCGGCTCCCTCCTGTGTTCTGCAGGAGATGATAGGAGTCCGGTCGACGAACTGTCGTCGGGCATGGATCCACCCGCGACGAGAGGGGTCTCGTGGAGATCGGCATCGACAGCTTCGTCTCGGAGGTCACCGACCCGAGCACCGGCTCGGCCTACTCGTCGGCCGAGCGGATGCGCCAGTTCCTGGCCGAGGTGGTGGCCGCCGACCGAGCAGGAGTCGACACGTTCGGAGTCGGCGAGCACCACCGTTCGAACTACCTCGACTCCGCGCCCGTGGTGATCCTAGCCGCCGCCGCGGCCCTGACCAGTCGCATCCGGCTGCGCAGCGCGGTGACCGTGCTCAGCGCCGCCGATCCCGTCCGCGTCTTCGAGAGCTTCGCCACCCTCGACCTGATCTCCGGCGGACGCGCCGAGCTGGTTCTCGGACGTGGCTCCTTCACCGAGGCGTTCCCCCTCTTCGGGCTGGATCTGGCGGACTACGACTCCCTGTTCGAGGAGAAGCTCGAGCTGATGCTCCTGCTGCGCGACGAGGCGTACCCGCACTGGTCCGGCCGCCATCGGGCCGCCCTGACCGGCCAGGGAGTCTTTCCCCGCCCACTCCAGGATCGGCTCCCCATGTGGCTGGGCGTCGGTGGCACACCGGCCTCGTTCGTGCGGGCCGGACTGCTCGGGATGCCTCTGATGGTGGCCATCATCGGCGGCGACCCCCGGCGGTTCCGGCCGCTGATCGACCTCTACCGCAGCGCCGGCGCCCAGGCCGGGCACTCGGCGGAGTCCCTCCCGGTCGGGGTCCACTGCTTCGGCTTCGTCGGCGAGACCGATCGTGAAGCGGCCGACACCTTCTGGCCCGGGTACGAGCAGGCGTTCACGTCCATGGGCCGCGAGCGCGGCTTCCCGCCGCCCACCCGGCGCTCCTACGACGCCTCGCTCGGGGAGCACGGGCCCTACTTCATCGGCAGCCCGACCACCGTCGCGGCGAAGATGGCCGCGCTCTCGCCCGCCCTGGGAGGTCTGTCCCGGTTCACCCTGCAGATGACCAACGCGATCATGGCGCCGGAGACGATGCTGCGCAGCATCGAGCTGCTCGGCACCGAGGTCATGCCCGCCGTGGCGAGTACCCTGGCGGCATGAGCGAGCTGCCGATCTCCTCGCCGTACCGGAGCAGTCCCGACGCCCCGGTGCCGGATCAGCTGCGCGACCAGCTGAGCATTCAGCTCAACTCCGCCTTCACCGACGGCACGATCGACGGCGACGACTTCCAGGCGCGGCTCGACACCCTCTTCGGTGCGCAGCGGATGGGGGAGCTGGTGCCGGTCGTCCAGGGTCTGCCGCCGCTGCAGACGTACGCCGACCCGGCGATCGTGGCCAGCTCGGGCGGGCGGCCGGGGGAGCTCGCGGCACCCCGCGACGCCAGCAAGCTGGCGCTGGTCACCGGCGGTGTCGTGATCGGCGCCATCGTCTTGATCGTGATCCTGCTGGCCATCCTGTTGTAGGCGACTGAGTTAGGTGTACCTAACAAACTGTGGCAGGAAGCACACCCGGAGGGCCTGCATCAGCGGCTGGACGTCGATAGCATTGAGACGTGCCGCGGCAACCCATCACGCAGCAGAAGATCGCTGAACACGTCCAACGGCTCGGTGAGCTCTACCCGCCGATCGCCCTGGACTCGGTGGACCGCACCATCAAGAGCCCGCAGGCGGTCGCCGACTCGTACGGACACGTGATCGACTACCTCGCTCGGGTGGAGCTCGAGGTCGATCGCAACGTGCTGGAGCTGCTCTGCCTGCTGCCCGACGTTGACGAGACCAACAAGACCTTCTACGCCGACGTGTGGCAGCCGCAGGAGATCCAGCACGGGCTCATCCTGGACCGGCTGCAGCAGGATCTCGGTCGGCCGGCGGCCGAGCCGCACCTGGAGGTCTCGTTCAAGATCAAGATCCTGGGCACGCTGGCCAACCTGTCGCCCATCCAGGACGTCGCCAAGCTGCTCTACTTCCTCACCGGCGCCAGCACCGAGCGGCAGGCGGTGCTGGCCTACAACCAGATCAACGCCGGCATGCTGGAGCTGGGGGAGAGCGCGATCGCCGAGACGATCATCACCCCGATCAAGCAGCAGGAGCCGGGGCACTTCGCCTTCTACCAGATGTCGGCGACCGCGATGATCCAGGACGGGGTGCTCAAGCCCTGGCAGCTCTACCTCGCCCAGGTGCTGCGGGAGAAGTCGTACAACCTGGTCGGCACGAACGCCATGGACCGCTACAAGGCCGACATGGGCCAGCTGGTCACCGCTCTCGGGTTGGACGCCGACCTGGAGGCGTACGCCCGCGAGGTCGGCCGACTCGAGGCCCGGCTGCTGTGGGCCAACAAGAACGGGATGGAGTTCCCGCCCTACATCCTGAAGGCCCTGCGCGAGAGCGTGGACCTTTACACCGAGCGGTCCCTCCGCGAGGCTGCGTAGTCCTCACTCGCTGTTCGTGAGGTAGCCCGCTCGCGAGGGAGCTCGCTCGCGAGCGCTCGCTCGAGTCTCTAATTTGGGCGCGTCCACAGTTTGAACTACTATTACCCGTCGGCCACCTTCTCGGTGGTCCGTTTCCGCATGTTGTCGATAGATAGTGAGTTCATGGCGAAGAAAGAAGGAGCACTCGAGCTCGAGGGGACCGTCGTCGAGGCTCTGCCCAACGCGATGTTCCGGGTCGAGCTGGCCAACGGGCACAAGGTGCTTGCCACCATCAGTGGCAAGATGCGGCAGCACTACATCCGCATCCTCCCGTCGGACCGAGTGGTCGTCGAGCTCTCCGCCTACGACCTCACCCGGGGTCGCATCGTCTACCGGCACAAGTAACACCGGCCGTCTAAGCAAGTCCACCATCATTCGAGCTCGCGTCAGCGTGCTCGACGCCGACAGAAAGTAGCTCGATGAAGGTCCAGCCGAGCGTGAAGAAGATCTGCGACAAGTGCAAGGTCATTCGCCGGCACGGTCGCGTGATGGTGATCTGCGAGAACCCGCGGCAC
>DATDBH010000029.1:0-8721 GCA_036524985.1 Microlunatus sp. | reverse complement strand
GCCTGGGCTGTTGCCAAGGCCTTCGTCGACTCGAGACAGCGAGTTCGAGCAATACGTGAGAAGTGACAACAGGTCGTAAGTCAGCTCGAACTGGCTCCTTGCAGGGTGGGCACCTTCGTGCGCTCGCTGCGGACGTTTGCGACTGTCGGCGCCCGTCGGTGGGAGGGCTCGGATTGGGCCCGTTTTCATTCACAATCACCCGCAGCTGGACGCCGACGCCCGGCGCGCGTCCAAACGGCATCGCCGCAGGTCACGGGCTCGTTCGGCCTCATAAGTGCAGGCGACCGCAAAGGATCGCACTTACGCTCAGGTCACGTACGTCTTCCCGATGACCAGCCACACGGAGTGCGTTGCGCTGCTGGAGCCTGCGGATGCTTGCGCGAGGATGCGCGGAAGGGCCTGGTGCCGGCTCGTTGGTCACTTCGTACCGCGCTGACGGCTTTGGCGGCGCCGTCGCCGGGACCGCGGCGGAATGGTGTCAGGCGCGAGGCCATACATCCAGCGAACGGACTCGGGCCCGGTGCTACAAGTGCTGGAGACGCGGCCGGCTCGGGCGACCCCTCGCGTGCTCGACGCCGAACGCGGGTCGCCGAGGGCCCGACGGTGACAGACTCTGTTCGTGGTCGAGCGATTCGGGGCGCGTGCCGGGCACGCTGTCGAGGGGCTGACACCGGGCTACTTCGCGCTCGTGATGGCCACCGGCATCCTCTCCGTGGGCATGCACCTGGAAGGGTTCGACGGCCTGTCGACGGCGCTGCTGGCCGTTTGCTGCACCGCCTTCGTCGTGCTGCTGGCCCTGACCGGCTGGCGGCTGGTCTCCTACCGCAGCGCGGTGGTCGATGACTTCACCGATCCACGCAGGGGGTTCGGGTTCTTCACGTTCGTGGCCGGCACCAACGTGCTCGGGGTTCGCCTCGGCCTTGCGGGCTTCCACGAGGCCACCGCGGTGCTGCTCGCGATTGCGGGCGTGGCCTGGCTGGCTCTGGGCTACGTGGTGCCCTGGACCGCTGTGCTGGGTCGTCAGGAACGCCCGGTGCTCGCGACCGCCAACGGCACCTGGTTCATCTGGGTGGTGGCCAGCCAGTCCGTCGCGGTCGCCGCGGCCACCATCGAGCCGGTCTTCGACTCGGTACGACGCGAGCTCGCCGTGCTGGCGATCATGTCCTGGTCGGTCGGGGTGTTCCTGTACGCCGCGGCGGGACTGCTGGTCGCCTTGCGGCTGATGCTCTACGAGTTCGGCCCCGAGGAGCTCACCCCTCCGTACTGGGTCTCGATGGGGGCCCTGGCCATCACCGTGCTGGCCGGCGCCCGGATCGTGGAGATGGCCGATGCGCCGATGGTCACCGTGACCCGGGACCTGATTGCCGGACTGGCGGTGGTGTTCTGGGCGTTTGCGACCTGGCTGATCCCGGTGCTGGTGGCCGCGGGCTGGTGGCGTCACGTCCGCCGGCGGGTGCCGCTGCGGTATGAGGCGACGCTGTGGAGCATCATCTTCCCGCTCGGCATGTACGCCGTTGCCGGGATCTACCTGGGCCGGGCCGACGATCTGCCGGTGGTGGAAGGCGTGGGCCGCGCCGAGCTGTGGGTGGCGTTCGCCGCGTGCGTGCTGGTCTTTGCGGCGATGGTCGTGCATGTGGTCCGCACGGTCCTCGCGTCCACCACGAGCCGGCCGCCGATCACTCGGGAGGCCCGGCTCAAGGGGTGACCCGGAACATCCCGTGGGCGCCGCGCTCGGCGTCGATCATCAGGTGTGAGACGAACGGGTAGTCGCCCGGTTCGGGGAAGGTCAGCTCGACGAACCCGCCCTGGGCAGCTTGCAGGCCGAGGCTCTGCGCACCGCCCTCTCCGCGGCGCAGCAGGTAGGCGCCTTCGGCGTAGGTGGTGTCGAACTGACCACCGACCACGTGGAACGAGGTCGGCCGGTTGGGGCCGGCGTCGAGGACCCAGATGCGGACCCGTTCCCCGACCCGCGCCGTCAGGGTGGCGTGGTCGTACTGGTTGGCGAACCCGTTGAAGACGACCAGGTCGGGATCCTCGGCGGCCAGCTTGGTCACGTCGACCTCCCCACCCTGGTCGCCGAGGTAGAGCTCGGACTGAACCAGCAGGTAGCTGCGGTCGACGCGCGGCAGGTGCGGTGGTTCGATGACGACCGCCCCGAAGAGGCCGTTGGCGATGTGCGCCGACATCGGCATCGTGGAGCAGTGGTACATCCACACCCCGGCGCGGGTGGCGCGGAAGCGGTAGGTCAATGACTGCCCGGGGGAGAGGGTGCGCATCGGACGTTGCGGGGCGAGGGTGCCGGCGTGGAAGTCGATCGAGTGGCCGACCGACCCGTCGTTGACCAGGGTGATCTCGAACCGGTCCCCGACCCGACCGTGCAGCACCGGGCCGGGGGCGGTGCCGTCGTAGGTCCACAGACGCTGGGTGACCCCGGGGGCGACCTCGCGTACGACGTCGCGGACCACGAACGTGCGCCGTTGCACCCGGCTCTTCGACAACGACGGCAGTGCCGCGTCACGTGCCGCCCAGCCCGGTGACGGTTCGGCCATCAGGTCCAGATTGTCTGTGGCCGGGCTGTCGGTGGCTGGGGTGGTCTCGCCCTCGGTAGAGGCGCCGTCGCTGGGCATGTCGCTGGGCATCCCGCCCGGCCCGTGCTGGTGGGTGGCGTGGCCCTCGGACCCCTCAGCAGCGGTGGAAGGTGCCGAACCGGTGACTGTGCCTGTGACGTGGACGGTGAGGACCATGCCCATCTGTTTGTGGCCGATGACCGAGCACCAGCCGTCGAGGTCGCGGCCGACCACTCCGACGTCGACGCGTGCGGCCTGCCCGGGTGCGAGTCGGCCGCTGTCAGCGCCATTGTCGAGGACCAGGTCGTGGACGTCCTCGTCGTCGGTGTTGGTCAACTCGATCACCAGTCGGTCGCCGGCAGGCACCGAGATCGTGGCCGGGGTGAAGCGCATGTCGCGGGCCTCCACCTTCACGGTGGTGGTCTCCCCGGTGGCGACAACCCCGGCCGCCGCCGAGACGGTGTTCCCGGCGCCGATGGCGGCCGGGTCGACCGCGACGCCCGCGGCCACCACCATCGTCACGACGGCCAGCCCACTCACCGCGAGCCCGGCGACCTGGCCCGCCGGCCGAGCGTGCGGCCCTCGCGTGCGCTCCCGGTCGGAAGGAGACGGGTCCGTCTTCGCGCGCCGCGAGGCTCGCACCGCCAGGAGCAGCAACGGCACCGTGGAGGCCAGCGCGAGGAGGACGAGGATCGAGGCGAGCACCCGGACGGTGCTCGGCACCGGCAACGCACAGAGCAGCAGTCCGGCGTTGGTCACCACCAACCGCAGGGGTGCGCCCCGGTCCATGACTGCGTTCGCGACCCGGACCGGCGTCGGGCCGCCGCCGAGGGCGACCGGGACCAGGTAGGACAACGCACCGAGCAGCACCTGGGCAGCAAAGCCCGCGGCCAGGAACGGCGTCAGCCAACCGAACACCTCATCCACGCGCTGCCAGGAGGAAGCCGCCCCGATGCCCACCGCGAGGGTGACCAGGGTGCCCAGCAGCCAGGCGAGCCCGGCCAGCACCGACCAGGCCGGGAACGCGGTCGGCGGTTTGCGGCGCACGGCGTCAACGAACGCCGGTGCGGTGCACAGGAGCCCGGTCACGTATCCGGCGATCCCGAGGACAACGACCCCACGCAGGCCTAGGGCGGCACCGCCAGCGGTGAGGAGCACCGAGCCGACCAGCACGGGCAGGGCCCGCGCCGAGGCCCGCTCGGCGCCTGCGGCGATCCGGGTGCGCAGCATGGTCGGCCACAGGGTGACCAGCGTGCCGAGCACGGTGATGCCGACCCAGCCGAGCAGGTTCACCGCGGCATGTGCGACGACCAGGCGGGTGTGCCACGGGTCGCCGAGGCCGCGCGCGAGCGCGGTGCCGAGGCCAGCCCCGACGGGCAGGAAGCACGCCGCGGCCACGTAGTACCTCACCGAGGGTGCGAACCGGGCCGGCAGCGCGGCGCGCAGCTGGCGCAGGATGCTCCAGCCGTGCCACAGGACTGCGAAGCCGACCGCGGTCGCCCCGAGCAAGGTGAGCGGCCAGACATCGGAGGGGACGCCAGCCACCACGAGGATCACGCCGCCGTTGAGCAGCATCAGCCGGCGGTTCTGGCCGCGGCGGTCCTCGTCCGCCGAATGCAGCAGGGCGTCGGTGAAATACCTGCTCCAGACCAGGATGGCGTGACTGACCGCGCCGAGCATGAGCAGGTGGATCATCAGCCAGCGCGGCGCGGGCACGAACGGGTGCACGACCGCGACCAGCGCGGTGGCCGCCAACCAGACCAGCACCGGCAGGTCGCGCAGCGGCCAGAAGCCCCGGCTGCCCTGCCTGCTCGCCACGGCCTTGGTCTCCACGGCCTGCTCAGGACCGCTGCTCACGACCGCTGCTTCGTCGGGCTGCGGTCGCCGCGGACCGTGCATCCGATGGCGACGGCGAGGAACGACAGCACGGCGACGATGTTGAGGACGCCGCCGGTGACCCATGCGCCGTGGCTGCCGAGCGCATCGCCCACCCAGAGCCGCAACGCCAGCGAGGCGTGCAGCAGGACGGCCGGCGCGATGAGCGCCGGGTGGTAGGGCAGTGGTCGGCGCAGCACGGCCGGGAGGATCACCGGGGCGTGGGCCATGATCATCGACAGCGTGAAACCGAGGAACACGGCGTGCAGGACGGCGTCGTACCGCGTGCCGTCCAGGGCTGGGCCGCCGAGCAGCCAGATGGCGCCGGCGACGCCCAGCCAGGAGTACCCGGCGAGCATGCAGCCGGCCATGTAGCGGGTCAGTCCCGTGGTGTGGATGGTGCGCCTGGCAACGTCGTGGGCGGCGAGCCAGCCGGTCAAGGCAAGCAGGGCGGCCCCGAGCAGGGCGGTCCCGGACCGGGGCCACAGCAGCGCGGCCACCACCCCGCTCACCAGCGCGGAGGCGAGGAGTACCAGGGTGCTGCCGGCCGAGGGGCCCATCGCGATCCGAGCCAGCTCGAGCCGCTCACCGGCGATGGTCAGCACGACGAACCCAGCCAGCCACGGCGCCAGGGCTGGTACGGCGGCGCCGCCCAGCCACATTATCGCGGCTCCGAGTGCGAGCACCGCGCCGAGTGCCTGGACCAGGACCGCGTCGTCGCGCTGTCGACGCCACAGCGGCAGGTACAGGCCGACCAGAGCGGCGGCACCGGCCGCGACCAGACCTTGCCCGACCACGAGAGGTGCGGGTGAGAGAAGCACCAGGGCGCCGAGTCCGAGCAACGCCGGCGCGGCGAAGCCGACGGGGCGCCGTAGCGCGACCGCTCGCTCCAGCGCGATCAGGGTGCCGACGAAACCGAGGACCATCAGCATGCCGTGCACCTCGGGCAGCCGTTCGGTCCGCACCGGGGCGGGCACGCCGAGGAGGATCAGGGCTGCGTCGAGGCCGGCCAGCATGGCGATCGCGGCGGGGGCCAGCAACGCGACCCTGGGGACCAGCGGCGCCCCGGTTCTCCGGACTCTGGGGGAGTTGCGCACGCTGCGAGGGCTCAGGGGGCGGGTAGCGGTGCTCATCGGGCCCGCCGCATCAGGTGCAGGCGGCAGGCGCCTGGCTCAGCGAACGGCAGCAGTTCGGTGCCCTCGGGGTCTGCGCCGTACTCCTCCAACGCGCCTTGCGCGAGCCCGAGGTGGACGCCGCAGACCACATCGGGGTACTTGTGGGCCGCCTCCAGCAACGGGCAGCGGGTCAGCCGCACGACCGAGCTGCGGGCATCGGCCTGCGGCGCGAACCCGACCTCGTCCAGCAGGGAGACCACCTCCCGCCTGGCCGCGACCGCACTGGCGGCCGGGCCGGCGCCACGGTCGCGTGCGAGCTCGTGCCCCCACTCCCGCCCGGCGGCGACGGCGTCAGAACTCGGGGAGGTGCTGGTCCGGTGGATTGCCGCCGCCAGTGCCGCAGCCAGTCCGGCGTACTCCGGGGCGGCCGCGGCGTCGCTGCCGGTGGCCTCGTAGAGCCAGGCCGGGCGGCCGCGACCGGCCGGCTCCGATGCATGCCGGTGAGCGAGCCCTTGGCGCACCAACGCGTCGAGGTGTTCGCGGACCGTGTTGGCGTGGAGCCCCGAGATCGCGACCAGCGCCGCGAGGGTCGTCGGCTCGCTCTGGGCACGCAGCGTCTCCAGCAGCGCCGCCCGCGACCGGGACAGCGGCGCGTGAGCGCGTCCTGCGCCGGGGCGGGGGCCGTAGCCCGGAGCCGCCCGCAGGGGCATCGAGGGCCGATTATTTTCCACGGACCTGAGTGTAATAAAATCCTGGCGAACCTGCCAAACCAGCCTAGTGAAGGAGACCGGACATGTCCGAACTCGTCATCGCCTCGAGCGAGGCCGACGCCAACGCCGCCGAGGCGGTCGTGCAGCACCACGCGGTCATGGCAGGTGCCTTGAGCTTGCGCACCGAGGCGCTGATTGCGGCCGCCTCCACACTGGACACCGAAGCGGCCGAGCAGGCGCGCCGTGACCTGGTGGGCTGGTGCGAGCGCGAGCTGCTGCCGCATGCCCTGGCCGAGGAACACGCGATGTACCCCCCGGCGCAGGCCACCGTGGAGGGGCGGCTGCTGGTCGAAGCGATGCTCGTCGAGCACGAGATCCTCACTCGGTTGCTGCGCGAGGTGGCCGACGCGGCGGACCTGCTGCGCGCAGCAGCCTCGGCCGCGGCGCTGCGTGCGGTCTTCGACTCCCACCTGACGAAGGAGAACGACCTGGTGGTGCCGCTGCTGGCCCGCACCCCAGGCGTCTCTCTGCATCAGGTACTGGGTGGGATGCACGAGCTCCTCGGCGATGCGGCCGAAGCCGCAGGCTCAGACGAGGGGAGTGCCGGTTGCGGCGGGCACACCTGCTCCTGCGGTGAGGTGGACGGCCCGGGGTACCCCGAGCTGGACGTGCGGTCGATTCCGCACGCGATCCGGCACGCGACGATCTTCGGGGCGCTGGAGTCGGTGCGACCCGGGGCCGGTCTGGAGCTGGTCGCGCCCCACGACCCGCTGCCGCTGCTGGACCAGGTGGACCAGCGCTGGCCCGGGGCCTTCTCGGTGACCTATGGCGAGCGAGGACCTGAGGCATGGCGTCTCAGCTTGGTGCGCACCGATGCATGAGCGTGTCCCCGTTGGCAACAGCAGCAACATCGACCATGGTGGAGATCGTGACGAGGTCGGGAGGACGACGACGATGACCGCGCGGACACCTGCGTCGCGGGGGGCCGACCAACCTGACCAGCCTGCGCGCGGGGCGGTTGGTTCGCCGTGGCTGATGCTGGCCATGGCGACCTTGGGGTTCGCGGTCAACTTCTGGGCCTGGGCGCTGATCAGCCCGCTCGGCCCGCTGTTTCGCGACCAGGGGAGCCTCGGTTCGCTGAGCGAGTCCGATGTGGCACTGCTGGTCGCGGTGCCCGTGATCGTGGGCTCCCTGGGCCGGATCGTGGTCGGTGCCCTGACCGACCGGTTCGGCGGCCGGCTGATGTTCCCGATCATCTCGGGCATCACCATCATCCCGATCCTGTTCATCGCCTTCGTCGCCCTCGACTCCTACGCGCTGCTGCTGGTCGGTGGGTTCTTCCTCGGCATCGCCGGCACCGCGTTCGCCGTCGGTGTGCCGTTCGTGAACGCGTGGTTCCCACCCGAGCGCCGCGGCCTGGCGATCGGCATCTTCGGCGCCGGCATGGGCGGCACCGCGATCAGCGCCTTGACCACGGTGAAGCTGTTCACCAACGTGGGCGAGAAGGCGCCGTTCCTGATCACCGCCGCAGCGCTCTCGGTCTACGCGGTCGCCGCCTGGCTGGTCCTGCGCGACGCCCCTGGCCGGACAGTCCCGACCACGCCGCTGCTGACCCGGCTCTCGGCCAACGCCCGGCTGCCGGTCACCTGGCAGGCATGCGTCCTCTACGCAGTCGCCTTCGGGGGCTACGTCGCCTTCTCGGTCTACCTCCCGGCCTACCTCAAGACCGACTACGCCCTGACCCCAGCCGACGCCGCCAACCGGATGGCGGGGTTCGTCGTGGTGGCGGTGATCATGCGTCCCGTCGGCGGCTGGCTCTCGGACCGAATCGGCCCGATCCCCGTCCTGGCCGCCGGCTTCGCCGTCGTCGCGGTCGGAGCCGGGGTCGCCGCGACCCGTCCCCTGCTCGAACATGTCGGGACCGTCGCCTTCCTGGCCATGGCCGCGGCACTGGGCACGGGTAGCGGCGCCACCTTCGCCCTGATCGCGAAGGTGACCGATCCCTCCCGGGTGGGTGGGGTGACCGGCCTGGTCGGCGCCGCCGGCGGGCTCGGCGGGTTCGTCCCACCGCTGATCATGGGCTACGTCTACGGCCGCACCGACTCCTACGCGATCGGACTCTGGCTGCTGTCGATCACCGCGGCGCTCACGCTGATCCTGACCGTGACCGTGGTGCGTCGTACTGAACGCGCGCACGACACCGCCGCGGCTCAACCCAGACCGGCCGCTCGGTAACGTCCATCGAAGCCCCCGTCCCCGACGTCAGGATGAGCTCGTGAGCACAGAGGTCCAACCCGAAGGACAGCGCAACGGTCACGAGGTCGGCCTCGACGGAGGGCTCAGCGACGCGCTGGTGCGCACCAGACGCTTCTTCACCACGGGCGTGGTCTCCGAGGACCTGCGCACCCTGACCAAGAAGGGCGGACGTCAGGCCGACGACTTCTACCGGGACCG
>DATDBH010000028.1:0-7780 GCA_036524985.1 Microlunatus sp. | reverse complement strand
AACCTCACCAAGATCGCCACGCTGACCGCCTGACCAGCCCTCGGGAGACCCCTCACCCCACAAGCGGCACCCGGCCAGATCCAACCGAATCGGCCGATTCCAACGAATCCGGGTTCTTCAGGTCGAAGTAGCTAAGCTAGGGTCGCTTCGTGACTGCTCCGACCATCGGCACGCTGACCTGGCTTCCGGCCGGCGAACGGCTCGACCTGCTTGCCGCACCCGTTGCGGCGGCGGTCGAAGCCAACGGCCTCGACCTCTATGTGAGCGAGATCGATGCGACGCTGGCCGACACGGCGGCCTTCTGTGCCGCCTACGAGGTCGGGTTGCCGGCCTCGGCCAACTGCGTGGTGGTGGCCGGTCGCCGGGCGGAGACGACCACGATGGCGGCCTGCCTCGTGCTGGCCAGCGACCGGGCCGACGTGAACAAGATCGTGCGCAAGCACCTCGACGTCCGCAAGATCTCGTTCGCTCCGGTGGACGACGCCGTCGCCCAGACCGGCATGGAGTATGGCGGCATCACCCCGGTCGGACTGCCGGCGGACTGGCCGATCCTGATCGACGCGGCGGTCATCCGACAGCCCTGGCTGGTGATCGGCAGCGGTTTGCGCACCAGCAAGATCGCCGTCGGCGGCGCCGATCTCGCGGCACTTCCCGGGGTGACGGTCCTGGAGCTGGCCATCCCCGCGGTCTGACGTCGAGACCGGGTCAGCCGACCGTCGAGCGCCCCACCAGCTCCCTACGGTGTCGAGCTCGATCAGCTGCGACCTCCGGGCCACCAGGTAGAAGACCATGATCGAGACGCTGATCGGGTCGCCATCCCCCTCCTGGCTCGACAGCCAGTCCTCGGCGGCCCGGGTCAGCTCGGTGAGAGACCACTCCTCCCGCCGCTGGTAGCCCAGCTCGGCCCGCACGAAGCGCGCCAGCGCCCGCGAGACCGGCGGTGCGGCACGCCGCGCCGTCGAGCAGCTGCCGGGCGGCCGCGAGGTCCTCTCGATGGATCAGCGATCGCCCCGTTCCTGCTCGCGGTCGTCGAGGCTGTGGCGGACGACCTCCACGGCGGCACCGGCGGCAAGGTCAGCGGCTCGATGTCGACGGTCGCGACGGGACCGCCCACCGGTTCGCCGCCGCTCGCCACCGAGACCACGACTGGTACGCCGCCGAACTGGGCCACCCGCTGGAGCAGGTAGCTGGCCACGCCTTGCGATGCCGGGTCGAGGAGATCGAAGTCGTCCAGGACGACGATGACCTGGTCGCCCATCACGGGGACCCGGAGCTGATCACCGACAGATCAGCGCTCCGATCTCGTCCAGGCCCGGCGAGGTGGCGAGTCGGTCCCTCAGCTCCCGCAGCCATCTCGGCCGGGAACACCCGAGGGCTGGTGGACGACACGGCCTCGTGCAAGCTGCGCAGTGGGCTCCGGTCCACGGGATGCGAGTGATACCGTCCACGACCGTCCGATCGATGCTGCCGAGCGGTTGGTGGTCCTGCACACCGACGACGGCACCTCGTCGCGAGCGATCATCGCCGCGGCGGGCCAGCGGCATGATTCGGCAATCAGCTACCACTTCGGGACCGCCGAGGCCTGCTGGACGCTGTCTGGGAACGCCGCAGCGCGGTCGTCCACCGTCGCCGACTCGAGCTGATCGCCGCCTGGTCCGGACGCGATCCCCAACTCCGGGAGCTGGTCGAGGCCTGGGTGCAGCCGTTCGCCGAGTTCGTCGGCGCCCGCCACCCGAGCTACTGGGCGCGTTTCGACGAGGATGAGCTTACGTCGCTACCCGCTGGCCATGGTGCCTCGACTGCGACCGAATCTCGCCGGTCGACCACAGGAGGAGTCGCTGCTCGGGCTGGTCGAGCTGTTCGAGCAGATCGGGCGGCGGATCTGCGCCACGGCCGAGGGATCCATCCGGATCTCCGCGGCCATCCGGATGATGATCAGCGCTTTCGCCGCGTGGGAGCGGGATGCCGAAGCCGATCGTCAGACGATCTCAGCCGGCGATCTCGGGGTCGTGATGGTGGAGTCCGTGCTCGGACTCCTCGAACGCTGGTGCCCCGATCCGCCCACCACTCCGGTCAGCCGACCAGCGCGATGATGGCCGCAACACCGACCGCCACGATCACCACCCGATAGACGATCGGCGGTAGCTTGCGACCGATCCGGGCGCCGACCTGCGCCCCGAGCACGGACCCGACGGCCAGCGCCAGCACGATCCACCAGTCGACCTCGGAGATGATCACGAACACGATGCCGGCGACCGCGTTGGCGATCATGACCAGGACGTTCTTCAGTCCGTTGATCCGGGGCAGCGTCTCCGCGACGGCGACGCCCATGATCGCCATCACCAGAACCCCTTGCGCAGCACCGAAGTAGCCGCCGTACATGCCCGTGAAGATGATCGCGAAGAACAGCCACGGCGGTCCGTCCGCGGAGATCTCGGTGACCCCGAGGCGCTCGCGACGGGCGGCGATCCGGCGGGTCAGCCAGGGCCCGATGATCACCAGCGCGCAGCCGACGCCGATCAGCACCGGCACGATCGCCTGGAAGGCCGAGGGTGGCAGCCACAGCAGCAGCACCGCGCCCACGATGCTGCCGAGCAGCGAGGCGATCCCGTACCGGATGATGCGGGACCGCTGACCGACCAGATCCGGTTTGCTGGCCAGCGCGGCCGACAGCGAGCCGGGCGCGAGACCGATGCTGTTGGAGACGTTGGCCAGGACGGGTGGCACACCCAGGGCCAACAGGGTGGGGAACGTGATCAAGGTGCCGGTCCCCACCACCGCGTTGATCAGGCCGGCCCCGCTGCCCGCCAGTGCGACGAGCAGCAGCTCCCACCAGCTCACCTCAGCTGGGAGCCGTCAGGCTGGGTGAACTCGGGGCCCGGCCGGTCGTCGTCAGCCGTGGCGGGTGCGGCCGGGGTCGGGTCGGCCGGAACGGGCTCCTGACCTGTCCCGATGCCCTGCGGAACACTCGGGGCGGACAGTGACGGGGCCTTCGGTCGCCCGGTCCGCTCGAGCTCCTGGGCCTCGGCGATCGCCGCCTGGACGATCCGCTCGGACTCGGCAGCAGCGTCCTTGGCCTGCTGGGTGATCTCGGCCTCGACGTCGATCTTCTCCGGGGCCTTGAACTTGCCGCCGGCCCTCGCCGCCGGCCCGTCGGACCCGGAGAAGGCGTCGGTCAGCGACCCGAGCGAACCGCCCAGACCCTCGAGAGCCTTGCCGATCTCGCTCGGCACGATCCAGAGCTTGTTGGAGTCTCCCCGGGCGAGGGTGGGCAACATCTGCATGTACTGATAGGACAGCAGGGCCTGGTCCGGCTCCCCGGCATGGATCGCGTTGAAGACGGTCGTGATGGCTTGGGCTTCTCCCTCGGCCCTCAGCATCTGCGCCTGCCGATCGGCCTGGGCCCGGAGCACGGCCGCCTCGCGATCACCCTGGGCGCGGAGGATCGACGACTCCTTCTCGCCACCGGCGGCCAGGATCTGGGATTGTCGTTGGCCTTCGGCGATCAGGATCGACGCCCGCTTGTCCCGTTCGGCGCGGGCGCCCTTCTCCATCGCATCGCGGATGGTCGCCGGCGGGTCGATGGCCCGCAGCTCGACGCGGTTCACCTTGATGCCCCACTTGCCGGTGGCCTCGTCCAGCACCACCCGGAGCTTCTGGTTGATCTCCTCGCGGCTGGTCAGCGTCTGCTCCAGGTCGAGACCGCCGATGATGTTGCGCAGCGTCGTCATGGTGAGCTGCTCGATGGCCTTGATGTAGTCCTGGGCCTCGTACGCGGCCCGGCGGGCGTCGAGGATCTGGTAGTAGATCACCGAGTCGATACCCACCATCAGGTTGTCCTCGGTGATCACTCCCTGGGGCGGGAACGGGACCACGGCCTCGCGCATGTCCAGCGTGTAGCGGACCCGGTCGAACACCGGGATGACCAGGTGCGGACCGGGCTCGAGCGTCCGGTGGAACTTGCCCAGCCGCTCGACGACCCCGATCTGCTGTTGTCGGATGACTTTGATCGTCGCTGCGAGGAACATCGCGACGGCCAGAGCCACCACGATGATCACGATCAGTACTGCCAGGTCCATCTCTCACTCACCCATTTCACGTCAGCCTGTCCCTACGTTCGTACCAGTCGATCGGGTCAGGTCGAACTCTGTGGCCCTCCGCCGGACGATCGCCCTCAGGGCAGCTCGCCGTGCTTCGGGTAGACCACCGCGATCGCCCCGTCGACCTCGTACACCTCGATCTCGACGCCCTGATCGATCACCTGACCGGGCACCATGGTGCGGGCCGACCAGCTCTGCCCGGCGACCTTGATCTCGCCGCCCTGCGCCGTGATCGCCGACACCGCGATACCCGAGCTGCCGACCATCGTGTCGGCCGACGAGCGGTAGCCCGGCAGGCTGCGGACCTTGTCGATCAAGGTCGGCCGCAGCAGCATCAGGGTCCCCACCGAGACGACCGTCGCCACCAGGATCTGCAACCACCAGAGACCCGGCGCGATCACCGCCGTCCCGGCACCGGCCAGGGCGCCTACCGCGAGCATGATCAACACCAGATCCAGCGACACGATCTCGGCCACGGCGAGCAGAGCGGCCAGCCCGAGCCAGATGGCCCAGGCGTGCTCTCCCAACCAGTCGGTCAAGTTGACTCCCACGTCGCGGTGCCTTTCGTGCCGTGCTTCCATCCTGCCAGACGGCCGAAACCCGCCGGGCGCTCGAGCAGAGCCGTGATCAGCGTGCTCGCGCGGCCCAGCGACCGTCCGATCGGGACAGCGCCAGCGGCAGGTCGAAGGTGGCGGAGAGGTTCTCGGCGGTCAGCGTGTCGTCGACCGGGCCGGCGGCGACGGGTCTGCCGCCCTTCAGCAACAGGGCGTGGGTGATGCCGACCGGGATCTCCTCCACGTGGTGGGTGACCAGCACCGAGGCCGGCGCGTACGGGTCCTGGGCCAGGTCGGACAGGGTGCGCACCAGCGCCTCCCGTCCCGAGAGGTCGAGCCCGGCCGCCGGCTCGTCCAGCAGCAGCAGCTCCGGGTCGGTCATCAGTGCCCGGGCGATCTGCACCCGCTTCCGCTCGCCCTCGCTCAGGGTGCCGAAGGTGCGGTCGACCAGGCCGCCGATACCCATCTGAGTCAGCAGCTCGTCGGCTCGCTGGTGGTCCAGCTCGTCGTAGTCCTCCCGCCAGCGGCCGAGCACCGCGTACGACGCGGAGACGACCACGTCGTGCACCCGCTCGCTCCGGGGGATCCGCTCGGCCAGCGCCGCCGAGGTGATGCCGATCCGCGGTCGCAGCTCGAAGACGTCGACGGTGCCGAGCACCTCACCGAGGAGTCCCGCCACTCCGCCCGTCGGATGAATCTGCGCGCCGAGCACCTGCAGGAGAGTGGTCTTGCCGGCCCCGTTCGGACCGATCACCACCCAGCGGTCCGTCTCGTCGATCTGCACCGTGATGTCGTCCAGCAGCGTCGATCCTCCCCGGACGATGCTCACACCGGCCAGGTCCACCACTGCCACCATGAGGGCCAACCTACAGGCGCAGAGGAGGCGTGGTGCCGAGCGGTGACCCTTCGAGACCACCCTCCTATGCTCCCTTCGTGACGTTGCTCGCCACGCTCCGCATGGTCAGCCAGCTCAACGCGGCCGGCCTCGACCCGACCCTGCGCGAACTGGCTCCGTACGCGGTCCAGGGCACGGATCTGGCCCATCACGTGGTCGACCCGAGAGGTCTCCTCGGCGTCGACCCGTGGGCGGCGGTGCCGCTGGCCGACGTCTTCGACCGGCTCCTCGCCCATCCGGGCCGGCAGTGGCTGCTCGCGCTGCCGGGACCGGGTCGATTGGCACCACTCCAGGGTCCCCCGGATCTGGTCCGTGCCGCCCTGGCGGCCGGTACCGCCGTGGTGGCCAGCGTCGGTGGTCTGGCCCTGGTTCCGCACCAGGTCGGCCCCGCCCTGCAGTGGGAGGCGCTGCCGGCCGAGCGCCCCGGGTCGGTGCCGACGGCGTACGAGGCGGAGCGTGAGCTCAGCGAGACGGTGCTGAGGGCGGCACAAGAACTGGCCGACCTCGACGTGGCCGGCGGCCGACGGCCGACGGATCCCGCGATCGAGCTCGCTCCGGGGTATCCGCCGCGCCAGCGGCTGGCCGCCGATCGAGCGGCCCGGCTCTGGCTCGCCTGCACGGTGGGTCTCGAAGGCGACGGCACCAGCATCTCGGTCTACGAGGCGGATCGGCGCCGGGCGGCGCTGCGCTCGGTGCGCGACGCGGCCGCGCAGTCCCTGATCGCCTCGGTCAGCTGGCTGGGCGCCGAGCTGGAGTGAGCAAGCAGCAGCAGTCCGTATCCTGTCCGCCATGCATCTGGGCACGTTGTTCGCCATCGGCGGGGCTGAGGCGAAGCTCCGGCGACGCACCGTGCTCCGCGCCTTCGTCGCCGCCGCCGGCGGCGAGGACGCGCGGATCGTCGTGGTGCCGAGCGCCTCGTCGCTGGGACCGGAGGTCGTCGAGGTCTACCAAGCCGTCTTCCGTTCGCTCGGCGCCGCCTCGGTGGAAGCAGTTCGCCCCGAGAGCCGCGCCGACGCCCAGGACCCCGAGCTCGTGGCTCGGCTCGCCGACGCCACCGGGGTCTTCATGACCGGCGGCAACCAGCTCAAGCTGAGCAACTTCGTGATCGGTACGCCGTTCGCCGACGCCATCCACGCCGCCTACCACCGGGGCGCCGCGGTCGGTGGGACCTCGGCCGGGGCCAGCATCGTCGCCGATCACATGATCGCCTTCGGCAGCGGCGGTTCGACCCCGAAGCAGCGGATGAGTCAGCTGTCAGTGGGCCTCGGGCTGTTGCGCGGCGTGGTGATCGACCAGCACTTCGAGCAGCGGAACCGGTACGGGCGGTTGCTGTCCCTGGTCGCCCAGTCTCCGTCGCTGCTGGGCATCGGGGTGGACGAGGACACGGCGGCCGTCGTCCGGCACGGCGATCAGCTGGAGGTGGTCGGCCGCGGTGCCGTCACGGTCGTCGACGGCACTCACCTGATCAGCAACGCTTACACGGCCAAGCGCACCGCGCCGTTGCTGCTGTCGGGCGCAGCCCTGCACGTGCTGCCGGCCGGAAGCCGCTTCGATCTGACCCGCCGGACCCTGGTGCAGCACGTCGAGCCGCTGCCGGACGCCGAGGTCGCGGAGGTGCGGGCGGCCGAGTCGGACCTGCGCGGTCTCGCCCGCGACATCGCCGCCGAAGGGATCTCTCCCACCCACTACGCCCGCCGGCTGCGTCGCGGCCGGAGCGGCTAGCCCGGTTCGACCGAGAGCCCCCGGACAGCCCGGGTCGATTGGTGGAAGGATCAGGCGCGAACCGCCGACGCACCACCACGACTCGTTTGATCGCGACTCCGAGAGGCTCCGCACATGACCGAGAGCGCCACCGCGACACCCCGCCCCGAGCTGAAGATCCTGTCCAGCCGGGTCTACCGCGGCCCGAACGTGTGGCACTACGAGCCGGCGATCCAGCTGGTGGTCGACCTCGGTGTGCTGGAGGACTTCCCCACCAACCTGATCCCGGGCTTCACCGAGGGCCTGCTGGAACGGCTGCCCGGGCTGCGGAACCACACCTGCAGCCGCGGTCGACGCGGCGGGTTCGTGGAACGACTGGAAGAGGGCACCTGGCTGGGTCACGTGTCCGAGCACGTCGCCCTGCAGCTGCAGCAGTCGGTCGGTCACGACATGCGCCGGGGCAAGACGCGTGGGGTGAAGGGCGTCCGGGGTCAGTACAACGTGATCTTCGCCTACTCCGACGAGTCGGT
>DATDBH010000027.1:0-6758 GCA_036524985.1 Microlunatus sp. | reverse complement strand
ACGCCTGACGGAGCCGTCCGGGCCGCGTTCCAACCGTGGCCCGAGCACGACAACGGACTCGGCTACCTCAACGGTGGCATCATCGCGACCCTGCTGGACTGCCACAGTGCGGCCGCGGTGGTGCTCGCCTCGGCCGAGCGCGGGCTCACCTCGGACGGCACCCTCCAGTACGTCACCGCCGGCATCGACGTCCGCTACCGGCGGCCCTCACCCCTGCACGAACCGGCCGAGCTGGTCGCCCGCCTGGCGTCGGCGGACGAGAACGAGATGCTGGTCGACGCCGAGCTGTGGTGGCAGGGCAAGGTGCGCGCCACGTCGCACTCAACGTGGAAGCGCTGGCGGCCGCGTACCGGCGCCGCAGCACCCACCCACTGATCCGCCGCCCCACTGATCCATCGGGCCCGACTCCCCGCTGAGCCCAACCGCTGAAACGCTCCACTGGTGCCGGGCTGTCGTTTCCTTGGTCGTGAAGCAACCTCAGGGCACCAGTGGAGCGAGACGCTGTTGTCCGTCGGGCTCCGGTGCGGTCCGTTCGGCCGCGGTGTCGTCCGTCGGCTCGCCGGTCTGGCAGTGAGCGATCGGCGCCGACACAGTGGTCTGTGTGCCCGCCCGCCGTACGCCCCTCCCGGCGGCGTTGCGTGACCGGCCGTTCACTCTGGCTCGAGCGCGGCAGGAGAAGGTGCCCCCTGGAGTCCTGCGTGGCCCGGGAGTCCGGACGCTCGTCCGCGGCGTCTACCTCTCGGCTGCCATCGACCCGACCCTGGCGCAGCAGCTCAGTGCCTACCTGACCGTGCTGCCACCCGAGACCGCCGTCGACGGCGTCACGGCCCTGTGGGTCTGGGGCGTGGAGGTCGGCCGGGCCACTCCGTACCGCTTCGTCACCACGGCCGACCACCGGTCGAAGCGATCGACCGTACGGGTACGTCGCGTGGCCCAGCTCCCGGATCGGCGCGGCGCGGTGGTGGCACCGGTCCCTGCCCTGGTCGCCGCAAAGACCGAGCTCGGGGTGGTGGACCTCGTGGTGGCCGGGGACCGGCTGGTCAGGACGAAGGAGGCGACTCTCGCCGAGGTCCGCGACGGGCTGGTGGGTGCCACCGGCCGCCACTGCCGTCGAGCCCGGCGGGCCGGGACCCTGGTCCGCGCGGGCGCCGAATCGCCACGGGAGTCGCGCCTTCGCCTGGTGATCGTGCTCGCCGGTCTGCCCGAGCCGGCCTGCAACGTCGATCTCGGTGACGAGTGGTTCTTCATCGGCCGGGTCGACCTCTATCTGCGCGAGTGGAACATCGCGGTGGAGTACGAGGGTGACCAGCACCGGAGCGACCCGACGGTGTTCGGGCACGATCTCGGGCGCTACGAGCAGCTGGCGGCCTCGGGAGTGCTGGTGATCCGGGTCTCGAAGGTCCATCTCCGTCGCCCGCGCGAGGTCGTCGCTCGCGTCCACGCGGCCCTGGTGTCGCGGGGCTACCGGGGACCGGCGCCGACGTTCGGACCGGAGTGGTGCGAGGTGTTCGGCTGATGGCGCCCCCACTGGTGCCCGGTGGTCCTTTCCCGGGCTGCGAAACAGCATCCAGGCACCAGTGGACGAGCACCAACGCCACGCTGGTCCCTACGATGCGACAGGTGAAGATGCCGAACGCCGAGATCGACATCTCCCCCGAGCTGGTGGCCGCTCTGATCCAGGCGCAGCACCCTGATCTCGCGGCTCCGCTGCGGCGCGTCGCGAACGGCTGGGACAACGTGATCTTCCGGCTGGGTGAGGATCTCGCCGTCCGCCTGCCGCGGCGCGCCGTGGCCGTCAGCCTGATCGAGCATGAGCAGCGCTGGCTGTCGGAGCTGGCTCCAGGGCTGCCCGTGCCGGTCCCGGTCCCGCTGCGGAGGGGTGTTCCGAGCGAGGCCTTCCGTTGGCCCTGGTCGATCACGCCCTGGTTCGCCGGGCACTCATTGGCTCACGTGCCCGTCCGAGATCGCCGGCCGTACGCGCAGGTGCTCGGACGCTTTCTCGCCCGCCTGCACACCCCCGCCGCACCCGAGGCCCCTCAGAACCCCGTCCGCGGCATCCCGCTGGCCGGGCGTCGGGACGCGTTCACCCGCCAGCTCGAGACCGTCGCGCCCGATCGGTCCGACCTGCTGCGCCGTCACTGGGAGCGCCTGGTCTCCGTACCGCCGTGGACGGGCCCGCCCCTCTGGGTTCACGGCGACCCGCACCCGGGCAACGTGCTCGTCCAGGACGGCACCGTGTCCGCGGTGATCGACTTCGGTGATCTGACGGCGGGTGACCCCGCCACGGATCTCGCGCTGGCCTGGCTCGCCTTCGACCGCCCGTCCCGGCGTGAGCTGCGGGTCCAGTACGCGCGCGATCGGTCGCTGGACGACGACACGTGGACGAGGGCCCGTGGGTGGGCGCTCTGCCTGGCCGTGGCCCTGATCGCCAACAGCGACGACGAACCCGTGCTGGCCGCCGTCGGACGGGACGGGTTGGCGGAGGTGCTGGCGGACGACCGATGAGTCGGCGACCCTGCGGCTCGGCGGGATCGCCGCGCGCGGCTGATCAGCTGGTGCGCTCGTCCCGCCAGCTGTGCCGCGGCTCGTAGCCCAGCAGCCGCCGCGCCTTGGCGATCGACAGCAGCGTGTCGTGCGGACCGATCTCGCCTCGCACCTCCACGTCCGGGAAGCACTCGGCCAACAGCTCGGCGTTGGGCCGCTCCATCACCGTGTCGGCGTTGGCGATCACGAAGATCTCGCAGCCGGTGATCGTGGACTCCAGGGCCAGCCGGACGGCCTGGGCGCCGTCCCGGGCGTCGATGTAACCCCAGAGGTTCCACTTCCGCAGCGTGGCGTCGTCCTGGAAGTCGGTGAACCGGGCGTAGTCCTGCGGGTACATCACGTTGGAGAACCGCAACCCGATCATGCTCAACGACGGGTCCCGGCGGCACAGCTGCGCGGCCATTGTCTCCTCCATGGTCTTGACCAGGGAGTACGTCGACTCCGGCCGCGGCGGGTAGTCCTCGTCGACGGGCACGTACGGCGGTGGTGTGTCGAACGGCAGCCCGAGCACGGTCTCGCTGGACGCCCAGACGATCTTGGTGATGCCGGCCCGGCGGGCAGCGCTCACCACGTTCCAGGTGGCGCTCATGTTGTTCGCGAAGGTGGCGTGGTCTCCCACGATGCCCGGTGCCGGCACCGCCGCCAGGTGCACCACCGCGTCGACCCGCTCGTACCGCTCCTCCACCCCCAGCATCGCGTCGAGCACCTGGCCGTAGTCGGTCAGGTCGACCGGTACGTGGGTGATCTTCGCATCGACCCGGGCCCGGTCGAAGACGACCACCTGCCAGCCGTGCTCCGCCAGCTCCGTCACGCACGCGCGGCCGAGCTTGCCCGCTCCCCCGGTCACCACCACAGTTGCCATGGGCCGATCATGTCCTACCGGCCCAACGGACGAGACGACCAGGCCAACGGGCGGGGACTACCGGGCCAGGGAGGCATCCGGGTCGAGCTGCTCCGCCGGCACGTCGAGCTGCGGATCCGTGCCGCGCCAGCGGGCCATGGCCCGCATCCCGTGGTAGATGGCCAGGGCGCCGAACGACCCGACCCCGATGGCCCCGAGGTTGAAGTCGCCGAGCACCAGGGTGAAACCACCGATGCCGAGGATCAGACCCACACCGGCCGTCAGCAGGTTCGTGGGTGAGGAGAAGTTCACCCGGTTCTGCACCCAGATCCGGGCACCCAGCACGCCGATCATCCCGTAGAGCACCACGCCTGCTCCGCCGAGCACCCCGCTGGGGATCGAGGCCGCCAGCTCGCCGAACTTGGGACACAGACCCAGCAGCACGGCGAAGGCGGCGGCCACCCAGTACGCCAGCGTGCTGTACACCCGGCTGGCCGCCATCACGCCGATGTTCTCCGCGTACGTGGTCGTCGCTGTGCCGCCACCCGAACCCGCCAGGGTGGTCGCGACACCGTCGGCGAACAGGGCCCGGCCCAGATAGCGGTCCAGGTTCCGCCCGGTCATGGCGGAGACCGTCTTCACATGACCCACGTTCTCGGCCACCAGCACCAGCACCACCGGCAGGAAGAGACCCCAGGCGGCGGTGGTGACCTGGGGGGCGTGGAAGGTCGGGAGGCCGATCCACGGTGCGGCCTCGACCCGGGACAGATCGACCGACCCGTTCAGGGCGGCTGCCACGTAGCCGACCGCCACCCCGAGCACGATGCCGAGTCGGCCGACCAGACCACGGAACAGCACCGTGATCACCAGGATCGCGATGATCGTGACCACCGCCTCGATGGGTCCGGCCTCCACGTTGGTCCTGGCCGCGGACGCGAGGTTGAACCCGATCAGAGCGACGATCGTGCCGGTGACGACCGGCGGCATCACCAGCGGGATCCAGCCCGCTCCGGCGACGTGTACGACCGCGCCGACCACCGCCAGCGCGACTCCGGTGATCACGATCCCGCCCAGGGCGAGGGAGATCGACGGACCATCCAGCGCGGTCGCTCCCTGGGCCAGCGGCGCGATGGCCGCCACCGGCGCGAGCAGGGCGAAGCTGCTGCCGAGGTAGCTCGGCACCCGGTTGGCGGTGATCAGCAGGAACAGCATGGTCCCCACCCCGGAGAAGAACAGGGCGGTCGAGGTCGGGAACCCCATGATCACCGGCACGATGAACGTGGCCCCGAACATGGCGACGACGTGCTGCAGACCGATGCCGACCGTGACCGGCGCCGACAGCCGCTCGTCCGGCGCCACCACCGTGCCTGGAGTGATGCTCCGACCGTCGCCGTACAGCTTCCAGGTGAACATGTCCTTGATCGTCACGATCGATCCTCCTCGGGCTGGACGAGCACCGCACGGCGCAGCACGGACACCTGTATAGCGGCGACCCGCTGGGCTGCCGCCTCGACAAGCCGGGTCAGGGCAGGGCGGACGTCGGATCAGCCCAGTCGTTCGTGCAGGTAGCACCAGCGCCAGGTCTCACCGACCTCGAAGCTGCGCATCACCGGGTGGCCGGTCTGCTGGAAGTGGCGGGTGGCGTGCTTGTTCACCGAGGAGTCGCAGCAGCCCACGTCGCCGCAGGTCAGGCACAGCCGCAGGTGGACGGGGCGAGTGCCTTCTCGAACGCAGTCCTCGCAGCGGTCCGACATCGGTGCCGTGTCCGCGGGCGCCTCGTCGAGGTCGTGGCACGGACCCTCCTCCACCCGCGGCACCTCGACGGGACCGCCCTCATCCAGCACGTCGGCCCGCTCGCTGGCCAGCGTCAGCATCGACTCCTCGATGTCGAGCGAGCCGAGCACCTCCTCGATCACGGCGTGGTCGATGGTGCCGGTCGAGCGGATCCGGAGCACCTCGGCCCGCTCGATGGTGATGGTGGCCAGCCGCAGCCGGCGATACTCCTCCGCGGGTGTCTGTGAGTCGTCGGCCCCGAGCCGCTCCCACAGGGCCTCGGGTCGCGCGGCGACCCGATCGCGGACCCGCTGGATGACGTACGGGTCGTCGTCCGGTCCGGTGATGGCGTCGAGCTCGGTCAGCGCCGCGTTGCTCGCGGTCTGGAGCACCGTCGCCGCCTGGAGGGCGTCGGATCGAGGGTCGGGGCCGCGCAGTCCGAGCCGCCGGACCAGGTGCGGGAGGGTCAGACCCTGGATGAGCAGCGTGCCGGCCACCACGATCATCGCCCCGAACACGAGCACGTCCCGGTCGTCGAGCTCGACCGGGATCAGCAGTGCCGTGGCCAGCGTCACCACCCCGCGCAGACCGGCCCAGCCGAGCACGATCGAGTACGACCAGGGCGGCCGTTCGCGGCCCCTGCCTCGGGACAGCAGCGGCGCCCGGCCGATCAGCACCCAGACCATCCGGATGACCATCACCCCGAGCAGCACCGCGAGGCAGAACGCGACGATCCGGCTGGTCGGCAGGTCGGTGGTGCCCATGTTGTGGATGATCTGGCGCGCCTGCAGCCCGATCAGCAGGAACACCGTGTTCTCCAGCAGGAACTGGACGGTGCTCCAGTTGACCCGCTCGCTGAGTCGTGACAGCCCGCTCTGCACCACCGCCGACTTGTGACCCAGGATCAGCCCGGCGACCACGGTCGCGATCACCCCCGAGCCGTGGAAGTCCCCGAAGCCGATCTCCTCCGCCGGCAGGTAGGCCGCCCAGGGCACCATGAACGAGATGGCGGTGTCGAAGACCGGTTGTCTGATGCGTTTGCGCACCGCGGTGGCCAGAGCCGCGACCGCGACGCCGACCGCGACACCGCCCACCGCCGCGACCACGAAGCCGGCCACCACCTCACCCGCCGTCACCGTGCTGGCGATGGCCACCAGACCCACCCGGACGCAGGTGATCGCGGTCGCGTCGTTGAACAGCGACTCCCCCTCCAGGATCGTGACGAGCTGTCGTGGCATGCCGACCCGCCGGGCGATGGCGGTGGCCGCGACCGCATCCGGCGGGGCCACCACCGCACCGAACGCGAAGGCCAGGGCGAACGGCACCGGCAGGATCAGCCAGGTGATCAGGCCGATCCCCAGAGCCGTGACGATCACCAGCAGGATCGACAGGTAGCCGATCGGTCGCCAGTGGGACCGGAAGTCCATCACCGAGCTGCGGATCGCCGTGGCGTACAGCAGCGGTGGCAGGAAGCCCAGCAGCACGACATCGGTGGTCAGCGCCGGTTCGTGGATGAACGGCACGAAGGAGGCGCCGATACCGACCAGCATCAGCAGCAGCGGCGCCGAGAACCGGATGCGCTCGGCCATCGCCGTGACGG
>DATDBH010000026.1:0-23437 GCA_036524985.1 Microlunatus sp. | reverse complement strand
TCGAGGTCCCGCGTGATGGCCCGCGGCTTCAGGTCCTGCAGCAGGTTCTGGCTGAACTTCAACACGTTGGGGCGCCAGTCCGTACGGGCCGACAGCCAGCTGCCCAGCGATCCGGCCAGCGCCGGCAGGTCGAGGAAGAAGTGCTCGGTCTCGACGAACTTCGGCGCCTCGCCGTTGATCCGGCTGCGTGGGTTGATCAGGTCGACCGGGTCGAGCTGGTTGCCGCAGTTGTCGCACTGGTCGCCGCGTGCGCCGTCGTAGCCGCAGATCGGGCAGGTGCCCTCGATGTAGCGGTCCGGGAGGGTGCGTCCGGTCGACGGCGACACCGCCCCCTTGGTCACCTTGGACACCACGTAGCCGTTGTCGTACAGGCCCTTGAAGACGTCCTGCACGACCCGGTAGTGGTTCTTCGTGACGGTGCGGGTGAACAGGTCGTACGACAACCCGAGTCCCTGGAGGTCCTCAGCGATGACCCGGTTGTACTTGTCGGCGGTCTCGCGGGTGCTCAGACCCTCCCGCTCGGCCTGGACCAGGATCGGGGTGCCGTGCTCGTCGGTGCCGGACACCATCAGCACGTCGTGGCCGCTCATCCGCATGAACCGGGAGAAGACGTCGGAGGGGACACCGAAACCGGAGACGTGACCGATGTGGCGCGGGCCGTTGGCGTACGGCCAGGCGACAGCGGTCAGGATGCGCGAGCTCATATCGACCACCCTAGTGCGCTTCCCGGCAGGCCCCCGGCCGGTTTCAGGCGGTCCTCACCGCCTGCAGGGTGTACGTCAGCGGCATCCGATCCGGTCGCTCCGGCAGCCGGAACTCGCCGTCGTCGCCCGCCACCATGTCCGGCATGGCCTGCCAGGGCACGCTGCGGTGCTCCTCGAACCCGGTGATGGTCAGACCGGCGTCCAGCACGGCGGAGAGGATCTCACCGATGCCGTGGTTCCACTCCGCCGAGCGGGTGTGGGCGAACTCGGTCTCGGTGCTGACGTAGGTCCCCGGCTCGTCCCAGATGGTCGGCTCGGTCCGCTCGAAGTACGGGAAGTCGATCACCAGCGAGCCGTCCATCCTGTCCAGGTCACTCGCCCACAGCACCGGGTGGCCCTCACGGATGAAGAAGCGTCCACCCGGCTTCAGCAGGCCCGCGACGACCTTCGCCCAGCGCGCCACGTCGGGCAGCCAGCAGAGCACCCCGATCCCGGTGTAGACGACGTCGTACGACTCCGCGCCGAGCACCTCCACCGCGTCGTACACATCGGCCACGTGGTAGTCGATCGCGGTGCCGGTCGCCGACGCCAGCGCGCGCGCCTGCTCGATGGAGGCGGTGGAGAAGTCCAGTCCGGTCATGGTCGCGCCCAGCCTGGCCAGCGACAGCGTGTCGGTGCCGATGTGGCACTGCAGGTGAGCGCCCCGCAGGCCGGTCAGGTCACCCAGCCGTGGCCGGTCGAAGGTGACCACGTCGGACAGGTGGTCGGGGTCGCAGACGTAGCGCTCGACACCGTAATCGGGGGAGGCGGCGTGCGCCGGGGCCCGCTCGTCCCACATGGCCCGGTTCAGGGCAAGGTACTCGTCCACGGCATGACGCTATCCGCTCGCGACCTCACAACAACGGACTGACCAATCGCGAGACGCCCTCCTTGACCGCCCAGACGTAGCGGTTGCCGAAGGCCTTGACCCGATCGAACGGGGTGCAGAGGGTCAGGTCGTCGAGGTACACGTCGCGCAGCCGACCACCCAGGTCGGCGTCGTAGAAGAACGCATTGACCTCGAAGTTCAGCCGGAAGCTGCGGTAGTCCATGTTCGCGGTGCCGACCGAGCCCATCTCGTGGTCGACCAGCACGGTCTTGGCGTGCAGGAAGCCGTTGCGGTAGATGAAGATCCTCGCCCCGGCCTCGGCCAGCTCGTCGGCGTAGGTCAACGTCGCCGGGTAGACGAGCAGATGGTCGGGCTTGTCCGGGATCATCAGTCGGACGTCCAGCCCGGACCGGGCGGCGATCTTGAGGGCGTCCAGGACGGCGAAGTCGGGCATGAAGTACGGCGACTGGATCCACACGGAGCGCCGCGCGGAGTCGATCATCTTGATGTAGCCGAACTTGATCCGCTCCCAGGAGGAGTCCGGGCCGCTGGCGGCGATCTGCAGGGCCACCCGACCGGGTGGATCGACCGGCTCGATGAAGTACTCGTCGCGCCAGCGGACGCGGTCGGCAGGTGCCGCCGCAGCATTCCAGTCGGTCAGCAGCCGCTGCTGGATGCCGGCGACCGCGCTCCCGGTGACCCGCAGGTGGGTGTCGCGCCAGTAGCCGAACCTGGGATTCTCCCCGAGGTACTCATCCCCCACGTTGAACCCGCCGATGTAGCCGATGCTGCCGTCGATCACCACCAGCTTCCGGTGGGTGCGGTTGTTCACCCGCAGGTTGATCAGCGGCACCTTGTTCTTGAAGAAGACTGCCACCTTGCCACCAGCGGCGCGCAGGGCCGCGAGGTCGCGCTTGTGCACGTCACGTCCACCGAGCGCGTCCCAGAAGATCAGCACCTCGACCCCGGCCCGGGCTCGCTCGGTCAGCGCCTCGAGGATGCGGGTGCCCAGCCCGTCGGCCCGGAAGATGTAGTAGTACACGTGCACGTGGTCGGTGGCGGCCCGGATGTCGGTGATCAACCGGTCGAACTTCTCCCGGCCGTCATGGAAGACCTCGACGGCGTTGTCCTCACTGAGCCGGGCACCGTCGTCGCTGACCAGCAGCTCCACCACGGGAGCGTTGGCCCGAGCGACCTCGTTCTCGGGCACCAGGGTGCCCGTCGTCAATGCTCGGCTCTGCTCGCTGGTCAGCTCGTCGTAGTCGATCCCGGACCCCTCGAGCTTGGCGAAGATCTTCTCCTTGGTCAGTCGCCGCCCGACGAACACCCAGAGCAGGAAGCCGAGCAGCGGGATGAAGAACAGCACCAGGATCCAGGCCCACAACGAGCTCGGCTCGCGCCGTTCCCGGAACATCGTGATGATCGCCAGCACGATGTTGACCAACAGGATCAGCGCGATCAGCGTCGTGATGATCGACGCGACGTCGCCGAACAGGGCCTCCCACCTCATCCGGACCTCCCGCTCATCCAGCGGGTCGCAGCGCGGCGAAGCCTGGCTTGATCACGTCCTCGATCATGGCCAGTCGCGCGTCGAAGGGGTAGAACGCGCTCTTGGCGGCGTTGATGGTGAACCAGCGCACGTCGTCCAGGGTGTAATCGAACGTGTCGCACAGCAGAGCGAACTCCTGCGACAGCGTCGTCCGGCTCATCAGCTGGTTGTCGCTGTTCACGGTCACCCGGAAGCGGAGCTGACGCAGCAGACCGATCGGGTGCTCGGCGATGGAGGCCGCGGCCCCGGTGTGCACGTTGGACGACGGGCACATCTCCAGCGGGATACGTTGATCACGGATGTAGCCGGCCAGGTCACCCAGCCGGGGCCGCCCGTCCGGGCCGAGGGTGATGTCGTCGATGATCCGCACGCCGTGGCCGAGCCGGTTGGCCCCGCAGATCTGCACGGCCTCCCAGATCGACGGCAGCCCGAACGCCTCGCCCGCGTGAATGGTGAAGAAGGCGTTGTTGCGCTTCAGGTAGTCGAACGCGTCGAGGTAGCGCGTGGGCGGGTAGCCGGCCTCCGCGCCCGCGATGTCGAAGCCCGCCACCCCGGAGGACCGGTAGTCGATGGCCAGACTCGCGATCTCCCGGGAGGGCCGGTTGTGACGCATCGCGGTCAGCAGCTGACGGACCACGATCGAGTGGCCGGCCGAGGCGGCGGCGGCCATCCCCTCGCTCAGCCCGTCCCGGACCGCTTCCACCGCCTGCGCCGGGGTCAGGCCGCCCTCGATGTGCTGCTCCGGAGCCCACCGGGTCTCCCCGTACACGACGCCGTCGGCGGCCAGGTCCTCGACGAACTCCCGCGCCACCCGTCGCAGGTTGTCCGCACTCTGCATCACCGCGACCGTGTGCACGAAGGTCGACAGGTAGCGCTCCAGCGGGCCCGAGCTGGCCGCATCGTGGATCCAGGCGGCCAGCCCGTCGGCCTCGGTGACCGGCAGCTCGTGCCCGGTCTCGGCGGCCAGGTCGATGATCGTCTGCGGCCGCAGGCCGCCGTCGAGATGATCATGCAGGGAGACCTTGGGAGCCGCGCGGATGAGGTGCAGGGGAACCGTCACCGGGTCTCCTTCTCTACGTGGTCGAGATCGTCGCGGCCGAAGGCGAGCGGCAGCACTTCCTCCATCCGCCGGATGCCTCTGGGCGTGTCGATCAACAGGTTGGGCCCGCCATGCTCCCACAGGAGCTGCCGGCAGCGCCCGCACGGCATCAGCCGCTCTCCGAGGGCATTGCTGCAGGTGAACGCGACCAAGCGACCGCCGCCACCGGCGTGCAGCGCCGACACCAGTCCGCACTCCGCGCACAGGGTCACGCCGTAGGCGGCGTTCTCGACGTTGCAGCCGACCACGATCCGGCCGTCGTCGACGATCGCCGCAGCCCCGACGGGGAACGACGAGTACGGCGCGTACGCCCGCTTGGTGATCGCCGTGGCGACCCTGCGGAGGCCCTCCCAGTCGATCGGCGGTGTCGCGGTCATGTCAGCTCTTCTCGTACGGGATGCCGTCCGCGGCCGGCGCGCGCACCCGTCCGACGAGTCCGGCGACGGCGATGATGGTGGCGACGTAGGGCAGGATCAGCAGGAACTGGCTCGGCATCGGCGTGCTCAGGGTCTGCAGCTGGGACGCCATCTGGGTGACGAAGCCGAAGAACAACGCCATCAGGGCGGCCAGACCCGGATGCCAGCGACCCATGATCAGCGCCGCCAGCGCGATGAAGCCGTTGCCGACCGTGAACTCCTTGCTGAAGGAGCCGGTGGAGGCCAGGGTGAAGAAGGAGCCGCCGAGTCCGGCGAGAACGCCGCCGGCCAGCACCGCCGACCAGCGCACGCCTCGGACGCTGATCCCCACGGTGTCGGCGGCTTCAGGGTGCTCGCCGACCGAGCGGACCCGCAGTCCCCAGGACGTCTTGAACAAGATCAGCCAGACCACCAGCACCGCCAACCCGGCAAGGTAGGCGAGGACGTTCTGGGTGAACAGCACCTTGCCGAAGAAGGGGATCTCCGACAGCAGCGGGATCGGGATCGGCTCCAGCACCGGGGCGTTGTTGTACGTCGCCGAAGCCGGTTGGACCAGCTGGTCGAAGAGGAATCCCGTGACGCCGACCGCGAGCAGATTCAACACGACGCCCAGCACCACCTGGTTGACCAGGTAGTTGATCGAGAAGAGGGCGAGCAGGGAGGCCATCGTCACCCCGGCGACCATGGCGGCCACCATCGCCGCCGGCACCGACTGGGTCACGCTGCCGACCACCGCCGCGGCGAACGCGGAGGCCAGGAACTGCCCCTCGATCGACACGTTCACCACCCCGGCTCGCTCGCAGAGCACGCCGCACAACGCACCGAAGACCAGCGGGGTCGCCAGCGACAGGGTGCCGGCGAACTGGTTGCTGACCGGGAACGGCAGGTCCCGACCCGCGGCGGCCCAGGTGAGGAAGCCGACGACCAGGGCCAAGCCGGCGATCGCGCCGGCGATGGCCGGCCAGCGGCCGGCCATCCGACCAGACAGGAAGCCGACCGCCGCGGCCAGCAACAGCAGCGCGCAAGCCAGCACGGTGACGACACCGGGCAGCGAGACGGTGGGGAGCTGCACCTCGTCGAACGCGTCCGACAGAGCGAACCGGGCCATTCCGGTCGTGGACGGCAGCAAGATCAACAGCACCACGCCGACGACACCGATCAGGACGCCGGTGGACAGGCGCTGGCGACGCTTCTCGGCCGACTCGATGTACTGCACGTCGTCGACCGGAACGCCGGTGGCCTGATCCGTGGTCGCTGCTGGGCGGCTCATGCCAGACCTCCCTCGGTCGTCGGTCCGACGGGTCGGACCTTGCGGGTCTTGACGAACGGGATGATCGTGGTGATCAACGCGGGCGCGGCCACGAACAGCACGATCAGGGCCTGCAGCACGGTGGTCAGGGTGAGCGGGGTCTGGGCGACGCTCTGCATGGCCAGCCCGCCGGCGTGCAGCGCACCGAACAGCAGGCCGGCGAGCACCGTACCCAGGGGTTTGGACCGACCCAGCAGGGCGACCGTGATCGCGTCGAAGCCGATGGAGCCGACGATGCCGGCCGACAACGGCACCGGCACCCCCGATGCGCTCGGACCCAGAGCCGCCTGCACGCCGGCCAGTCCGGCGAGCGCCCCGGCCAGGGTCATGGTGATGATGGTGGTGGTGCCCACACTCATCCCTGCCGTGGCCGCCGCGTGGGGGTTCGCGCCCACCGCCTTGATCGCGAAGCCGATCGTGGACCGGTCGAGGATCCACCAGACCGCCGCGGCCGCGATCAGCGCCACCACGAAACCGAGGTGCAGCTGGCTACCGGTCAACCGGGGAAAGGTCGCGTTCCAGTCGATGATCGGGGAGATCGGATCCGTCCGCCCGGGCCGCTGAAAGGCCGCCGTGGTGAGGAAGTAGGCCAGCAGACCGGCGGCGATGTAGTTCATCATGATCGTCACGATCACCTCGTGGGCACCGGTGCGGGCTTTCAGCCAGCCCACGATGCCCCCCCAGATGCCGCCACCGATGATGCCGGCCAGAATGGCTGTCACCAGGTGCAGCACCGGCGGCAGATGAAGGGTGAAGCCCACGTACGCGGCCAGGATCGCGCCCCAGATCGCCTGTCCCTGGGCGCCGATGTTGAACAGGCCTGCGCGGAATGCGAGCCCGACACCGAGGCCCGCGCAGATCAGCGGCGCGGCCTGGGCGGTGGTCTCGGTGATCGCCTGCCAGCTGCCGAGCGAGCCGGCGATCAGGGCTCCGTACGCGCTGCTGACCTTGTCCCAGCTGGCGGTCAGGGCGTCGGCCGGTCGGGCGAAGAAGTAGGCGAAGGTGGAGCGGACCTCGGTGTCGGAGACGATCATCAAGATCGCGCCGACCGCGAACGCGAGGACGATCGCCGCCACCGTGGTGATCACGTCGGTCCAAGGGATCTGCCGCCGTGGCTTGCTCATCTCCCACCACCCCCCTCGTTGGTCGCGTCCTCTTCGGCGGACGTCGTTGCGGAAGCCGCCGCGAACGCCTCCTCGGCCGGCACGCCGGCCATCATCAGACCCAGCACCTCACGGGAGGTGTCGGGCGCCACGATGCCGACCAGCCGGCCGCGATACATCACCGCGACCCGGTCGGCCAGCGCGACCACCTCGTCCAGCTCGGTGGAGACGATCACCACCGCCGTGCCGCGGTCGCGCTCGGTCACCAGGCGACCGTGCAGGAACTCGATCGCGCCGACGTCGACCCCGCGGGTCGGTTGGCTGGCGATCAGCGCCGACAGCGGTCGCGACAGCTCGCGCGCCAGCACCACCTTCTGCTGGTTGCCGCCCGACAGCGACGTCAACGGCGCGTCCACCGACTGGGTGCGGATGTCGACCTCGGCGACCCGATCCTCCGCGTTGCGCCGGATCGCGGCCAGGTCGAGGGCCGGGCCCTTCGCGAAGGGCGGCTCGTCGAAGCTGTTCAGGACCAGGTTCTCGGCGACCGAGAAGGACCCGACGAAGCCGTCGTGCTTACGATCCTCGGGCACATAGCCCAACCCGTCGCCGATGCTCTGCTTCGGGGTGTGCTTGGTGATCGGACGCCCGTCGAGGGTCACCGATCCCTGGGTGATCGGGATCAGCCCCAGCAGCGCCTCGACGAGCTCGGTCTGACCGTTGCCCTGCACCCCGGCGATGCAGACGATCTCCCCGCCCGACACCTCCAGATCCAGACCGTCGACCACCAGCGCTCCCGCGCTGTTGGCGACGGAGACGCCGGCCAGCACCAGTCGCGGGTCCTCGCTGCGGTTCGGCTCCTGCTTGTCCACCTGCAGGTTGACCGCGCGTCCCACCATCAGCTCGGCCAGCTGGGCCTCGGAGTCGCTGGGTTGAGCGGTGCCGACGACCTTGCCCCGGCGGATCACCGTGATCTTGTCGGCGATCGCGCGCACCTCGCGGAGCTTGTGGGTGATGAAGACGATGGCCTTGCCCTCGTCCCGCAGCGACCGCATCACCGTGATCAGCTCGTCGATCTCCTGGGGCGTGAGGACCGCGGTGGGCTCGTCGAAGATCAGGTAGGTGGCGTCGTTGGCCAGCGCCTTCAAGATCTCCACCCGCTGCTGGATGCCCACGGGCAGATCCTCGATCAACGCGTCCGGGTCGACGGACAGCCGGTAGCGATCCGACAGCTCGCGGACCGTCTTGCGGGCCTGACGCATGTTGAGCACCCCGCCGGTGGTCTCCTCCCGCCCCAGGATCAGGTTCTCGGCCACGGAGAAGACCTCGACCAGCATGAAGTGCTGGTGCACCATGCCGATCCCGGCGGCCATCGCCTCCTTCGGTGTGCGGGAGGTGTGCGGACGCCCGTCGATGGTGATCTCGCCCTCGTCGGGCTGCAGCATCCCGTACAGGACGTTCATCAGCGTCGACTTGCCGGCGCCGTTCTCGCCCAGCAGGCAGTGGATCTCCCCCGGCCGGATGTCCAAGTCGATGTGGTCGTTGGCGACCAGGGAGCCGAAGCGCTTGGTGATCCCCCGGAGCCGAAGCCCCGTCGTGTCCGACGCGGGTTCAACACTCACGGTCGAGTCCTCCTCACAGGCTGCGGTCTGGGGCGATCCTTGCAGGAGTCGGCGGTGAAGGCGACAGCCTTCACCGGATCGGCACCGAAGGCGACAGCCTTCACCGGATCGGCACCGAAGGCGACGAAGGGAGACCCTGGCGGGTCTCCCTTCGTCGGTCGGGGCGATCAGGAAGTCGGCTGGGACTTCGACTCGATGGTGATCTTGCCGGAGATGATGTCCGCCTTGAGCGTGTCCAGCTCGGACTTCATCTCGGCCGGGACCGAGCCGTCGAAGTCGTTGAACGGCGCGAGTCCGGTGCCCTGGTTCTCGAGGGTGCCGACGAACGGCTCGCTGCTGAAGGAGCCGTCCTGCGCCGCCTTGATGGCGTCGAAGACCGCGACGTCCATGCCCTTGTAGACGCTGGTCATGATGTTCGCGCAGTAGTTCGGAGCACTGACGCAGCCGTCGGTGTCGACCCAGATGGCGTTCACCTTGCCGCCGCTGGCCTTGGCGGTCTGCAGTGCGCCTTCACCGGCCGGCCCGGCCACCGGGAAGATGATGTCCGCGCCCTGGCTGGTCAGGCCCTGGGCGGCACGCCCACCGCCCTTGACGTCCTCGAACGGCTTGTCGGACTGGACGAACGTGCCGTCCTGCTTGTCGGCGTTCCAGCCGAGCACCGAGACGTTCTTGCCCTTCTCCTTGTTGTAGTAGGCCACGCCCTGGGCGTAGCCGTCCATGAAGATCGTCACCGTCGGGATGTTCAGGCCACCGAAGGTGCCGACCTTGCCGGTCTGCGACATGCCGGCGGCGAAGTAGCCGGCCAGGAAGCTGGACTGCGCGGTGTTGAACACCAGGGGCTTGAGGTTGGTCACGCCGGCGAACTTCGCGTCGTTGGAGTCGACGATGGCGAACTTGATGTCGGGGTTCTTCGTGGCCGCGGCCAAGGTGTCGTCGGCCAGCAGGAAGCCGACGGTGACGATGATGTTGCAGTTCGCGTCGACCATCGACTGGATGTTCTTGGCGAAGTCGGCCGTGGTGGCCGACTCGACCTCACCGGTGGCGATGCCGAGCTGGTCCTTGGCGTCGGTCAGTCCCTTGTACGACGTCTGGTTGAACGACTTGTCGTCGAAGCCACCGGAGTCGGAGACCATGCACGCCTTGAAGTCGCCGGTCGCGGCACTGGAGTCACCGCTGGGCGCGGCCGACGAGCCGCTGCCCTCGGTGCCCGGCGCCTGCGCGCACCCGGCGAGGGCCAGCGTCGCCGCGGCAGCGGCGGCACACAGGCCCAGGAAAGTTCTCTTCACTCTCATGCCTCCTCGGACATGTCGGAACGAAACAATCTGTTGTTCGGCGAACTCACGACCGTACGCATCGTCGGCCTGGACCTTGATTCTCACAGACTCTAACCGGACCCTCAGGGATTGCTGCGGATTCGGGTAACGATCTGGGAAATCTTGCCGAGCCGGTCGGGCTTCCTGTCCGAATCCACCCTCGGGCTCAACCGAGGGACTCGGGACGCCCCGCGCTGGCCACGGCGGCCAGCGTGGCGACGCCCACCCGCAGGCACTCCTCATCGACGTCGAAGGTCGGCTGGTGGATGTCCGCGACGGACGACTGCCCGACCGGACGGACGCCCAGCCGGGCCATCGCCCCCGGCACCTGACGCAGCATCCAGGCGAAGTCCTCCCCGCCCAGCGACTGGTCGGTGGCGGTCACCCCCCGCGGACCGAGCACGGACCCGGCGGCCTCGCTCAGTCGCTCGACCCCGAGGGGGTGGTTGACGGCCGGCGGCACGCCGGCGGTGACGGAGACCTCGACCCCGACCCCGAACGGCTGGACGATCTGCCGGATCAGCTCGGGGATCAGCTGCTGGCCGGCCCGCCAGCCGTTCTCGTCGAGCGCCCGGAGGGTCCCCTCGATCAGACCGACCTGGGGAATGGCGTTGGCCGCCGATCCCGCATGGATCCGGCCCCACATCATCGACAGCCCGCTGCGTGGATCGACCCGCCGAGACAGCAGCAGCTGGGTCTCCGTGGCCAGCGCCCCGAGGGCACCGACCAGGTCGGCGGTCAGGTGCGGGCGCGAGGTGTGGCCACCGGACCCGGTCAGAGTGACGGTGACCTGGTCCACCGCCGAGGTGATGGGACCGACCCGCAAGGCGATCTGACCGACGTCGGTGCGCGGATCGCAGTGCAGCGCGTACACCTCGCTCACCCCGTCCAGCACCCCGCACGAGATCGCGTCGACCGCACCACCGGGGCTGGTCTCCTCGGCCGGCTGGAAGATCAGCCGGACGCCGCGGCGCAGCTCGCCCGCCTCCCGCAGCCGAGCGAGGACCAGACCGACGCCGAGCACCACCGTGGTGTGCACGTCGTGCCCGCAGGCGTGGCACGCGCCGTCGGTGACGGACCGGTACGGCACGTTCTTGCCGTCCTGGATCGGCAGCGCGTCCAGGTCGGCCCGCAACCCGACGAGATCGTCCGGCGTCCCCACCCCGTGCGGGAGGATGTCGCAGACCGCCCCGGTGCCGACCTGCAGCACCTCCGCGTGCAGCCCGGACCTGGCGAGGGTCTCCACCACCAGCTGGGTCGTGCGGTACTCCTCGTGACCCACTTCGGGATGGGCATGGATGTCGCGGCGCAGGGTGACCAGATCGTCGTACCGGCGATCGGTCTCTTGCTTGATCAGCTGGAGCCGTGAGCTCGTGGACGTCTGCACCTGCACCGGCTCAGTTTCTCACTGTGCCCACCCCCTCACGCCGCAACGCTGAGATGTGGTCAGCCAAGGAAAGGCTAGGCTGTCCTTATTGGCCGTCCCGGCACCCGACGAAAGGCCGCTCGTGGGCTACTACTGCGACTACTACCGCGCCGAGGTGCGCCAGATGGTGGCGTTGACTCCGAACATGATCCGCATCGTCTTCGGCGGAGAGGACCTGCGGCGCTTCGTCACCAGCGGCGACCCGGACGAGCGACTGGTGGTCGTGCTCCCCCGCGCCGGTGAGCGCGATGCGCCGGTGCCGGTCCGCCAGGATGACGGCACCCTCGACTACCCCGCCGACGACGAGCCGGAGATGCGCAGCTACACGGTGCGCCGGGTGGATGTCGACACCGGCGAGATGGTGATCGACTTCGTCCGTCATGAGGGCGGCGCTGCCGCCAGCTGGGCGATCGAGGCGCGAGAGGGCGACGCGGTCTACCTCAGCCCGGCCAGTGGGTGGTACCGGCCACCGATCGATGCCACCTGGCAGCTGTTGCTGGCCGACATGACGGCGCTGCCGGCGCTGGGTCGCATCGTGGAGGAGCTGCCCGCGGGTCTCCGGGTGATCGCGGTGGCCGAGATCGCCGAGGAGGCCGACCGGCAGGCGCTGTCCAGCCCCGCTGACGTGACCTACACCTGGCTGGTCGGTGGAAACGGTCACGGCCCGAGCCGGCTGCTCGAGACCCTGAAGGGGACCGAGTTGCCCGCAGGTCCGGGCTACGTCTGGTTCGCCGGCGAGGCAGCGGAGTCGCGGGCGGTCCGCAAGCACGTCCGCCGCGAGCTCGGCTGGCCCACCGAACGCTTCACCATCATCGGCTACTGGCGGCTGGAGAAAGAGCGGTGGATGGCGCGCTACGAGGAGGTCGGCGAGAGCCTGGAGAAGGTGTACGAGAGCGCTGTCGCGTCCGGTCTGTCCGATGGCGACGCGCTGGAGATCTACGAGGACGCGCTGGAGAAGGCCGGGCTCTGACAGGGCCCGGAGGTGTGATCGCTCGTCCTCGGCCGGTCACGGTCGCTGCCCGCCACGATCGCACGGCGACGCCCGTCGTCTGGGTCTAGGTTGACCCTACGTCGACCCCCGTGCTTCGCGCAGGGTCGAGCCCGCTGACGCCTCGCCGACCAGGGCAGCCGACCATGATCATGCCGGCCCAGCAGCCGTCGCCGCACCGCGCGCCCACAGCTCGTCCAGCGGGATCGAGCGATCGAGGATCCTGCAGGCGGCGCGATGACCCGACAGCAGCGCGGCCGTGACGGTGGCGGGGTCCTCGGTCCAGGTGGCCTCCCCCGCCAGATGCAGCACCCCGCCCACCGGGCTGGCCAGCAGATCGTGGTCCTCCGGCGTTGACCCGACCGTCAGGTACGCGTACGAGCCGCGGGCGTACGGATCGCCCTGCCAACGGGTGACGTGCACCTGCACAGGTCTCTCGACGGCGTCGCCGTAGAGGCGTCGCAGCTGGGTCAGGACGGACTCGACCACCTGGTCGTCGTCCCAGCCGCGGATCTCGACCGCGCACGGGCCGGCGGCGAAGGTGAGCAGGGTGGGCTCGCCGTGCAGGTCGGTGAGGTCGTACCAGGAGTGCCACCAGGCGCCCTCGGGGCCCTGCTGGCGGATCGCGTAGACGTCGGCGTCCCAGAACCGTTGGGGAAAGCGCAGGAACACCTTCTCGAACGCGTTCATCGCCAGCCGCTGCACGGCCCCCGCCACGGGCTCCGGGAGCGGTGGATCGATCGTCAGGTCGCCGGACCTCAGTGCCCCGATCGGCACCGTCACCACCGCTCGCCCTGCGCTCACGGTGCCCTCGTCGGTCGTGACCTCGACCCCCGCGGAGCACCACCGCACCTGTCGGACGACGTGCGCGAAGCGCACCTCGAGCCCGTCGGCGAGGTGGGTGGCCAACCAGTCGTAGCCGTCGGGGAACACGACCTCGTCACCCTCGACGGCGTCGTCGTCCAGGCCGTGCGCGTCGAGGTCGCCGATCCAGGCGCCGTACTGCTCCTCGGTGCGGTGCCGCAGATACTCCCGGACGCGCTCGGTGCGCTCCGGGTCCCACGTCTCCTCGGCCAGCGCCTCCTCGACCACGTCCTCGTACGAGGTGCCCGGCGTCGACGCGGCGATGACACCGGCCAACCGCTCGTCGACGGCGCGCAGGTCGGCCACGAACCGACGCGTCGCCGCAGCGTCGAGACGCCGGCCCGCCGGGTCGTAGTAGGCGATCGGACGGGAGTCGGCTTGATAGGCACCGACGGTGAACTCGACGGTCCGCACCCCGAGCGCTCGCGCGGCCTCGGCCAGCGGGCTGTCGTCGATGCCGTGGATCCAGGAGGCGCCGAGGTCGGTGATCCGGCCGTCGGATCGGTCGGTCCAGGTGCGGCCGCCGATCCGGTCCCGGGCCTCGAGCACCACGACCCGCTGACCCGCCCGAGCCAACAGGCGGGCGGCGGTCAGGCCGGCCACCCCGGCGCCGACCACGATGGTGTCGAACTCGGCCACGGCTGCTCCCTCGGTCAGAACCGCTCGGTGGGCTGGTAGGTCCCCCACACCTCACGCAGAGCGTCGCAGACCTCCCCCACCGTCGCCTCGGCGGCCAGGGCCTCTCGCAGCGGCACCAGCACGTTCTCGGTGCCGACCGCGGCGGCCCGGACCCCTCCCAGGGCGGTGTCCACCGCCGTCTGGTCCCGCCCGGCCCGCAGCCGGACCAACCGCTCGGCCTGCGCCGCCTCGATGGCCGGGTCGACGCGCAACGGCTCGTACGGCTCCTCCTCGGCCAGCTGGTAGCGGTTCACCCCGACCACCACCCGCTCGCCGGCGTCCACCCCGCGGGCGATGTCGTAGGCCGAGCGCTCGATCTCACTCTTCTGGTAGCCCTCGTCGATCGCCGCGACCGCGCCACCCCGGTCGGCGACCTCGCCCATCAGCCGCTCGATCTCGGTCTGCAGGTCGTCGGTCAGCGACTCGACCACGTACGACCCGGCGAAGGGGTCCACGGTGGCGGTGATGTCGGTCTCGTACGCCAGCACCTGCTGGGTCCGCAGGGCCAACCGAGCGGACTTCTGGGTGGGCAGCGCGATCGCCTCGTCGAAGGAGTTGGTGTGCAGGGACTGGGTGCCGCCGAGCACCGCGGCCAGGGCCTGCACCGTCACCCGGACGAGGTTCACCTCGGGCTGCTGGGCGGTGAGCTGCACCCCGGCGGTCTGGGTGTGGAAGCGCAGCATCGCCGACTTCGGGTCCCGCGCCCCGAACCGCTCGGTCATGATCTCGGCCCAGATCCGCCGGGCCGCCCGGAACTTGGCCACCTCCTCCAGCAGCGTGGTGCGCGAGACGAAGAAGAAGGACAGCCGCGGCCCGACGTCGTCCACCGCCAGCCCGGCCGCCAGCGCCGCCTCCACGTACGCGATGCCGTCGGCGAGGGTGAAGGCGACCTCCTGCGCCGGCGTCGCCCCCGCCTCGGCCATGTGGTAGCCCGAGATGGAGATGGTGTTCCAGCGCGGCGTGTGCTCCCGGCACCAGGCGAACGTGTCGCTGACCAGGCGCAGCGACGGGCCGGGCGGGTAGATGTAGGTGCCCCGGGCGATGTACTCCTTCAGGATGTCGTTCTGGATGGTCCCGGTGAGCCTGTCCAGCGGCACCCCCTGCTCCTCGGCCACCAGGGTGTAGAGCAGCAGCAGCACCGCGGCCGGGGCGTTGATCGTCATCGAGGTCGACACCTCCGCCAGCGGGATCCCGGCGAACAGCGTGCGCATGTCCTCGATCGAGTCGATCGCCACCCCCACCTTGCCGACCTCGCCGCCGGCAAGGGGCGCGTCGGAGTCCATCCCCATCTGGGTGGGCAGGTCGAAGGCGACCGACAACCCGGTGGTGCCGTGCCCGATCAGCTCCAGGTAGCGCGCGTTGGACTCCGCCGCGGTGCCGAAGCCGGCGTACTGGCGCATCGTCCACGGCCGCGCCGTGTACATGGTCGGGTAGACCCCCCGGGTGTACGGGAACTCCCCCGGCGCACCCAACGCGGTCGCGGGATCGAAGTCCTCCAGCGCGTCCGGGCCGTAGACCGGCGCGAACGGGGTGCCCGACTCGGTCTGACCTCGCATCGTCATCCTCTCGTTCACCGTGTCGCACCGGGTTGATGAGAGCATTCTCACCGTCGGCTCATCTCGTACCGCTCACGACTTTGGCATGCTTGCAGGATGCCCGCCGACCGCACCCGGGTCCGCGCCCGGCGTTCGGCGCGGCTCGCCTCTCGCCGACCCGTACCCTGGCGCCCGCTGTCGGTCCGCGCCCGCATCCTCACCGCCGTCCTGGTGACCACCGCCATCGGCATGCTGGGTGCGGGCGGTGTGTCCTACCTGATCGCCCGGGAGCAGACGCTGGACAACATCCGGAACTCCCTGCTGCAGGAGAACGAGGAGATCAACACCGTGGCGGCGCTGGCCGGTCGCGGCGAGACCGGCCGCATCATCACCGGTCCGGGCGACGTGCTCTGGCTCGCCATCAAGAGCTCGGTTCCCGACCCCGACGAGGCCATCATCGGCTTGGTCGACGGGAAGGTCGAGTGGGTCCCGAGCTCGGAGGAGCCCAGTCAGAAGTCCCTGGAGGACGACCCGGAGCTGATCGCCGCCGCGGCGGCGGTGCGCCCGGGCCAGACGGTGGTGCTGCAGCGGATCTCGACCGCCGGTCATCCCGACATCGCCTTCATGTCCATCCCCGTCCAGGTGAAGGGTTCCCCCGACCTCGGCCACTACGTGGCCGCCGTCGACGTCCGGCTCGCGTTCCAACCGATCATCCGCACCCACCTGACGTACGCGGGCGTCGCGTTGGTGGCCCTGATCGCGATCGGCATCGTCGGCTACCAGGTGGCCGGCAAGCTGTTGTCCCCGCTGAGGTCCCTCCGTCGTACGGCTCAGCGGATCACCGAGACCGATCTGAGCGAGCGGATCCCGGTCGACCAGCTGGCCGGCGACGAGGTCGGCGATCTCGGTCGGACCATGAACTCCATGCTGGACCGGCTGTCGGCGTCGTTCGACAACCAGCGCCGGCTGCTGGACGACGCCGGACATGAGCTGAAGACCCCGATCACCATCGTCCGGGGCCACCTGGAGCTGATCGACCCCCACGACCCCCACGACGTGAGGGAGACCCGCGATCTGGCCATCGACGAGCTCGACCGGATGCGGCGTCTGGTGGACGAGATCTTGATGCTGGCCAAGGCCCGCCGGCCCGACTTCGTGCAACCGGAACCGGTGGTGGTCGCCGACCTGCTCGCCGGGGTGCTGGACAAGGTGATCGCCTTGGGCGATCGCCGCTGGCTGATCGAGGCCACCAGCAACGAGGTCGTGACCCTCGATCCCCAACGGATCGCCCAGGCTCTGATCCAGCTCGTGGCCAACGCGCTCAAGTTCACCCAGCCGGGGTCGGTGATCGCCCTCGGCGGTCGGATCTACGGACCCGAGGTGCGCTTGTGGGTGCGCGACGAGGGCACCGGGATCGCCCCCGATGACCAGGGCCGGATCTTCGAGCGGTTCGGGCGCGGGACCGACCCGACCGGTACGCAGCCGTCGGGCACCGACGACGGAGCCGGTCTCGGGCTGGCCATCGTGGACGCGATCGCCCTGGCCCATCACGGCCGGGTCGCGTTGGCGACCGAGGTGGGCATCGGCTCGACCTTCACGCTGTGTCTGCCCAGCTCCGGCCGGTCGTTCGACGCCGAGGCCGAGACCGGTGGGTCGCAGGACGAGCCGGACGCTGCGGACGTGCCGGCCCGACCTCCGGCCGCTCACCAGCCACCGACGAGCGACCTGAGGACGGTCGCCCCGACGACGAGGGAGACCGTGACATGGCCGCCATCCTGATCGCCGAGGACGAGCCGCGGATCGCCGCGTTCGTGGAGAAGGGGCTTCGAGCGGCGGGTCTGTCCACCACGGTTGCTCGCACCGGACCCGACGCGCTCGACTACGCGTGCACCGGTGAGTTCGACCTGATGGTGCTGGACATCGGCCTACCGCTGATGGACGGTTTCGCCGTGCTGGAGGCCCTGCGGGGCCAGGGTTCGACCCTGCCGGTGATCATTTTGACCGCTCGGGACTCGGTCACCGACACGGTGGCGGGACTGGAGGGCGGCGCGGACGACTACATGGCGAAGCCGTTCCGGTTCGAGGAGCTGCTGGCCCGGGTCCGGATCCGGTTGCGGGACACCGTTCCGGCCCAGTCGGTGGTGCTGAGTCATGGCGAGCTGAGCCTGGATCTGCGGACCCGGGTGGTGACGGTGGCCGGGAAGCCGATGGAGCTGTCGGCCCGGGAGTTCACCTTGATGGAGACGTTCCTGCGCCACCCCAACCAGGTCCTCAGTCGCGAGCAGCTGCTGTCGCGGGTCTGGGGCTATGACTTCGACCCGGGCTCCAACGTCGTCGACGTGTACGTGCGCTACCTGCGGAACAAGATCGGCAGCGACCGGATCGCCACCGTGCGCGGAGCGGGCTACCGGCTCTCGGTCTGAGCAGACCTGATCGTGCGTCACCTGGAACCGCCGGAGGTGACATCGACGACGCGCTGCACCAGGTGGGGCCGGCGAGCCGAGGCTGTTGCAACAACGAGGGGACCGGGCCGCCGAGAAAGCCACACATCATCTTCTGTCATCGCCTGCGGCGAGGCGGTCGGGACGGTTACCCTCGGTGGGTGCGGGAGCGGCGGTGGCCCTGGTTCGTGGCCGCGACCCTGTTGAGCGGTGCTGCGGTGACCGCGGCGGGGGCGACCTACCTCTACTGGCTGCCGTGTCGCGGCAGCATGGTGGTCGGCACGGCGTTCAGCTCCGGTGGAGACTTCCCCGAGGACTGTCTACGGCGGATGGACACCGGTATTCCGTTCGTCCACGACGTCGGGGTGCACATCCCATGGGTGCGGGAGCTGAGCCTGATCGCGATGGCGGCGAGCAGTCTCGCCTGGTTGGTGTTGGTGTTGGGGCTTCACTGGTCGGTGAAGACGAAGCTGGTGGCGGTCTGGGTCAGTCTGCCGGGGCTGGCTCTGGCGGTCGCGGCGTCCAGACCGAACAGCGCGGACCTCCTCGCCGAGGACTCACGTGATTGGCCGGCCTGGCCGCTGGCCGTGGTCGTCCTCCTGGCCGTGATCGCGATCTATCGCTGGCAACCCGAGGTCAGGGGCGCCTCGTTCGTGCAGGTGCTGGTGCTGCTGTGGGGCGCGACGGCGTTCGACTTTCCGCATCAGGCAGCCGACTACTTGATGATGGTCATCTGGAGCAGCGCCAACTGGGACATACCACCCGGCACCGGGGTCCTGACGGCGGCCACGCTCGCCGCGAGCGCCGCGCTGACGGTGGTGCTGACGATGTGGGCACCTCGCCTCCGGGACTGGCCACCGCAACCGGATCCCCTGCGATCGAGCATGGATCCCGGGCTGAGGTGGGGATTCGGCGGATCCAGCTTCGGCGTCGTGTCTGTCGAGAGAGTGCCGCCGGGTGATCGACACCAGCACGCTGTCGACGGCGAGGTCGGCGACCGCGTGGACCAGTGGTAGGCCGCTCGCGCCGGTGCCAAGTGCTCAACCGGGGGTATCGGGCGACTTCGGTGACTTGGGACTGATCGGGCTGGCGGCCGAGACCGTCTTCTTGCCCGACGGCTCGCTCTTCTTGCTGGGTTTCGCGGTCGGGCTGGCTTTTACCGTGGATCGGGGTCTGGCGGTGGTGCCACTGCCGCCGGCGGTCGTGGCCGGGGCCGAGGCCGCCGGAGTCGGAGCAGCCCGGGCGGCGCGGGCGCGGTTGGCGGCCTCGGCGTCCACCACCAGTCCGTCCTGCTCCAGCTCAGCCTCCAGCGTGGGCGATCCGTAGACCGCGGCCACCGGGGTGATCACCAGGGCCGCGGCACCGCCGGCGACGATCCACTTCGTTCTCGTCCGCATGCTGCTCAGACAACGCCGATTCGATGAGGCGACCGGGAGACGACGATGAGAGACCTCTCATCTGCGGTCGGCGCGACGCGCTCGATCAGCCCGCGCTGCGGACGAGTCTCTCGGCGGCGTCGACGATCTGCTCGGTCTCGGCCTCCCAGCGAGGCTCCTGGCCGCGGTACGGACCGGTGGCCAGCGAGACGACCACGCCCGCAGCGCGCAACCGCAGCTCCACCGGGTCGACGCGGGCGTCGAAGACCGGCATCCAGGTCCGGACGAGCTGGCTGACCCGGGCGGCCTGGACCGTGCTCATCCGCTGCACCGTCGACAGGTGGGCGACCAGGCAGGCGAGATCGTCGGCCCGACGCCCCGGCCCGACGGTGTCGATGTCGAGCAATCCGGTGACCCGCCCGTCGGCCACGAACAGCTGCCCTTCGTGGAAGTCGCCGTGGGTCGGCTCGCTGCCGAGCTCGACACCGGCCAGTCCGCCCCTGACCTGGTCCACCAGCCAGCGCAGCCGGCTCTCCAACGGCGGCAGGGCGGCGGCCACCATCGCCGCGTACTGGTCGATCGCGTCCGTCCACGGATTGCGACGCGGCAACGTCGCGACCTCCCGCGGCATCGCGTCCAGCAACCCGACCAGCTGCTCGGCCGTGCACGGCGGCTCCGGGTCGAAGATCGCCTGGGCGAGCGGGCGTCCGGGGAGCTGCGGCAGCACCAGCAGGCAGTCGTCGGTAGCCGCCGCCACCTGCGGGGCCGGCAGCCCCGCACCCAGCAGCAGCTGATGGCGTCGCAGCGTCGGCTCGAACAGCTTCTGCCGGAGCACCTTGATGAAGAACACCGTGCGCCGGCCACCGATCGGCACGGTTGCGCGCAACACCGCCCGGCGCCGCGGACGGTAGCCGATCATCTCCAGCTCGACCTGGTCGGCCTCCAGCAGCTCGGGCGTCACCTCGTAGGCGTGCAGCAGAGCGGCGACCTGCTCGGGGTAGGCGGCCCGGATCAGCCCGGGCAGGTCGGGGTCCCGGGGGTACAGCCAGACCGCGACCTCCCGCAGCCCGTCGGCGAAGATGACCGCACGCTCGTCGGTCTCGGTCCGCCCACCGGCCCGGACGCTGGCCCCGAGCAGCTCGTTCCGTCGCCCGAACGGCCAGTCGACCACGGCGGTGTACGTCGCCGTGGTCGAGCGTTGCGGGTGCGCGTCGACGTGGTCGAGCTGCCAGGACACCAGCGTGCCGCCACCGTGGTCGACGGCGGCCCGCAGGAGCTCTTCGACGTCGGTCGAGGTCAGCAACACGGAACCGTCGGGATCGGGGTTCACGGTCAGGGCTCCTCCAGCTGCGTCGAAGCGGATCTCGGTCGCGGACGATCCTCGCACGACCGAGGCCTGGATGTATCAGACCGGACCGAGCACACTCATCGAAGAGGTATGAGCCCGAAGCCGAGGTCTTCACGCGAGCAACCCCACCCGCCGGTTCCCGACCGGTCCGACGAACGGAGACCTCCGATGCCCGAAAAGCTGGAGGACGGACTGGCCAGCCGCGCGGGTCGCCTCTTCGCGGCCTACCGGGACGGCGACGAGGCGGTGATGGCCGACCTGGTACGCATCCTCACCCCCATTCTCTGGCACACCGTCCGCGCGGTCCGGCTGGACTCGGCGGCGGCCGAGGACGTGCTGCAGACCGTCTGGCTGACCCTCGTCCGCAAGGCCGACACGATCACCGAGCCTCAGGCCGTGCTCCAGTGGATGATCGTGACCACCCGGCGCGAGGCCTGGCGGGTGGCCAAGGCCGCCGCCCGGGTCCGGCCCGAGGACTTCGACTCCGCGGTCGGGCAGGACCAGACCCCGAGCGGTGAGTCGGTGGAGGACCACGTCGTGGCCACCGATTCCCAGCACCGCCTCTGGCAGCACATCCAGAAGCTGCCGCAACGGTGCCAGGCCCTGCTGCGGGTGATCGCTTTCGCCGACCGTCCCGACTACGCCGAGCTGGCCCGCTCCCTCGGGATGCCCCAGGGCAGCATCGGACCCACTCGCGGCCGCTGCCTGGCGAAGCTCCGAATCGTCCTGGCCGCCGATCCCGCCTGGGAGGCACGATGAACACCTACGACCACCACCGCCCGGATCGAGACGACGAGGACGTCACCGACCCCGAGCCGGCCCTGGCCGCAGCACCACTGACGGATGCGGACTACGCACTGCTGGACTCCCTCCAGGCCCTCTACACCACGGTCGACCCCGTGCCCGACGGTCTGGTGGAGCGGATCCAGTTCGAGATCACCCTCGACGCCCTGCACGCCGAACTGGCCACGCTCACCCAGCTCGACCTGGCCAGCAGCGGCGCCCGGAGCGCCTCGACCGAGTCGGTCCGGACGATCACGTTCACCGCAGAGGCCGTCACCACCATGGTGACCATCAGCCCGCAGCCGGACGGCACCGTACGGGTGGACGGCTGGGTCGCCCCGGGAGGCGGGCTGCTGGTGGAGGTGCTGCTGGCAGACGACGTGCGACGTACGCATGCCGACGACGACGGCCGCTTCGTGATCGAGGACCTGCCGGCCGGCCTGGCGAAGTTCGCCCTGCACACCACCGACGCCGCGGGTTCGCCGCACACCGTGGTCAGCCCCACGATCGAGCTGTAGAACAGCGGGCATGGAGCGACCCCGGCTGCAGCTGACCTCGATCACCATCGGCACCGACGACCCGCACGGTCTGCTCGAGTTCTATCGCGAGCTGCTGGGCTGGCGGGTGACCGGCGACGATCCGCCCGACGGCGAGGACCCGGGTTGGGCTCAGCTGAAGCCGCCGGACGGTGATTCCGGTCCGACCCTCAACTTCGAGGGTGAACGCCGGTTCCGTCGGCCCGTGTGGCCGTCGGTCGCGGACGGCCAGAACGCCACCCAGCACCTGGACATCTGGGTGCAGGATCTCGCCGCGGCCACGGCGTGGGCGATGTCGGTGGGAGCGTCGCTGGCTGAGGTCCAGCCCCAGGACGGCGTCCGGGTGCTGTTCGACCCCAGCGGTCACCCGTTCTGCCTGTTCCGTTGACGGGACCCGCCCTGCCGGTGGTTCAGCGAGCCGGCAGCAGGCCCACCTTGGCGTAGACGTCGGCCACGGTCTTGGCCGCGACGTCGCGGGCCCGGGTCGCGCCGGCGGCCAGGATCGCCGCCAGCTCGCCCCGCTCCCCCAACAGCTCCAGGGTCCGCGCCCGGAACGGCGTCGCGAAGTCACCGACCGCCTCGGCCACGGCGCCCTTCAGGTCCCCGTAGCCGCGACCCTCGAAGTCGGTCACCAGCTGGTCGACCGGGGTGTCGGTGAGCGCGGAGAGGATCGTCAGCAGGTTGGACACTCCCGGCTTGGCCGACTCGTCGAAGCTGATCGTGCGCTCGGAGTCGGTGACCGCGGACTTGATCTTCTTGAGGTTCACCCTGGGCTCGTCCAGCAGGTTGATCAGCCCCGCCGGCGAGACGGCCGTCTTGCTCATCTTCGCGGTCGGCTCGGCCAGGTCCTGGATCTTCCCGACCGCCCGGACGATGTGCGGCTCCGGGACCGTGAACGTGTCGCCGTAGCGGGCGTTGAAGCGCGCGGCCAGATCCCGGGTCAGCTCCAGGTGCTGGCGCTGGTCCTCCCCCACCGGCACCTTGTCGGCCTGGTAGAGCAGGATGTCGGCGGCCATCAGGATCGGGTACGTGAACAACCCGACGTTGGCGGCATCGGCGCCCGCCTTCGCGGCCTTGTCCTTGAACTGGGTCATCCGGCTGGCCTGCCCGAAGCCGGTCAGGCAGCTGAGCACCCAGGCGAGCTGGGTGTGCTCGGGCACGTGGGACTGCACGAACACCACCGCGCGCTGCGGGTCGATCCCGGCGGCCAGCAGCTGGGCGGCGCAGAGGAGGGCCTGCTCCCGGCGCTGGGCCGGATCCTGGTCGACCGTCAGCGCGTGCAGATCGGCCACCCCGTAGAACGCCTCGAACTCGTCCTGCATCGGCACCCACTGCCGCAGCGCCCCGAGATAGTTGCCCAGATGCAGCGAATCGGAGGTCGACTGAGCCAGTGAGAGCGCGCGGGGACGGTGGGTGTCGGAGGGCATGGCGCTCATTGTTCCACGGGGCCGGCGGCCCTCAGCCGGAGTTCTCCTCGGAGAC
>DATDBH010000025.1:0-21343 GCA_036524985.1 Microlunatus sp. | reverse complement strand
AGGTGAAGCCGTTCATCGCGGTGTCCCCGCCCCTGACAACTACACCACCTACCGCTCGACGTTGCCCCAGTCGTTCACCTGGCTGGCGCAGGTGGGAGCGATCTAGATGGTCACGGCCACTCTCAGACCGGGTTGAGCTCGGTCCCGTCGTCGATCCTGACCAAGGGGTCGCGAATCTCGACGCCGTCGATCTGGATCCAGGCGTCCCGGCCCACGCCCCAGAGCCCGACATAGATCAGCACCCGGGAGAAGCCTCCGCTGTTGAACCTCAGCTCGTACTTGTTGTAGTTGCCGTGTGCCGGGTTGGGCCGGCCGGGTCCGACGAGCTTCCGCTCGGTGATGATCGGTCCGTCGCCGTTGAGTTCCGCCGCGCCACGGACCGAGAAGTATCCGTCGGTCAACGTGTCGGACAGACGCAACCATGCGGCAACGGTGCAGTCCGTACGCGGTGGGACTGGATGGAAGCGGTTCAGGGCGTTCCAGCCGCTGCTGGCTCGCACCCAGGCGTTGTTCGCGCCCTTGTGGGAGAGTCCCTTGCCGACGTCGAATCCGCCGTTGCCGCCGAAGAACCAGCCCGATTTCGGCTGCTCGAAGTCGTCGTAGAAGAGGGTCATGCACCCGATGAGCGGTCGTCCGCCGTCGCTGATACACGCGGATCGCGGAGCGCCACGGCCAGAAAGCGGGTCCTCGGACTCCGGCGAGACCCGGTCGTCGGGCATCATGCGCTGACGGTGCCGCCGGCTAGGTAGACGGTGTTCGTCGCCTGACGTCGCTGCAGTGGGTTCGGGAAGGTCACGACCTCGGCGGTCACCTCGCTGAACTCCGCGCTCAGGACGTCGAGGTACTCCTGGTCGGGCGGGTCGTTGGACCAGAGGCCGAAGACACCTCCGGGAGTCAGCCGCGCGGCCAGCCGGCGGACCCCAGCGACCGTGTAGAAGTCGGCGCTGCCGGCCCCGAGTCGATGCCGCGGCGAGTGGTCGATGTCGACCAGCACCGCGTCGAAGCGGCGGTCGGGGGTGTCTGGATCGAAGCCCGACTCCCAAGACATCGTGAAGAAGTCGCCGAGCTCCAGCCGGCACCGCGGATCGGTGGTCAGCGACTCACCCAGCGGCACCAGCTCCTGGCGGTGCCAGCTGATGACCGGTGCGAGCGCGTCCACCACGATCAGCTGGCGGACTCGATCGTCGGCCAGCACCGCGTCCGCCGTGTACCCCAGGCCGAGACCGCCGACCACGACATCCCAACCGGTCGTCGAGGTCTCATGCCGCCCCAGCCAGCCGAGCGCCAGGTCCGCCAGGGCGATCTCCGCGACGGTGAACAGGCTGGACATCAGGTACTCGTCGCCGAGCTTGACCTCGAAGATGTCGAGACCGGTGATCGGGTCCTGGCGCCGCCGCAGGCTCACCTCACCGATCGGGGTCGGCTCCCACGCGAGCTCCTCGAACCGTCTGCTCACCCGACACCCTGCCGGTGGCTGATCATCGCGTGGGTCGCACCAGCGGGAACAGGATCGTGTCGCGGATGCTGAGCCCGGTCAGGTTCATCACCAGCCGGTCGATGCCCATGCCCATGCCACCGGTCGGCGGCATGCCGTACTCCAGGGCGGTGAGGAAGTCCTCGTCGACCTGCATGGCCTCCGGGTCCCCGGCGGCGGCCAGCAGGGACTGGGCGACCAGCCGCTCCCGCTGGTCCATCGGGTCGACCAGCTCGGAGTAGGCGGTGCCCTGCTCGGCGGCGAAGATGACCAGGTCCCACTTCTCGGCCAGCCGCGGGTCGTGGCGGTGCTGGCGGGTCAGCGGTGCGTTCTCCTTGGGGAAGTCGGTGTAGAAGACCGGGGTGGTGGTCGTCGACTCGCACAGCTCGCCGTAGACCTCCTCCAGCACGAAGCCCCAGCGGCTGTCGGCCTCGAGCTCCAGACCGATGGCCGCCGCGTGCCGCAGCAGCACCTCCCGCGAGGTGTCGGCGGTGATCTCCTCGCCGAGCTTCTCCGAGACGGCCTGGCAGATGGTCTTCACCGGCCAGTCGCCGGACAGGTCGTACTCGACGATCTTGCCGTCGGGACCCTCCGCTCGGCGGGCCACCGGCTCGCCGTACACGGCGACCGCGGCCTCCTGGATGATCTGCTGGGTGAGGATCCGCATCGTGTCGTAGTCGCCGTAGGTCTCGTACAGCTCCAGCGAGGTGAACTCCGGGTTGTGCTTGAAGTCGGCCCCCTCGTTGCGGAACTGCTTGCCCATCTCGAACACCTTCTCCATGCCGCCCACGATCAGCCGCTTGAGGTGCAGCTCGGTGGCGATGCGGAGGTAGAGATCGAGGTCGTACGCGTTGATGTGGGTCTCGAACGGCCGGGCGTTGGCGCCGCCGTGGATGAGCTGCAGGATCGGCGTCTCCACCTCGGTGAAGCCGCGCTGGGCCAGCGAGTCCCGGACACTGCGCACCACGGTGGCGCGGGCGTAGGCGATCTCGCGGGCCTCCGGCCGGATGATCAGGTCGACGTACCGGGCGCGGATCCGGGCCTCGGGGTCGGTGAGTCCCTTGTGCTTGTCGGGCAGCGGCCGCAACGACTTGCTGGTCAGCTGCAGGGACGTCGCCTGCACCGACAGCTCACCCTTGTGGGTGGCCATCACCTCACCGGTGACGCCGATGTGGTCGCCCAGGTCGATGTCGTGCTGCCACAGATCGAACAGCTCATCGCCCACGCCCTCGCGGGAGATCAGGACCTGGAGGTCACCGGAACCGTCACGCAGGGTGGCGAAGCCGATCCGACCGAGCTTGCGCTTCAGCAGCACCCGACCGGTGATCGAGACCGTTTCCCCGGTGTGTGCGTCCGGAGCCAGCAGGCCGGCCTCCGCCCGCACCTGGGCCAGGGTGTGGCTGCGCGGGTAGCCGACCGGGTACGGCTCGATGCCGCGGGCCTTCAAGCGCTCGACCTTGTCCCGGCGCACCCGCACCTGCTCCGGCAGCTTGTCCGCCGACAGGGCCTCGGCCAGCAGGTCCGGCGGCGGTGGCATCAACGCGCGCACCTCGGCCGCGTACGACTCGGTGCCGGTGTCGAGCGCGGTGTTCGCCTCCTGACGGCGCAGCAGCGACGACAGGCTCGGGCGGCTGAGGAAGCCCTCGGCGCTGCCGGCCGCCGTCCCGACCCGGGGGAGGTCCGAGGCGTACTCGAAGCAGATGAAGCGCGGCTGCCACGTCGGCAGGTACTTGGCGTTGGAGCGGTAGAGCGACTCCAGCTGCCAGTTGCGGCTGGCCAGCAGCAGACCCTGGCGCAGCAGTCGGGCCATCGGTCCGGCCCCGATCTCGGCCCCGCGCTCGAAGGCCTCACGGAACATGGCGAAGTTGAGCGAGACGCGCGCGACGCCGAACTGCGCGGAGCGCTCGGCCAGCGAGGCCACCATCAGCTCGACCTGGCCGTTGTCCGCCGAGGGATCCCGCCGCATCAGGTCCAGGGAGAGCCCGTTGCGCCCCCACGGGGAGAAGCTGAGGAAGGCACGGAGGTTGCCGTCACCGTCGCGGGACTGCACCATCACGCAGTCGCCGTCCAGCGGGTCGGCCAGTCGTCCCAGGGCCATGGAGAAGCCGCGCTCGTCGCCGCCGTCGCCGCGCCAGGACGCCGCGTCCGCGCTGAGGGCGTCGAAGTCGGCCTGGCTCAGCTCGCTGTGTCGCAGCACCCGGGTGGTGTAGCCGCGCCGCTGCAGCCGGGTCACCGACTGTCGGATCGGTCGCATCCCGGGCCCGTTGAGCGAGAAGCCGCGGAGGTCGACGATCGCCTCGTCGCCGATCTCGTACGCGGTCATGCCGGACGCGGTGAACGCCGCGGCACCCTCCTCGCCAGCACCCATGACCGCCACCGACAGCCCGGCGTGACGCGCCTCCTGGCGCCAGGCCTCGATGGCCTCGGGCCACCGCTCCGGGTCGCCGACCGGGTTGCCGCTGGCCAGGCTCACCGAGCCGACCCCGCGATAGGAGACGCCCGCCCGCGCGGTGTCGGGGTCACCGGTGTCCCAGACCACGGCCTTGTCCCGCCGGGTGGCGAAGTAGCCCAGGGAGTCGTGGTCGCCGAAGTCCCGCAGCAGCGTGCGGACTCGGGCCTCGTCGGCCGCGGACAGGAAGCGGGTGTGCTTCGGCGGCCGGAACAGCAGGAAGGCCGACAAGAGCACCACCGCGGCACCGAACAGGCCGACCAGGAAGCGCACCCAGAGCGGCGAGCGCACCCCGTCGGTGCCGCCGAACCGGCCGATGTCGACCAGCATCGCGTTCAGCACGTGGTTGGTGGCGTTGCTCCAGTCCGTGGTGGAGCCGAAGCGCACCGTCAGCCAGGCTCCGAGCGCGAGCATCGCGATGCCCCCGACCACGAACACCAGGATCGCCAGGCCCAGGCTGCCGGGCACCCGACGGGCGGTGAACTGCCGGCGCGACCTGATCAGCACCACCAGGACGAAGCCCATCAGCAGCAGACCCGCCACGTGCAGCACGATCTGGATGGGCGAGCCGCGACCGCTGGCCAGGAAGGCGATCCGGCCGATCTCGGGGAAGATCACCCACCAGATCGTCAGCAGCCACCAGGCCGCCCGCAGCCGCCGGCGGAGGGCCTCGGCCATCACCAGCAGCAGCGCCGCGTAGACCAGACCCGGCACGATCGGGATGGTGAGGATCGACACCCAGTCGTACTCCCGCGCGAAGTAGCGTCGCCAGGGGCCCACGATGGAGACGACCAGCACGAAGACGCTGGCCAGCAGCATCGCGGTCGCGAAGAAGTCGGGCCACCGGTCGTCGCGCAGCAAGCTGTCGACCACGCGCCGCTGGGTGCGTGCGGGGCTGCTGGGGTTGCCCTGGCTGCTGGCTGCGGGATCGTCGACGGGGACGACGCTGGACATATGGTGCTTGACCTCCGGGCTGGGCGGTTGCAGAAGCGTAACGGGAGGGGTTCCCGGCGCTGGTCGACCGCGCCGCCCACATGGCGGAATAGGGCTCGGTGTCGTTGCGTTCCTGTCCAAGATCGCATTTGGACGCTCCCACCGGGAACTTCCCCGTACGGGGTCCGGCACGGGGAGCGCCGACGACGAACATGGAGGAAGTTGTGGCCTTACCGCCGCTGGTCGAACCCGCCGAGGCGCTGACCCCGGAAGAGGTTCGGCGCTACAGCCGTCACCTGATCATCCCCGACGTGGGCATGATCGGTCAGCGACGGCTCAAGAACGCCCGCGTGCTGGTGATCGGGGCCGGGGGACTCGGCAGCCCGGCGCTGCTCTACCTCGCCGCCGCCGGGGTCGGCACCCTCGGCATCGTCGAGTTCGACACCGTCGACGAGTCCAACCTGCAGCGCCAGATCATCCACGGCCAGTCCGACATCGGACGGTCCAAGGCGGTGTCGGCCAAGGAGTCCGTGGCCGAGGTCAACCCGCTGGTGAACGTGGTCGTGCACGACGTCCGGCTGGACAACGACAACGTGATGGAGATCTTCGCCCAGTACGACCTGATCGTGGACGGGACCGACAACTTCGCGACCCGCTACCTGGTCAACGACGCCGCGGTGCTGTCCCACAAGCCGTACGTGTGGGGCTCGATCTTCCGGTTCGAGGGTCAGGTCAGCGTGTTCTGGGCCGACCAGGGACCGCAGTACCGGGATCTCTACCCCGAGCCGCCGCCACCGGGGATGGTGCCGTCCTGCGCCGAGGGTGGGGTGCTCGGGGTGCTCTGCGCCTCGATCGGCTCGATCATGGTCACCGAGGCGATCAAGCTGATCACCGGCATCGGCGATCCGCTGATCGGTCGGCTGATGGTCTACGACGCGCTGGACATGAGCTACAAGACCCTCAACCTGCGCAAGGATCCCGCGGGTGAGCCGATCACCGAGCTGATCGACTACGAGGCCTTCTGCGGCGCCATCACCGAGGAAGCTGCGGAGGCCGTGGCGGGCCACACACTGAGCGTCCTGCAGCTGGAGGAGTGGCTCAAGGAGCGAGAAGCCGGCGATCGCGACTTCGTGCTGATCGACGTCCGGGAGTCCGTCGAGCGGGAGATCAACGAGATCCCCGGCTCGGTGCTGATCCCCAAGGGTGACTTCCAGACCGGAGCCGCGCTCGGTGAGCTGCCGCAGGACAAGCAGGTGGTGCTCTACTGCAAGGCGGGCACCCGGTCCGCGGAGTGCCTGGCCATCGTGCACGGCGCCGGCCTGGCCGACGCGGTGCACGTGGGCGGTGGAGTCAGTGCCTGGGTCAGCCAGATCGACCCGTCGCAGCCCGCGTACTGAGTTGACCCGTCGCGAGCGGCCGCGAAGCAGCGAGTGACGACAACACTGACAAACACGAACCCCCGTACGGAATCCGTACGGGGGTTCGTGTCGTTGATCCGAGATCAGATGGCGTGCACCTGGTCGGCCTGGGGACCCTTCGGTCCCTGGGTGGTCTGGAACTCCACTCGCTGGCCCTCGTCGAGAGTCCGGAAACCCGTCGTCTCGATCGCGCTGTAGTGGACGAACACATCCGGACCGCCGCCGTCCACGGCGATGAATCCGTAGCCCTTTTCGGCATTGAACCACTTGACGGTTCCCTGCGCCATGAAACTCTCCTAGACATCATGCGCGGATGCCGCACCGCACGGCTCCGAGTGCTGCTCGGACGCCCACTCGGTCGAACGCCCACGCAAGAATCTGGGGGCGTAGCACTGACCACGGCACAGATTTGCAACAGCAGAACCAACCCAATCACACAACGACGGCGGGAAGGAACCCACCGAATTGGTTCGTTGTGAAGATCAATCCTGAGAGCGCTCTCATATCTGTGCTGCCTAGGCTGGTCGCGTGAGTGCGGGAATCGAATCAGCGTGGGACTATCCACGACCGCCGGCAGTCAGGGAGTGCCTCGCGTCGATCGAGGTGGTCCTCGGCGGGGAGGTCGTCTGTCGCACGACCACGAGCTGGCAGGTGCTCGAGACCTCCCACCCGCCCACCTACTACCTGCCGCGGTCGACCTTCGTGTCCGGCGCCTTGCGCGAGGCCGCCGGCAGCTCGTTCTGCGAGTGGAAGGGCGCGGCTCGCTACGTCGACGTCGTCGGTGGTGACCAGGTGGCGGAGCGGGTCGGCTGGTACTACCCGTCGCCGACGCCGGCGTTCGCGATGCTGGTCGACCACGTCGCTCTCTACGCCGGTCCGATGGATCGGGTGCTGGTCGACGGTGAGCGGGTGACCCCCCAGCCGGGCGGATTCTACGGCGGCTGGATCACCAGCGCCGTGACCGGTCCGTTCAAGGGCATCCCGGGCAGCCGTGGCTGGTGAGGGTGGTGGACGAGGCGTACGTGGAGGCGGTGCTCAGCGTGGTCGAGCAGATCCCACCCGGCAGCGTCGCCAGCTACGGTGACGTGGCCGAGCTGGTAGGCAGGGGCGGGCCGCGGTTGGTCGGTCGGGTGATGTCGACCCAAGGCGCCGGGGTGCCGTGGTGGCGGGTGGTCCGCGCCGACGGACGGCCGGCCCGCGGACTCGAGGAGACCGCGCTGGAGCATCTGCGCGACGAGGGCGCGGTGCTGCAAGGCGATCGGGTGGACATGCGCCGGTCTCGATGGCCGGCGTCACTATCGTGAGGCGGTGCCCGTGACTGATCCCGCCCGTCCGCCGCGGAGCGCGGTTCCTGATCTTCGGGTGCAGCGCGCTGGTGAGCGGTTCGTGACCGAGGCTGCCGGCGTCACGACCCGGCACTCCTTCTCCTTCGGAGCCCACTACGACCCCGGCAACATCGGCTTCGGGAGTCTGCTCGCGCACAACGTCGAGCGGTTGTCGAGCGGCCGGGGGTTCGACCATCATCCGCATCGGGACACCGAGATCGTCACCTGGGTGCTGTCGGGCTCCCTGCTGCACGAGGACTCGACCGGGCACGCCGGAATCGTCGTCCCGGGGCTGGTGCAGCGGCTCAGTGCGGGGTCCGGGGTGGTGCACGCCGAGCGCAACGACGCCTATCGGGTCGAGCCCGCCCGGCCCCGGGTGCCCGTCCGGTTCGTGCAGAGCTGGGTGCGCCCCGATGTCGCCGGGGTCGCGCCGGCGTACGCCCAGCGTGAGGTGGACCCGGCCGCCCTCGCGGCCGACTGGGTGCCGGTGGCGTCGGGGTCGGCGGTCGACGCGGCGATCACCCTCGGGTCCGCCGCGAGCACCCTGTGGGTGACCACGGTCCGGCCCGGCGAGGGGCGCGAGCTGCCTGAGGCGGCGTACGCGCACCTGTTCGTGGCGGTCGGTGAGGTCGAGGTCGAAGGTGTCGGAGTGCTGGCCGAGGGGGACGCACTCCGGGTGAGAGGACGGGCGGCGCCGCGCATCACCGGGCGGCGGCCGAGCGAGCTGATGGTGTGGGGGATGGGATGAGCGTGGAGCTGATGAACGCCGAGGACAGCCTGCCCCTGCTCATCCGGGTGTCGGGCCGGGACCGGCCGCGACTGACCCGGGACCTGCTGGGTCTGGTGGCCGCCGCCGGGGCCGAGCTGGAGGACATGGAGCAGCTCGTGGTGCGGGAGCGGCTGACCCTGGACATGCTGGTCCGCCTCGACGGTGCCTCCGACGCGCTGTTGCGCGACATCCTGTTCTGGGGCTTCCGGCACGACATGCAGATCGACTTCGAGCGGGTGGAGGCCCACTCGCAGCGCGCGTCGCTGCGTCGGCACGCCGTGACCGTGCTCGGTAGGCCGCTCACCCCGACTGCGCTGGCCGCGGTCTCCGACGCCATCGCCGACACCGGTGGCAACATCGACCGGATCGTGCGGCTGGCGACCAGGCCGGTGACCGCGTACGACCTGGTGGTGATCGCCGGCGACGCCGACGCGATGCGCACCGCACTGGTCGGGGTCGCCCAGGAGCACGGCATCGACGTCGCCGTCCAGCTCAACGGACTCGAGCGCCGGGCCAAGCGGCTGGTGGTGATGGACGTCGACTCGACCTTGATCGCCGACGAGGTGATCGAGCTGCTGGCCGACGAGGCCGGCTGCCGGGCCGAGGTGGAGGCGGTCACCGCCGCCGCGATGGCCGGCGAGCTGGACTTCGAGACGTCCCTGCGGGAACGGGTACGGCGACTGGCCGGGCTCGAGGTGGCCGCGATCGACCGGGCGGCGGCACGGATCCGGCTCACCCCCGGTGCGCGGACTTTCGTCTCGACCCTGCAGCGGATGGGTTTCTCGGTGGCGGTGGTGTCGGGCGGCTTCACCGTGTTCACCGACCGGCTCAAAGCCGCGCTGGGGCTGGACCACGCCCACGCCAACACTCTCGAGATCGTCGACGGGCGGCTGACCGGCGAGGTGGTCGGACCGATCGTCGATCGGGCCCGCAAGGCGGAGCTGCTGGCCGAGATCGCCGCTGCGGAAGGGATCTCACCGTCCCAGACCGTGGCGGTCGGGGACGGCGCGAACGATCTCGACATGCTCGCCGCCTCCGGGCTGGGGATCGCCTTCAACGCCAAGCCGGCGGTCCGGGCCCGCGCCCACACGACCGTCTCGGTGCCGCAGCTGGACGTGATCTTGTTCATGCTCGGCGTGCGGGGCGCCGAGGTCGATCACGTGGACTGAGGGGTCGCTGCCTGGAGAGCAGCGCAACCCTGCGCGTTGCCAAAACAGCAAGATAAATTGCCATAGCGGAGCGGCTGCTCGTACGTTCGTCGCATGCCCGACACCCGCCACCACCACGCGACCTCCACCGAAGACGGCCATGGACACCACGGCTCTCCGCAAGCGCACGCCCACGACCATGACCAGGCGCAGGTTCTGGACCTGGATGCCGAGGTGCTGGCCGAGCACATCGCCAGCATCACCGCCTGGTTGCCGGTGCGGGTCGCGCCGCGGGAGATCGTGGACCTGGGAGCCGGGACCGGAGCTGGCACCTTCGCTCTCCTCGGCCAGTTCCCGGACGCTCACCTCACCGCCGTCGACTCCTCGCCCGGACACCTCGAACGGCTCCGGTCCAAGGTGCAGAGCGCGGGCCTGAGCGACCGGGTGCGCGTCGCGCAGGTCGATCTCGACACCGAGGAGTGGCCCGATCTCGGCTCACCCGATCTGGTGTGGGCCTCCGCCTCGATGCACCACCTGGCCGACCCGGGTCGGGCGCTCGGCAGGGTCCGCGACCTCCTCGCTCCCGATGGGCTGATCGCCGTCATGGAGCTCTCTGGTCTGCCACGCTTCCTGCCGCCCACGGCCCCGGACGACAGCTCGGGTCTGGAAGAGCGGTGTCACGCGGCCACCCAGCAGAGGCTCGCCGAGCACATGCCTCACCGGGGCGCCGACTGGGGGCCTGTCCTGACCGGCGCCGGCTTCACCGTCGTGGACAGTCTGACCGTCGAGGTGAACGTGGACGGCACGGACGAGAACGCTGTCGGCGCCTACGCCCTCGCTGCCCTTCAGGGGATCCGGAAAGCCGCGGCAGCCGCGATCTCGGCCGACGACCTCGCCGCGCTCGATCGGCTCCTCGACACCGCCGGGCCCGACAGCGTCCTCCGCCGCGACGACCTCGCCGTACGGACCACGAGGACCATCTGGGTCGCTCGGCGCACCGGCGCTGACCAGCCGTTCTCCGCCGCCGCCGAGGCAGCGAACTGCGAGCGGGTGCTGGGGGACAGGCTGCCCGGAGGCTCAGGCCGCTAGGGTCTTCTGCACCCAGGCGTAGGCCTGGTCGGAGATCTCGGGAGTGGGCATGGTCGCCACGCCAGCACGAAAACCGACAGGCGTGTCTGTTTCTGTCGGGCGGCGGATGGATCGGCCCCGCATCCCCCGGCCGAACCACGGTTCGGATTGAATGTCGCCCATGTCGACGCCGGGGGGCCCTCTCCAGGAGGGCAGCGCCGAACCTGGCCGCTGGGCGCCGTTCCCGGTGCAGGACTGGTCGACGATGCCGCCGTCCGCGGCGGACCCGTACGCCGACGTCGACGGGTCCTGGGGGCCGCCGCTGCCTGTCCAGCCGGCCGGCGGCTCCCGACGTCCGGGCGACAGTCCGCACTGGTTGCCCCTCCTGGTCGTCGTCCTGGTGACCGTCCTGGTCGCGGGCGGGCTGTTCGCGGCGGAGCGGGTCGGAGCAGCCACCGGCAGCGCAGCCGCGCTCAGGTACGTGCCGGCTGATGGTCGGGCGGCCTACCAGCAGCGCGGCACCAGGGTCGGCGGCGAGACCGTCAGCAGCACCTTCGTCCAGGAGACGGCCATCCAGACCGGAGGCTCCATGCTCGGTGGGTTGGACTCGACGCTCGGTGACAAGGTCGCCGCGGTGGTGGGCTACGACCACCTCGACCGGATGCGCTTCTGGCGGACCACGAGCTCCCAGATCGCCAACCTGGGGAGCAGCCAGCAGAACGTCCGGGTCTATCGGATCGACGGCCCCATCGAGCTGATCGCCGAGTCGGATCAGGGGGGCGCCGACGTCTACTCCCCGGGCTTGGTGGAGCTGCCGGCCGACGTGACGGCCGGGGACCGTTGGTCCGGCGAGGGGCAGGTCGGCAATCGCCGTTACCGCAGTGACTTCCGCGCCGCGGCCGCCGAACCGGGCTGTCTGCGGGTCCGCGGAACCGTCGCGGAGACGGCGGCGGTCGGTCAGACGGGAACCACCCGCGAGGTCCAGAGAACCTGGTGTGAGCGCCGCGGCGTGCTGCTCGAGGAGATCGTCCGCGGCGAGGTGACGGTCCGGGTCGACACGATTGCGCGCCCGTCGGCAGATCCGACGCTCCGCACGGTCGGGGAGGAGTGGTCGTGGAGCGACCCGGCGCGCTGGCGGCGGCGCGATTTCGACCTGATCTCGGCTGATGCCAGTCTCGGTTCGGGTCCGATGAACGGCTTGCCGAGCCGGGTGCCTCCCGCGCTGACCGCCTCCGGCCTGATCATCCGGCCGACCGGCGGCGACGACCTGGTGGCGACCACGCCGAAGACCGTGGACCGGTGGACGTCGTTGTGGCGGATGCACCCCGGCGGGACGATCCTGACGGTCGCGACCTTCGGCGATGTCGTCCTCGCGACCACCAGCCTGCGTGAGGTGGTGGCCTACTCCGACGCCGGAGTGCGTTTGTGGAGTCTCCGCCTCGGCGACGTCGCGTTCCGGCCACCGGTCCGAGTCGATCAGCGACGGGTGGGGGTGGCCGATGCTGCCGGCCTCATCACGGTGGTGGATCTGCTGACCGGGGAGGCGGCCTGGCAGCGGCGGGTGAACGCCCAGGTCAGAGCGCCGGTGATCGCCACCGCGGGGGTCGTCGTGGTGCTGGACGCGGGGGGCGCGACGACCGCCTTCGCCGCTGACTCCGGGGCACGGCTGTGGTCGAAGGAGCTGTCCGGCGACCTCGGGGCGGCGCTCGGTGGTGTCGTGGTGATCAGCCACGAAGCGACGTTGGAGGCCCTCGACCTGCGCACCGGCCGATCCCGGTGGCTGCTGCCGCAGACCGGGACCCTGGACGCCCTGCAGCCCTTCGGTGATCTGCTGGTCGCCGCCACCCAGCTCGGCACCTCGGTGATCGACGAGCAGGGGACGGTCAGGGGGGACCTGCCGGCGTATGAGTGGGTCAGTGTGGTGGGCGCCACGATGGTGGGCTGGGGGCGGACCGAAGCCGAGTTCCGCGCTGCCGATCTCACCCTGCAGGCCACCATCGACACCCCCGATCTGAGCCTGAAGGACGTCTGGGCGCCGCCGCTCCCGTACCGGCAGGGAGTGGTCGTGTTCGGACGCGGCTGGACCTTCGTGACCTGGAGTGACGAACCGTGAGCGGTGCTGGTCTCGGTGCGGCGGTGCGTTCGGTGGTCGACGAGGGCGTCGTCGCCAAGGTGCGGGAGGGGCGACTGCGTGACGACGCGTGGCCGCACGGTCTGCGGGCCGTCGTCGCGGTCGGTGTCACCTTGGGAGTGCTGACCGCGCTGCTCGCCCTGTTCGCCGTGCCGATCCGCGGGTGGTCCGAGCTCACCGTGCCCGACTCGTTGACCAGCAGCGTGCCCGACGACCTGGTCTGGGTGCTGGTCTTCCTGCTGGCGTTCTGTCTCGCCCTGTTCGCCACGGCTGCGACCCACGGGCCCTGGTGGATGAAGGCACTCGGCCTGGTGGCCGTGGCGGTGCTGCTGGGACTCTGGTCGGTGCCCACGACGATCGCCCGTGGGCTGACACCGGCGGTGGTGGCCGCCGCGGTCACCGTCGTGGTGGTGGTGCTGCTCATGGCCGTCCGCCGACATCGTGATCTGGACTGGTGGGAGTTCCCGCTCGTGCTCGGGCTGATCGGACTCGTGCTCGGGCTCAGCACCCTCGCTCTGGCGCGCGCCGACCGGCTGACCGGTGCCGGTTTCGTCCCGGTCTTCCTCGATCAGACGATCATCCTGTTGGTCTTTCTCGTCCTCCCCGCGGCGTTCGCCGCCGGGGCGGCCGTGGCCCAGATCGCGGTCGGTCTGACGGTGGCGGCGACCAGGACCGCCCAGCGACACAGCGCCGGTGGCTGGCCGTACGCGGTGCTGGCGGTGATCGTGGTGCTCCGGCTGGCGCAGGAGGTCTGGCGACTGATCGGTCTCGACCCGGTCAGCAGCGGGTGGGTCGCGGTGATCCCGGCCGTCGGGCTGGCGGCGGCCTGCGCCGGGTTGGCCTGGCTCGTCGCCCGACTCGCGCCGCTGGGTGAAGTGGCGGTCGTCGGCCTGCCCGACGATCTCGGCCGGATCGCCCTCCCGGTCGGGGCGGCGGTGCTCGCGCTGCTGCTCCCGGTCCTGGTGTTCCTGTTCGGTTTCCAGATTCGGGTGGGCATCGATCCGTTGAGCGCTCCCGGCGGACTCGACCCGAGTCCGCTGCGCGATCGTCTGGTCGACGGCCTCAGGGTCGTCCTCGGTGTGGTGCTGGTGGTCCTCGCCGTCTGGCAGACGCGCCGGGGTCGCGGCGGGCCCGCCCTGGTGCTCGGCGGAGCGGGACTGGTGCTCGTCCTGTTGGGCGGCCGGCTGCTGACCGGCTACCGCTGGGCACTCCGGCTCGACCTCGACGCCCTGGTCCTGGTGGTGACGTTCCTGATCCTCGTGGTGCTCCTCCTGCTGCTCGTCCGGCGTGCCCTGACGCGGGATCGGGCCCTCGGGCTGGCTGCGGTGCTCGCGCTGGGCGTGCTGCTGTCGCTCCGCTCGGTGATCGTCGACCCGTTCGGCGCGCTGCTGGGCTACGGCGGGGTCGCCTTCGTCCTCTTCGGGGTGATCTGGGACTTCCTGACCGGCTCGACCTGGGCGAACACCGACGGTCGGCGGATCCGCCGACCCGTCAGGGTGCTGCTGGCCCTCGGCTACCCGCTGCTGACGGTGACCGTCGTGGCCGCCGACGCGCTGATCCGTCGCCCCCGCACCACCTCCGACGTGAACGCGTACGCCGAGCTCGGCGAGCTGGTCCTCGGCACGTCCTTGCTGGCCGCCGCCGCGGTCGTCCTGTTGTCGGCGGTCCGCGCCAACCGCTCCGTCGCGTAGCGCTTCGAGCGAGGATCCCCTCGCGAGCGGCCAGCGCGCAGAGGGTAGCGAGTGAGGAGCGCACTGTCGGTGGCGCGTGGTGGAATCTCCTGGCACCACCGAGACGTCAGACCCCGAGCGATCCAGGACCTCATGTACACCCTCGTGCGACCCCAGCGGGAGCGGCTGGCCGCGCCCGCTCTCGACCCTTTCCAGCGGGCCGTGGTGGATCATCCCGGGGGGCCGCTGCTGGTGCTGGCCGGTCCGGGGACAGGCAAGACCACGACCCTGGTGGAGTCGGTGGTGGATCGGATCGAGAACCGTGGGGTCACCCCGGATCGGGTGCTCGTGCTGACCTTCTCCCGCAAAGCGGCCGCCGATCTGCGCACCAGGATCGCCGCCCGCCAGGGTCGCTCGGTGGTCACGCCGATGGTGCTCACCTTTCATGCCTTCTGCTACGCCCTGGTGCGCCGCTTCGCGGAGACGGACCCCCTGGCGCCGCCGCTGCGACTGCTGACGGCCCCTGAGCAGGAGTTCCGGATCCGCGAGACGCTGGCCGGCAGTCGGGAGACCCGACGGGTGGCCTGGCCCGACACCCTCGACCGCGCCTTCGGCACCCGTGCGTTCGCCTCGGAGGTGCGCTCGGTGGTGGCCAAGGCACGTCAGCTGGGGATGGATCCGGAGGACATCATCGCCGCCGGGCAGGAGGCCGACCGCCCGGAGTGGATCGCCGTGGGGGAGTTCTTCGAGGAGTATCTCGACGTCCTCGACGCGGAGCAGGTGGTCGACTACGCCGAGCTGGTGCACCGCAGCCGGATCCTGTTGGCCGATCCTCAGATCGCCCGCCGACTGCGCGGAGAGATCGACGAGGTGTTCGTCGACGAGTACCAGGACACCGACCCGTCTCAGGTCCGGCTGCTGCAGGTCGTCGCGGGCGAGGGCCGCAACCTGGTCGTGGTCGGCGATCCCGATCAGTCGGTCTACGCCTTCCGTGGTGCCGAGGTGCGCGGCATCCTCGAGTTCGCCGATCGGTTTCGGACGGCCGACGGCACCCCGGCGCCGGTCCTGGCGCTCGGTGAGACCCGCCGGTTCGGCCAGGCGCTGCTCGCGGCCAGTCGCCGGATCGCGGCGCGGCTCGCGCTGCCGGGCTCGCTGCCGGCCGAGATCCGGGACACGTTCCGGTCCCCGCAGTCAGCGCCGGGTCTGCCGTACGGTCGGGTCGACGCCTACACCTACGACTCCGCCGGTGCGGAGGCTGACCAGATCGCCGAGCTGCTCCGGGCTGCGCACCTGCGCGACGGCGTGGCCTGGGACGCGATGGCGGTGCTGGTCCGCTCGGGGCGCGCCATGATCCCGGCGTTGAGCCGGGCTCTCAGCGCGGCCGGGGTGCCGGTGGAGGTGGCGGGCGACGAGATCCCGCTGGCCATCGACCCGGCGGTCAGCCCCCTGCTGCTCGGGCTGCAGATCGCCGCCCGGGGCCGCACCATCGACCCCGACGACGCCCAGGTGCTGCTCACCTCCCCGTTGGGCGGCCTGGACGCGATGGCCGTTCGCCGCCTCGGTCGCGGTCTGCGGCGGGCCGAGCGCGCCGAGCTGGCCGGAACGGCGCTGCCCCGGCCGTCGGGCCAGCTGATGGCGTCGGCGCTGCGACACCCGGAGCTGATCGGCGACCTGATCGCGGAGCAGGATCGCCCGGAGCTGCGCGCTGCGGCGGCCCTGGCGGGTCTGTTGCAGCGGTGCGAGCGCTGCATCGCCGAGGGCGGCACCGCGGAGGAGGCGCTGTGGCTGCTCTGGTCGGGCACGCGGTGGCCGGAACGGTTGCGCGAGCAGGCGGCGGTCGGGGGGGAGTCGGGCCGTCGGGCCAACCGCGACCTGGACGCGATCTGTGCCCTCTTCGACATCGCCCACCGCTCGGAGGAGGTCTCGGGCTTGCGCGGGGTGACGGGCTTTCTGGCCGAGGTGGAGGGCCAGCAGATCCCGGCGGACACCCTCGGCGAGGCCGATCTGCGCGGCTCGGCGGTTCGGCTGCTCACGGCCCACCGCGCGAAGGGACTGGAATGGGATCTGGTCGTGGTGGCCGGCGTGCAGGAGGGCGCCTGGCCGGACATCCGGCGACGTGGCTCGCTGCTCGAGCCCGATCGTCTCGGTCCGCACGGCCTGACCGAGATCGAGCCGACGGCGTCGCGGATCGCGGAGGAGCGGCGGCTGTTCTACGTCGCCTGCACCCGGGCCCGCCGTCGACTGGTGGTGACCGCGGTCGCCGGGACCGAGGGCGAAGGCGACCAGCCGTCGCGGTTCCTGACCGAGCTGGGCGCCCGAGTTGTGCCGGTCGCCGGCCGACCGCGGCGGCCACTGACGATGGCCGCGCTGGTCGCCGAGCTGCGCCGGACCTGCGCCGACCCCGAGTCGCCGCCCGCGCTGCGCGACGAGGCGGCCGGTCGGTTGGCTCGGCTTGCGAACACCGACGACGAGCACGGTGAGCCGTTGGTGCCGATGGCTGATCCGCTCCGGTGGTGGGGGATGCGGGAGCTGTCGGATGCGACGGCCGCCGTCACCCCGACGGACGAGCCGATCGCCCTGTCGGGCAGTCAGCTCGCCGGCCTGCTCGGCTGCCCCCGTCAGTGGTTCCTGTCCCGCAAGGGCCAGGCCGACCCGGCGCGGAACACGGCCGCCACCTTCGGCTCGGTGATCCACGTACTGGCCGATCACGGGGCGCGGTCGGAGGTGCCCGCAGCAGAGCTGGCATCGCACCTGGAGCAGGTCTGGGACCAGCTGAGCTTCGATGCGAACTGGCTGTCGTCGGTCGAGCGGGCCGAGGCCGAGGCGGCGCTGGATCGCTTTGCCACCTGGCAAGCCGCTCGAGGAGAGATGGAGCTGCTCGGCACCGAGGTCCGGTTCCGGGTGCTGGTCGACCTGGGATCGGACCGGGTGCTGCTGACGGGCAGCGCCGATCGGGTGGAGCGCGATCCTCAGGGTCGGATCCGGATCGTCGACTTCAAGACCTCCCGAGCCGCGCCGCAGCCCGCCGACATCGCGGTGCAGGACCAGATGGGGGTCTACCAGCTGGCCGTGCTGGCGGGGGCCTTCGACGAGCTCGCCGGTCCGGGTGCCCGCCCGGCTGGTGCCGAGCTGGTCTACCTGCGGCTGCCCGACGCGCCGTCGGGACGTGGCGGGGGATTGCTGCCCAAGTCGTTCCACCAGGCGTCGCTGGACGACGTGCCGTACCCGACCGAGGACCCCGACGACGGTCCCGACCGCGGTGACCTGCCACTCGATCTCGACCTGCAGCCCACCTGGGTGCACCGCCGCCTGGCGGTGGCGGCGCACCTGGTCCGCCGGGAGCGGTTCGTCGCCCGGATAGGTCCGGGCTGCCGCTACTGCCCGTTCGTCGCCAGCTGCCCCGCGCAGCCGGCCGGACGTCAGGTGGTCCGGTGAGGGTGGTCAACCTGCCGGTGAAGGACCGCTCCGGCGCGGTCTTCAGCGCTCCGGACGAGCTGTCCGAGGCGCTCGCGACCCCGTTCTCCGACCAGCAGCTGGCCGCCATCACGGCACCGCTGGACCCGGGGGTGATCATCGCCGGGGCGGGCTCGGGCAAGACGACGGTGATGGCGGCGCGGGTCGTCTGGCTGGTCGGCACCGGTGAGGTCCGGCCCGAGGAGGTGCTGGGTCTGACCTTCACCCGCAAGGCGGCGGCGGAGCTGTCGCACCGGGTCCGCTCGGCGCTGGAACGAGCCGGGGTGGTGGCCGCCGACGGGGTCGATGCCGGCGGCGAGCAGCTGATCATGACCTACGACGCGTTCGCGGCCCGCCTGGTCGCCGAGCACGGGCTGCGGCTCGGCTACGAGACCGATCCGACCATGATCACCGGCGCCACCCGCTACCGGCTGGCGTCCCGGGTGGTCCGGGACGCCGCGGGCCCGTTCGAGCACATCTCGCGGCTGCGCCCGGCGTCGGTGACCGAGCGGGTGCTGCGGCTCGACGCCGACCTGCAGCAGCACCTGGTCTCGGTGCCCGAGCTGGACCCGCACGCGCACGCCCACCTCCTGGAGCTCGCGGCCGCCCCCCTCAACCGCAACGGCAACGTGTACGCCGACCTGAAGAAGGCCGCCGCCGCCGCCCACGAGCGACTGGAGCTGGCCAGCCTGGTGGTCGCCTACCAGCGACTCAAGCAGCGGCTCGGAGTGGTCGAGTTCGCCGACCAGATGGCCATCGCCGCCCGGCTGGCCCAGGAGGTGCCGGCGGTGTGCGAGCTGGTCCGGTCGGCCTACCGGGTGGTGCTGCTGGATGAGTACCAGGACACCTCGGCCGCCCAGGCGCAGATGCTCCGCGGACTCTTCTCGGGCAGGACCCCGAGCGAGGGGATGGGCCATCCGGTGACCGCGGTCGGCGACCCGTTCCAGGCCATCTACGGCTGGCGGGGAGCAGCAGCCAGCAACATCACCTCCTTCGCCGAGCAGTTCCGGACGGCGAAGGGCCGGCCGGCCGCACGGTTCGCCCTGACGGTCAACCGACGCAGTGGGCAGACCATCCTGGACGTGGCCAACGTGCTCAGTCGACCGTTGCGCTCCGACGCCCTGTCGGCGGTGTCCAGCGCATCGACGGGTGGCGCGGGAGCGGCTCCGGACGGGATGGGCTTCCTCGTGGCACCCGTCGGCACGCCACCCGGGGTCGTCCGGGCGGCGACCTTCCTGACCTGGCCCGACGAGGTCAGCTGGATCGCCGACCAGGTGGTGGCGGCACGCACGGAAGGGGTCGCACCGCACTGGGCCGACATCGCGGTGCTGACTCGCCGCAACGCCGACATCGGCCCGCTCTACTCCGAGCTCACGGCCCGGGACGTGCCGGTGGAGATCGTGGGACTCGGTGGGCTGCTGTCGCTGCCGGAGGTGATGGACGTGACCGCCACGCTGCGGGTCCTGGAGGACGTCACCGCCAACCCCGACCTGGTCCGGTTGCTGACCGGGCCGCGCTGGCGGATCGGGGCGCGCGACCTGGCCCTGCTCGGTCGCCGGGCCCGCGAGCTGGCCCAGGTCGAGGGCCGGCCGGTCGCCGCGGACGACCCCGACGACGTGCTCCGGGACCTCGAGGGCGCGGTCGCCGACGTCGATCCGACCGAGATGGTCAGCCTGCTGGATGCGGTCGAGAGCCCGGGCGAGCAGCCGTACTCGTCGGCGGCAGTGCGGCGGTTCGGCGAGTTCGCCGCCGAGCTCGCGGGCCTGCGCCGCCACACGGGTGAGCCGGTGCTGGACCTGTGCCGACGCGTGGTCGCCACCCTCGGGCTGGAGGTCGAGCTGATGGCCACCCCGGAGCTGGACCGGACGAATCGGCGCGATCAGCTCGGCGCCTTCTTCGACGCGGTCGCCGGCTACGTCGACGTCGACGGGGACGCCTCCCTGGCCGGTCTGCTGGCGTATCTGCAGGCCGAGCTCGACACCGGGTCGGGGCTCGAGCAGGCCGTCCCGTCGGACCGCGAGGCGGTGAAGCTGCTCACGGTGCACAAGGCGAAGGGTCTGGAGTGGGACGTCGTCTTCCTGCCGGCGCTGATGAAGGGCGTGTTCCCGAGTGATCGGGTGACGGACAACTGGCTGACCAGCCCGGGGGTGCTGCCGGCCGACCTGCGCGGGGACGCGTCCTCGATCCCGCAGCTGAGCGAGACCTCCAACGCGGCCGTCCAGTCCTACAAGGAGGCGCTCAAGGGCCAGCAGCTGCTGGCCGAGGACCGGTTGGCCTACGTCGCGGCCACCCGGGCCCGTCGGGTGCTGATCGGCACCGGCCACACCTGGCGCGCCGACCAGGTGCGGCCGCGGGTCCGCTCCAGCTACCTCGAGGCGATCCTGGCCGAGGCCGAGCGTCAGGGCGAGGTACGGGCAGAAGCGCCGCCACCGGCGGCGAGCAACCCGCTGGTCACCGCGAGTGCGCCGGTGCCGTGGCCGGCGCCGTACGATCCCGAGGCCTGGCGGCACCGGAGGGAGGCCTCGGCCTCCGTCGAGGCGGCGCGCCGCCGCCACGCCGAGACCGGCAGCTACGAACCGCCGACCGGCCCTGGATCCGAGTTGCTGCTCGACGGTCTGGAGACGACCGCGCGCTGGGACGCCGACCTGGAGCGGCTGCTGGTCGAGCTCGCGGATGCCCGCGCCGAGCGCACCGTGGTGACGCTGCCGGACATGCTCTCGGCCACGTCGCTGCTGCGGCTGCAGCGGGACCCGCAGGGGCTGGCGGCCGAGATCGCCAGGCCGATGCCGACCCCGCCGTCGCGGGCGGCGCGGTTCGGCACCCGTTTCCATCAGTGGGTCGAGCGCTACTTCGGGCCCGCGATGGAGACCGGGCAGCTCGGACAGCAGCAGCTGCTGGATCCAGATGACCTGCCCGAGTCCGCCGACGTCGAGACCACCGACGAGGCGGGACTGCGCGAGCTGTGCGCCACGTTCCTCGTCGGCGCCTACGGCAGCCGGGTGCCGTACGCGGTCGAGGCGCCGTTCACGCTGCTGGTCGACGGGACACTGGTCCGCGGTCGGATCGACGCCGTGTACGACCTGCGGTCGAGCACCGAGGGTGATCGGGGCCCGTACGACTTCCAGGTGGTCGACTGGAAGACCGGCCGCACGGAGACGACCGACCCGCTGCAGCTGGCCATCTACCGTCAGGCGTGGGCCGAGGTTCACCGACTGCCACCGGAGCGCGTGGACGCGGTGTTCTATCTGGTGGCGAGCGATAGCGTCGTCCGTCCCGAAGGGTTGCCCGGTCGGGCCGAGATCGCTGCGTTGGTCGCCGGATCCGGACCGGACGAGCCGACTGCCGACCTGGTTTAGGCTGGGTCGGTGCTCAACTGGGCCATGGCCAGCGACCTCGACCGGGTCGACCACCACCGCCGCTCGGCGGACTGGGTGTCGAACCTGTGGCGAGCCGACGACGCAAAGCTGCTGAAGCTGGACGACCAGTCCCGCTTCACCACCAACGT
>DATDBH010000024.1:0-5291 GCA_036524985.1 Microlunatus sp. | reverse complement strand
GGCCGTGCCGATGGGCACCCCGTTCCAGTGCGTGACCTCGACCCCGAGCCCGAAGCCGGGCGCGCTGAAACCGGTGACGATGCTGGTCACCAGGTAGTGGTCGCCGTCGGCCTCGGTGGCCTTCTCCAGCACGAACGGGAGGTAGGCGACCTTGCCCGCGAACGGCTTGGGCAGCAGGTAGTTGGTGTGCAGATCCCGGACGGACATGAAGATGCTGGCCATCTCCCGATGGAACAGCCACTCCGGGCCCATGGTCTGAGCCGTCTGACGGGTCAGCTGGGTCCGCAGCAGGCGCAGCCGCTGGACCGGGTTGACCGCGTGCATGGCGACCTTGAGCGGCAGATGCACGTAGTTCTGCTCCAGCAGCACCAGCGCCTGCTCCACGATGAGCTTTCGCTCGGGCAGCGTGAGGGTGCCGGCACCGGCGAGGAAGTCGGGAACGGTGACGGCCCCCTCGAGATCGGCTCGGGCGATGGTCCGATCCGGGGTGTTCTCGGCCGGCGGCTGGGTGGTGATGGTCATGGCGGTTCCTCCGAGGTGTAGGACTTCTCACGAGGGAAGTGCACTGAGAACGGCCACAGATACGTCGAGAAGGAACCCGGGTTCATGTCGGAGCGTACGGATGCCACGGCACCCCTGGGCCGGCTGGTGGATCTGGTGGTTCCGGCCGACGAGTTCGCCCCGGCGAGCGAGGCGGGCGGCCTCGACTTCCTCTCCGGCTACCTGGCCGAGCGGCCCGATCTGAGGCCGCGCCTGGAGGGTCTGCTGGCGGCCGTCGACCCGACCAGGCATGCCGACTGGGAGTGGTTCGCCGAGCTGGTCAACGGTGGCTACTACGCGGACCCGGCCAATGGCGGGAACCGCGGCGGGGCGTCCTGGCGGATGATCGACTGGGCCCCGGAGCCGGCCGCTGGCTGGTCGGTCCCGGTGCCCGTGCCGGAGGCGGTCCCGGCCCTGGTGTCCCCGGACCGCCTCAGCACGCGGTACGACGCCGTGGTGATCGGGTCGGGACCGGGCGGTGGAGTGGCGGCCTGCCTGCTCGCCGAATCGGGTCGGCGGGTGCTGGTGGTGGAGAGCGGAGCCTGGCCGTCGATCGGCGAGCTCAGCCAGGATCTGCTGCGCAACCCCCGTTCCGACTGGGGCGTGCTGCCCCTGTCCGGCCCGGTCGACGATCAGGATCTGCGGGTGCTGGAGATCGGGGGGCGAGCGCGGGTGCTGCGGCCGTACGAGCACGGCTGGTCCAACAACGCGATGACGGCGGGTGGTGGCTCCCGCGTGTACGGGGCGCAGGCCTGGCGGTTCGAACCGCGCGACTTCGCGATGGCGAGCACGTACGGGGTGCCGGACGGCAGCGCCCTGGCCGACTGGCCGATCGGCTACGACGACCTGGAGCCGTTCTACACCCGGGCCGACGTCGAGCTCGGGGTGTCCGGGTCGAGTGCGGGGGAGGCGACGGTGCGCAGCCGGCCGTATCCGATGCCGCCGGCGCGGACCGGACCCCGGCACACGCTGCTGCGGGCGGCCGCCGACCGGCTCGGCTGGGGCTGCGTACGGGTGCCGCTGTTGATCAACTCGGAGCCGTACGGCGGCCGCGCGGCCTGCGAGGGGTGTCGGACGTGCGTAGGGTTCGCCTGCCCGGTCGACGCCAAGAGCGGGTCACAGAACACCGTGCTGCCACGGGCCTTCGCCACCGGTCGGGCCGAGATCCTGCTGCAGACCCGGGCGGAGCGGCTGGTCGTCGACCGTGGACGGGTCGTGGGGGTGGCCCTGGTCGGCCGGACGGCGACCGGCGAGCTCTGGCGCTCCGAGGTCGGGGCCGGCGAGATCGTGGTGTCCGGCGGGGCAGTGGAGTCGGCGCGGCTGCTCCTGAACAGCGCCCACGACGGCGAGCCGAGCGGCCTGGGAAACCGGACCGATCAGGTCGGCAGACACCTGCAGGGGCACGTGTACGGCGGTGCGGTGGGCACCTTCGCCGACGTGGTGGAGGACCTGATCGGACCCGGGCCGACGATCGCCACCCACGACTTCCGGCACGGCGTGGACGCACTGGTGGGAGGTGGGGCCCTGATCGACGAGTTCATCCCGCTGCCCGGCAACGTCTACCGCTCCCTCACCGGGGCCGGCCTGATCCCTCGCTGGGGAGCGGAATCCAAGCGCGGTATGCGAGACCTGCTGCGACGCTCGCTGCGGGTGATGGGACCGATCCAGGAGGTCACCTCGGCCGACTCGCGGGTCCGGATCGATCCGGACGTCCGGGACGCGTACGGGATCCCGGCGCCCCGGCTGAGCGGCTCGGTCCACGCCTGCGACCGGGCTGCTCAGGCGATGCTGGCGGTCCGGGCCGTCGAGTGGCTGACCGCCGCCGGCGCCACCCGGACCGTGCCGATGGTCGGCAAAGGCGAAGGACCGAGCGCCGGTCAGCACCAGGCCGGGACCTGCCGGATGGGCTCCGACCCCGGCACTTCGGTGGTGGATCCGTGGTGTCGGGTCTGGGGTCACGACAACGTCCGGGTGGTCGACGCGTCGGTCCACGTCACCAACGGCGGCGTCAACCCGGTGCTGACCGTGTTCGCCAACGCCTACCGGGTGCTGGACCACCTGATCCGCTGACCCCTCAGCGTGGTTGCAGCGGGAAGGGCAGCTCAGGTGTCGAGAGAACCCCGAGCCACGGTCAGCACCGGTACGGGAGAGTGCCTCACGATCTTGGCCGCGTGCGAGCCCAGCAGGAACCGGCTGATGGCCGAGGTCTTGGCCCCGATGGCGAGCAGATCGGTCGGGAGCCAGGGCAGCGAGGCGATCGTCTCCGCCCAGCCGGTGCCGGCGGCCACCACGATGTCCAGGGACTCGGGGTCAGCGCCGGCGTCAGCCGCTGCGGTAAGGATCTGGCCGCGGACCCGGTCGGCCCACTCACCCACCACCAGGTCCTCGGCCGAGGTCTCGATGGTGCCGCGCAGAGACGTCTCCGGCCGCACCGCGAAACAGGCCACCCGCAGACCGATGCCGAACTCCTGGGCCCGTTCGATGGCGGCCCGGAGCAGCCCGCTGTCGGTGTCGGCGCGACCGAAGCCCACGGTGATCCGGCTGATCCGAGCGTCGGGTCCGGCCGAGAAGCCCTCGGGTGCGAAGCAGACCGGCGTGTCCAGACTGTGCAGGATGCGCTGGGCGATGCTGCCCAGCGACACCCGGCCGGGCAGACCCGATGTACCGGAGCCGAGCACGACCAGTCCGGCGCCGACGCGCTCGCTGACCTGCAGCAGCCCGTCGGTGACCGAACGAGCGGACTCCACCACGAACTCCGCGTCGGCGTCGGCGCCGATGATCAGCCGCGCCCGCTGCAACGTCTCCTCGGCGGTCGTCCGCTGCAGCTCGAGGTACTGCTCGTCGCCGAGGAAGGGACTGGGGGGCCAGGGCACCGGGGTGATCGCCGCGACCACCAGCGGGGAACCGGTGGACCGCGCGATCATGGCGCCGAGGTGGCTGGCGGCCTCGCCCCGATCACCGGGGGCGAGGCCGATCAGGATGGTGGACATTCCTCAGGCCGACACTTCCGCGTGCTCGACCACGACGTGGGTGACCGGCAGATTCGGGTACGTCTCCCGAGCGCGGTCCACGACGTCGTAGCGGAGCCAGGCCGACCGGTCCTCCGGGTGGGTGCAGATCACCAGTCGGTCCGGATTGAACTCCTGGACCGCGGTGGCCAGTGCCCGCAGTGGCCGGTACTCGCCGAGCTGACCGGTGGCCTCGAGGTTCGCGGCCCGCAGCACCTCGAGGGTCCGATCGAGCCGAGCCTGCGCGGCTTCGGCGGTCCTGTCCCACAGATAGACAGCCCCCGCGTGCATGGCCTGCCCGGTGTCGATCGGGTTCGCGGGCACGCAGATCAGGTACTCCGCCTTGCCCACGGCGTCGATCCGGTGCAGCTCCTGGATCAGCTCATCTCCCTCGACGGTCTCGTTGGCCAGCACCAGCACGCGGTGGGCATCGCCGGTCTCGGCGGCGGCGGGAGCCTGTGACGGCGCCTTGTCCCGGATCTGCTTGGTGGCGAAGAAGATCACCAACAGCACCGCCCACGCCAGCAGGCTCAGCACCAGCTGGATGCGGGTGGTCGAGTTCCAGCCCATCTGAACCAGGACGGCGATGATGGCCACGACGACGACGAACGACAGTGCCGGGAACAGCCACATCTTGACCACCAGCTTGTCGGGTGTGGTGCGTCGCCGCAGGATGATCTGCGAGATCGCGATCAGCAGGTAGACGAACAAGATCACCGCACCGGAGGAGTTCAGCAGGAACAAGAACACGGTGTCCGGGGAGACCGCCGCGGCGATCACGCACAGGAAGCCGACGATGCTGGAGAACAGGATGGCGGCCCGGGGGACACCGCCCTTGCTGACCGTCATCAGACCGATCGGCGCCTCCCGCCGGGCCGACAGCACGAACAGCATCCGCGACGCCGTGTAGAGGCCGGAGTTCAGGCAGGACAGCACCGCGGTGAGGACGACGGCGTTCATGATGTGGTCGGCGTACGGGATGCCCATGGTCTGGAAGGCGGACACGTACGGCGAGGCCTTCAGTGCGGCGGAGTTCCAGGGCAGGATCACTGCCAGCAGGAAGATCGAGCCCACGAAGAAGATCGCGATGCGGACGATCACCGAGTTGGTGGCCTTGGCGATGGCGCGGGCGGGGTCGGCCGACTCGGCCGCGGCGATGGTGGCGATCTCGGCGCCGACCATCGAGAAGATCACTACGACGATGGCGGAGAAGATCGCGCCGGGGCCGAGCGGCAGGAACCCACCGTGGGCGGTCAGGTTGCTGAAGTCCATGTCCTTGTTGGGCCACAGGCCGAGCACGAACAGACCGCCCAGCACCAGGAACACCACGATCGCGGCGACCTTGATCCCGGCGAACCAGAACTCGAACTCCCCGAACGACTTCACCGAGAACAGGTTGGTCGCGGTCATCAACAGCATCAAGACCAGCGACAGCACCCAGAGCGGGATCTCCGGTACCCAGAACTGGATCACCTTGGCGCCGGCCACGGCCTCGAAGCCGACCACGATCACCCAGAAGTACCAGTACAGCCAGGCCGTCGAGAACCCTGCCCACCCGCCCAGGGCGGTGCGGGAGTAGTCGGCGAAGGATCCGGTGGACGGGTTGGCCACCGCCATCTCGCCGAGCATCCGCATCACCATGATGATCAACAGACCGGTGATCGCGTAGCTCAGGAAGGCGCCGGGACCGGCGCTGCCGATCACCACGCCGGAGCCGACGAACAGTCCGGCACCGATCACCCC
>DATDBH010000023.1:0-6970 GCA_036524985.1 Microlunatus sp. | reverse complement strand
CGGATCGGTGAGCTCGTGGCGCTGGAACCGGGCGTCCCCTGCCGCAACTGCGCGACGTGTCTGTCCGGGCATTACAACCTGTGTCCCGACGTGGTGTTCTTCGCGACACCGCCCGTGGATGGTGCGATCTGTGAGTACGTGACGCTGGCGGCGGCGTTCGCGCACCCGGCTCCGGAGGGGTTGGATCATGATCATGCGGCGATGGCTGAGCCGGTGTCGGTGGGTGTCTGGGCCTGTCGCCGCGCCAACGTCCAGGCTGGGGATCGGGTGCTGGTCACCGGTGCGGGGCCGATCGGCCTGCTCACCGCTCAGGTCGCTCGCGCGTTCGGCGCCCGGTCGGTGACCGTCACCGACATGAACACGAGCCGGGTCGCGACAGCCAGTCAGCTGCGGCTCGACGGCCGGCTCGCCTCCGCACCGCTCGAGGAGGAGTACGACGTCCTCCTGGAGTGCTCCGGCGCACCGGCGGCGCTCAGCGCCGGCATGAACGCGATGGCCAGGACAGGCCGCGTCGTCCTGGTCGGCATGGGAGCCGACAACGTCAGCATCAACGTCCCCCTCGTGCAGGGCCGCGAGCTCACCATCACTGGCACCTTCCGCTACGCCAACACCTATCCCCTCGCGCTGGAGCTTCTAGCCAGCGGCGCCGTGGACGTGGCCACGGTGATCACCCATCATTTCGACATCGACCACACCGTTGACGCCTTGACCCTCGCAGCACGAGAACCGGACTCACTGAAAGCTATCGTCCGACTCTGAGTGGCCGCCGTCGCCGACAGTAGTCAATTGTCCGCCGATCACGACTTCACGGTCTTGCCCCTGACAAAGCCGGCCGGCTTTGCGACGACTTGGGGGCTGGGCGGCCCCTGAGGCTGTGATGTCAGTGCTGCGACACGGCCGGAGGAGACGGCGGCCGACGCGGCCCAGGCGTCTTCGGGGGTACCGAAGGCGATGCTGCGCAGGGTGTCGGTGCCGGAGGCCACGACCAGGCACAAAGCCAGTCGCTGGCGGGGATCAAGGTGGCGGCCTCGTTGATCAGGGCCCGGACCGGGGTGACCCCACGGGTGCCGATCATCTCGGGCGCTGGTGATCAGCGCCCCGACCCAGTGGGACAAATCGATCGGCTCCGGCCCCGAGACGCCCGGGAAGAAGTACTTGTTGCCGCCGGAGAAGCCGACGACCTCGTGCGGGAACACCGGGCCTACCACGATCGCCACCTCGGCGCCGGCGATGTGCCGGTTGATCCGGACCTCGACGCTGGTGTCGGTCATCAGACCGCCGGTCAGCTCGGTCAGCCGCTCGGCGCCGATGGTGCCGAGGGAGGTGAACGTCTCCGGCAGCCAGGACTCGTGGTTGTGGATCGTCCAGCCCGGGTAGGTCTGGTCGAGTTCACCCACCTGGTAGCCGAGGTGTTGTGCCAGGTGGGCTTCGTCCATGCGTTGGTGGGTGCCGAGGGCGATGACCACGGTGACGCTGTGCGCCCGGCCGGCGAGTGCGTCGCGGGCGGCGCGCAGCAGCAGCGGCAATGGGCAGGTGCGGGTGGCGTCGGGCACGACCAGGCAGACCCGTTTTGTCGTCCAGGTCGCCGCCGCCGAGGGCTCGGGTGACGAACTCGGTGACGTCGGCTGCCGACAGCTGCTGCCCGGGACCGCCACGCGCCGTGGCCTTGGCCGGGTCCCCGGGATCGGTCCCGTACGCCTCGGTGGGGTGTGGACTCAGCGTCGTCGTCATGATCGTCTCCTTGTCGACGGGTGGGGTCGGTGCGTCATCGGCGGGTGTCCCAGGAGCCGCACCACACGTTGTCGTTGTGGGTGCCGAGGAAGGGGCTGCGTCCGACCAGCTTGTCGACCAGCGAACGGATGGCCTCGGGCGTGGGGTTGTGGGCGTTGATCGCGGTCTTGACCATGGGGACGTCGATCAGATGGTTGGGCATGTTCAGCGACACGAACACGGTCGGCACCTCGGCGGCGTACCAGGGCATCTCCGGGCCCATCGGCATCGACCACTTGATCCGCAGCGCGCCCTGCTGGGCGAAGTCGGAGACGTTGGCCAGGATCAGGGCCGCGTCGAACCGGTCGGCGTAGTGCTCGGTCTCACTGGCGATGAACGTCTGGAAGTCGAAAGCCTCGCCGCCGGCGGCCAGCTCCTGGGCGGTGCGGAAGACGCTGACGTCGAAGCCTGCAGTGGTGAGCTCCTCGATCGCGATCCGCTTGAACTCCGGCACCACGCCGGTGAAGTCGGGGGCGCTCTCCAGGCAGTAGAGCCGCAGCCGACGATGCCTGGCGGGATCCAGCGGCAGGATGCCGGTGGTGTCCTTGAGCAGGGAGATGGTGCGATCGGCGACGTCGCGGGCGATGGCGTGGTGCTCGGGCGCCCCGATGGCCTCCAGCGCGGAGGTGGGTGGGACGAGGTCGGCGGCCGGGCGGGTGTGCAGGCCGAGCTTGGCCTTCAGTCCGAGAATCCGGGTCAGCGCGGCGTCGAGACGCTCGGCGGAGATCTCGCCGGACACGACGGCGTCATGGACGAACCCGAAGTCCTCGTCGTGGTTGCGGAAGAACAAGATCATGTCGCAGCCGGCGGTGATCGCCTGAACCATCTGACGCTCCCGGGGCAGCGCGGAGGTGAGCCCGACCATCAGCGACGCGTCGGTCAAGATCACACCGTTGAAGCCCAGATCGTCGCGGAGCAGGTCGGTGAGGAGCTCCGGCGCCACCGTGGCCGGCAGGATGTCAGCGTCGGCGATGCCGGGTCGCAGCCGGCGGGTGTATGCCGGCAGCATGATGTGGCCCACCATGACCGACTCGATCCCGACGCCGATCCCCCACTCCCAGATCTTGCGGTAGGTGGCGTCCCACTCCTCCACCGAGCAGTCGTTGAACGACGTGACCACGTGCTGGTCTCGCTCGTCGCGACCGTCGCCGGGAAAGTGCTTCATGCACAGCGCCATCGGCCGGTCGCCGGCCCCCTCACGGACGCCCTGCGCGTACGCGTCGGCGTACCGGATCACCGTGTCGTGGTCGTTGCCGAAGGCCCGGGTCGCGATCACGGTGTTGCGCCAGTTGTGGTGGATGTCGACGATCGGGGTGAAGGCCCAGTTGCAGCCCAGCGCCGCCGACTCCCGGCCCCCCACCACACCCATCAGCCGGGCCGCGTCGGTGTCCGGGGTGGAGGCCGTCTGCAGCGGGGACGCGACCAGGGTGCCGTCGGTGCAGGCTCCGTTGCCACCCGCCTCGATGTTGGAGGCGACCAGCAGCGGGACGGGTGTGCGGCTCTGGGCGTGTCGGATGTGGGCCTGGACGCTGGCGGCGTCGGTGTGGCTGTAGCGCATGCCGCCGGGGTGGTAGCCGTCGATGATCTCGTTCACGAACGCCTCATCGAACCGGTTGTTCAGGTTGATGAACAGCTGGCCGACCTTCTCCTCCACCGACATCGCATCGATGGTGGCCCGCACCCAGGCGATGCCGTCGTCGTCGAGCCCGAACGGCGTGGCGGTCAGGTCGGGTGGGGTCATGGTCTGCGTCCCTTTCGGTGATGTGGTCGGTTCGTTCGGCGATGTCGCTCCGGGCTGGGGCACGGTCATCGGTCGGTCTCGCCGACGAGCGCGGCACGCTCCAGGACGGCCGCTACGAGGGCGGCGTCGGATCCGAGTCCGTCGCCCAGCAGGTTCAGCACGGCCGGTACCGCTGCGGCGAGGTCGCCGGCGGAGGCTGCCTCCTGCGCCGCGGCGGCACCGGTGTCGTTGACCGGGGCACCGCGGCCGCGCAGGTGCAGTACCCAGGCGGCGACCGCGGTGGCGCAGCCGTCGGGCACCCGGCCCGCGGCTCGTTCGGCGCGGATGGTCGGCAGAAAGCGGATGACGAGCTTCGTCGAGCCGTCGGCGGCGATCTGGGCCAGTCGGTGCCGGACCCGAGGGTTGGAGAACCGTTCGACCAGCGCCGACCGGTAGGTCGTGACCTCGTCGGGCGGAAGGTCGAGATGGCGTCCGGCCTCGTCCCAGTACTGCTCCACCCAGGCCCGGCAGGTGGGATCGGCGATGGCCTCGTCGATGGTGTCGTGACCGCGGATGCTGCCCGCGTAGGCGAGCAGGGAGTGGGAGCCGTTGAGCATCCGGAGCTTCCGCTGCTCGAACGGGCCGACGTCGGCGACCAGCTGCGCCCCCGCGTCCTCCCAGCGCGGCCGCCCGGCCGGGAACCGGCCGGCCACGACCCACTCGCTGAACGGCTCGGTCGGGACCGGCTCGGCGTCCCACCGTCCGGTCGCCTCCCGCACGAGGTCGCGGTCGGCCTCCGTTGTGGCCGGCGTGATGCGATCCACCATCGAGGTGGCGAAGTCAACGTGAGCGTCGATCCAGGTCTGCGGGGTCAGATCCACTTGCGCGGCCAGATCGGTGACCACGACCCGGGTGACCTCGCCGTTCTCGGGCAGATTGTCGCAGGAGAGGACGGTGATCGCCTCCGCGCCGGCGGCTCGCCGGGCCAGCAACCCGGCGACCAGCTTGCTCGGCAGGCTGGTCACAGGTGCCTGCGGGTCTGCGGCCAGGGCGGTGACGTCGGCGACGATGGCCGGGTGGGTCAGGTCGAGTCGGCCCTCGCCGTTCCGCAGGTACCCGGCCTCGGTCACGGTGATGGTGAGGATCGCGGTAGCGGAGGCTGCCAGGTAGCCCAGGTACGCGGCGTGGTCGGTCGCCGGGTGCACGGCGGCCAGCGAGCCGACCAGCTCGTAGTCGTCACCGGAGGCGTGGCGGGTGATCAGGGTGTAGAGCCCGTCCTGAGGGGTCAGCGCGTCGGCCATGTCGGGCCGTCGGCCGGTGAAGCCGGCGATCCCCCACTGATCGGCGTCGGGGGCGTGCGCGGTGTACCAGGGCTGGTGCGCGCGGTGGAAGTTGCCGACGCCCAGGTGCACGATCCGCACCGGCGGCGCCGGTGGTGTGTCCGGGAGGGCGCGGCCGAGGCGGACGGCGTCCGTCAGCCGTACTGACGATGGGGTCGCGGTGGTCATAGCTTGAACGCTTTCGTCGGGATCGTGGCCACCAGGGCGGTGACGGTGTCGAGCGCCTCGTCCTCGTCCAGGCGGTGCTCGGCGACCAGGGTGGCGAGGTAGGCCGCATCCAGGCGGCGGGACATGTCGTGGCGGGCGGGGATCGAGCAGAAGGCGCGGGTGTCGTCGATGAAGCCGGACGTCTTGGCGAACCCGGCCGTCTCGGTGATCGCGGCCCGGTAGCGACGGATCGCCTCCGGGGCGTCGATAAACCACCAGGGCGCCCCGGCGTAGACCGACGGGTAGAAGCCGGCCAAGGGTCCGATCTGGCTGGAGAAGGTGGTCTCGTCCAGGGTGAAGACGACGACCTGGAAGTCGGGATGGGTGCCGTACCGGTTCAGCATCGGACGCAGGGCGTCGGTGAACTCGACCCGGATCGGGATGTCGGTGCCGACGTCGGCGCCGTACGTCTGGAACGTCTGCTGATGGTGGTTCCGGCGGACCCCGGGGTGCAGGGTCATGACCAGACCGTCGTCGCAGGCCATCCTGGCCATCTCGAACATCAGGTGCCGGCGAAGCGAGGTCGCCTCCCCCTCGGTGACCTCGCCCTTCCGAGCCAGCGCGAAGATCCTGGCGGCCTCGGTCAGCTCGAGCGGGTCGGTGCGGGCGTCGATGTGGCTGTGGTCGCTCGACACCGCGCCGCGGTCCTTGAAGTAGCGTCGCCGCGACTCCAGGGCGGTGATGAACGTGGCATAGTCCCCGATCTCCAGATTCGCGGCCTGGGCCAGCCGGTCGATGTCGCTGTTCCAGTTCGGTTGGGCCGGTTCGAGATAGCGGTCCGGCCGGAAGGTGGGGATCACCCGCCCGTTCCAGGTCGGATCGTCCTGCAGGCGCTGGTGGGTCGACAGGTCGTCGCACGGGTCGTCGGTGGTGGCCAGCACCGAGATGCCGAACCGGTCCCACAGGGCACGTGGACGGAACTCCGGCCGGGTGAGCCGGTCGGCGATCTGGTCGTAGATGTCGTCGGCGGTGGCGGCGCTGGGTCGGACGTCGATGCCGAAGATGTCGGCCAGCTGCGCGTCGAACCAGAGCCGTACCGGGGTGCCCCGATAGGCACTCCAGTGCTCGCACACGATCCGGAACGCCGCCCGCGACTGGTCCTCGCTCAGCTCGCCCTGCGCCACTCCGAGGGCCGACAGCGGCACGCCGTGGGCGTGCAGCAGCCGGTTCACGTAGTGATCGGGGGTGATCAACAGGGATGTCGGGTCCTTGAACGGGATGTCCTCGGCCAGCCACTCGGCCGGGACGTGGCCGTGGGGGGAGACGATCGGGAGATCGGCCACCGCCCCGTACAGCCGCTGAGCGATCGAGCGAGCACCCGGCTCCGACGGCAGCAGCCGGTCAGGGTGAAGGGTGAGGGACGGAGTCGGCGATGTCATCGTCATCAGATCGTCACCCGGTCCGAGGCAGGTGCTTCGGTCGAGCTCGGCTTGGCAGGGACTACGAATCTGGTCATGTCAGGCTCCAAGGGTCGAGTGGGGGTGGAGTGAGACCGGCGATGGGCTCCAGCCTGACTCATCGGAAGCGGGCGGGGGACCCTCAGACCTTGTGGTCGGGGGTGATGAAGTCGTCCGGGTCCTCGTGGTGGGCGACGATGTCGGCGAACTTGCGGGCCTCGGTCTCGTCCCGGATCTCTCGGAACCGGGCATCGGTCAGCGGGTACTTCATGAAGATCAGCATCGCGATCAAGGCGGCGAGGGCGGGCAGCAGACCGATGGTGGCCTTGATCGCGATGATCGCGGTCTCGGGCTGCACCGGGCTCGGGTTCGCCGCGCTGGCCGCGATGTAGCCGCCGATGGCCAGGGCCCACGCCCCCACCGCGCCGCCGATGGACTGGGTGACCTTGCGGGTGAAGGAGAACAGCGCGTAGGTGGCACCCTCGCTGCGCTTGCCGGTCTTCCACTCCCCGTACTCGACGGTGTCGGCCTCCAGA
>DATDBH010000022.1:0-16965 GCA_036524985.1 Microlunatus sp. | reverse complement strand
GGGTCTGGTGTTGACGAGCCAAGTGGGGACGCCGTACGAGCCGCGGAACTTCCATCGGGCGTTCGTGGAGCGTGCCAAGGCGGCAGGTGTTCCTGTCACATCGGTCCATCTGACTCGGAAGGCGTGTGGGTCACTGCTGGTGGCGCTCGATGTGCATCCGCGGGTGGCCATGCAGATCCTTCGGCACAGCAAGATTGCGGTGACCATGGAGGTGTACAGCCAGGTGGTGAGCAGTTCCACCCAGGAGGCCCTACGCCGGCTTGGAGAGCAGCTTGATTCGGGGTCAGCGTCGTGACTGTTGCTGTACTTTGCTGCTGTAGCCGGCCGCCAGGGCGTTGAATACTTCGCTGAAACTGGCTCTGACTAGGGTGGAGCCAAGGGGACTCGAACCCCTAACCCCCTGCTTGCAAAGCAGGTGCGCTACCAATTGCGCCATGGCCCCGCGGTGAAACCGACGCCCGATCCTACGTCAGCCAGCGGGCGTGACGGAAACCTGCCAGTCACGGGCGCCACGCCGGTGCGACACGCCGATCGGCATCCCACGACGGGCAGGTTTCCGTCACGTCAGGCCGCGTACCTCGCCCGGCCCGGCCTCATCGGGCCTCTCTAGTCGGCCTCGAACAACCCACGGATGTCGTCGGCGCCGAGACTGCCGGAGAAGCTGTCGTCGTCATCGCTGAGCACGGCGTCGAACAGCTGAGCCTTGCGGGATTTCAGGACCATCACCTTCTCCTCGATGGTGTTGGTCGCGACCAACCGGTGGACCATCACGGTGCGGGTCTGACCGATGCGGTGGGTGCGGTCGATGGCCTGGTTCTCCGTGGCCGGGTTCCACCACGGGTCCATCATGAACACGTAGTCGGCCTCGGTGAGGTTGAGGCCGAAACCGCCCGCCTTCAGGCTGATCAGGAAGAGTGGGGAGTCGCCGGTCTTGAATCGCTGGACGACGGCGGCTCGCCGGCGCGTGGCACCGTCCAGATACTCGTAGTCGATCCCCTCCCGGTCGGCTCGCTCGGCTATCTTGCGCAGGAACGTGGTGAACTGACTGAACACCAGCGCCCGGTGCCCGGCGGCGGTGATGTCCTCCAGCTGTTCGAACAGCAGGTCGAGCTTGGCCGACGGCACGCCCGCGTACCGCTCCGGGTCGGTCAGGGAGATGTCCAACGCGGCCCGTCGCAGCAGGGTGAGCGAGCGGAAGATGGTGAACCGATTGCCCTCGTAGTCCTCGTCCAGCAGCCGCAGCACCCGTTGCCTCTCCCGTTGCAGCAGCAGGTCGTAGGCACGCCGGTGCTTCGGAGCGAGCTCGACGCTCAGTTCCTGCTGGACGCGGTCCGGGAGCTCGGGAGCCACCTGCTCCTTGGTCCTTCGCAGCAAGAGCGGGCGGATCCGCCGGCGCAGCCGAACCAGCGCCGCCTCGCCGAACGCCGCGGTCGCCAGGTCCGCCTCGCGATCCTCGTCGCCGTAGCCCCGAAGGTGTCCCCCGTCCGCCTGCCGCATCGCCTGCCGAGACCGCAGCCCATCGGTGACCGCCTTGACGTAGTCCTCGCGGAATCGGGTGGCCGACCCGTAGAGCCCGGGAGCGACGACGGCCAGCAGCGCCCACAGCTCCATCAGGTTGTTCTCCATCGGCGTCCCGGTGACCGCCAGCTTGAATGGCGCCTTCAACAGCCGGGCGCACTCGTTGGCGCGGGTCTTCGGGTTCTTGAGGAACTGTGCCTCGTCCAGGATCAGCCCGGCCCACTCGACCGCCGAGAACTGCTCGAAGTCGAGTCGGAAGACGGCGTACGACGTGACGACGACATCCACCTCGGAGGTCAGCTGCTCGATCGGGACACCGAGTCGGCTCAGCGTGCTGGGAACTGCCACGAGGTCCAGGTCGGGGGTGAACCGCCTCGATTCCGATTGCCAGTTGCCGATCACCGACGCCGGCGCCACCACCAGGAAGGGTGCGCCGCGCCCCTCATGCGGTGCCGACCGAACGTGCTCGATCAGGGCCAGCACCTCAATGGTCTTGCCCAGCCCCATGTCGTCCGCGAGGATGCCACCGAGTCCGTGGCGGTGGAGAAAGGCCAGCCAGTCGAAGGCCTCGTGCTGGTACGGCCGCAGCTCGGCCGTCAGCGTCTCCGGAACCGTCTCGGGGGCCGGGGCGAGACCGTCCCGGGCGAGTGCCGCCAGGGCACCGACGGACTCCCGCCAGCGATCCGCCTGCTCGACCACGTCGGCGAGCTCCTCGAAGTCGCCCCAGAGGCTGGCGGCATAGCGGTTCAACCGCAGCCGACCAGGCCTGTCTTCGAGCCTGCGCGCCTCCTCGACCAACTCCCGCAAGCGATCGAGGGCGGTCAGGTCGGTGCGCAGATAGCTCCCGTCCTCCAGCACCAGGTAGTCCTCCTGGCGCGCCAGCGCAGTGAGCAGTGGAGCGAAGGGCACGTCGCGACCCTCGACGCTGATGCGGATGGCGAGATCGAACCAGTCCGGATCGTCCGTCTCGTCCACGCCGACCGTGACCAGGGGAGGTTCGTCGATCTCCCGGTAGGTGGGCAGCTCAACCGCCTCGACGATCACGTCGTCCGACGCCTCCAGCACCGGCAGCAGGTCGTGGACGAACTGGATGGCCGCCCCTCCGTGGAGCTCCGTCTGTTCGTGGAGCTGAAAGCCACCGGCCGTCGACTCCTCGACCCGCAGCATCACGGCCGCCTCCGCCTCGGGGTCGCGCACCAGGTCCGACGTCGGGTGCAGCGGGCAGCGAACGGTGCCGTACGACCACGACCCGTGAAGATGGAGCGTGTTTGCCTGCGGTGAGCTGATCGTCAGCGCCAGCCGAGGCGCCGGCGGCTCGGGGAGGGTGATGCTCCCGTCGAAGCAGCGAAGACGAACCCGGCGTCGCAGTGTCGGATAGACCGACTCCAGGAAGTCCGACACCTCCGGCCCCGGGATGGTCACGCCGCGGAAGTGGGTGAGCTCCCGCTCGTCGTGCGAGAGGCGCCGGGCCGTCGGACCGAAGCTGACGTGGCGTGCTTTGCCGATTGAGCGCACCGCGAAGAGCCCGCTGGTGCCGACCACACCGAGCACGTCGTACGCCGCCGGCACGTCCCCGAACGCCAGGCGTTGCTGCAGCCGCACCCCACCGTCACCGTGAGCCGTGGCCTCCAGGGCGAGATCGGCAGCAGCCAGCTCGACGGTGTCGCGAGCGGCGCTGCCGAGCAGCGGTACCCCCAGCTCAGCGCTCTGGGCCAGCAGCGGCCAGAGCGCCGACGGCGCGAAGTCGTCCAGAGCACGCCACTCGGGCCCGCCGTAGCCGTAGCCGTAACCGGCGGGGCTGCTCCAGAGCGAGCCCAGTTCCTTCAACCACTCGGTGATCCGGGGATCGAACGGCGACTGCCCGTAGCGTCCGGGGGTCCAACCGACCGCGTATCCGCCGGACCAGCCGCCCTTGGCTCCCTGCTGCACCGCCCGAACCTGGAGCCGGACCGGTGTCTTGACCCCCGGCCCCGCCTCGACTGCCTGCTTCAGGCCCTCGACGCGAAGCTGGAGACCGAGCGGCGTGAAGGTGCCGAGGGCTGGTGCGCTGCTCGGCTGGGGGTCGATGGCGCCGCGGGTCAGCGGGTCCAGTGCGGTCTTCCAGGCCGGGACCTGCGCTGGCATCGGCCGAGACGGGGCGACTCGCGGCGTCGCCCCCGACCTGGGCACGGCCTTGCGGGCGGCCGAGCGTGTGGGCCGATCGGGCAGCCCCGGAAGGCCCGGCGAGGAGTCGTCGATCGCTCGGTCCCGGCACGCGAGCAGGGTCGCCGCCACGTGCTTGCAGTCGCCGCCGACGGGGCAGCTGCAGGCGGTCACGGTCACTTCGCTGGCCGCGTCCTCGGCGAGCCAGATGGAGGTCTCGTACGGCTCGCGGCGGGTGCCGCGCACCGTGCCGACCAGCCGGCCCACGTCAGGGCGCCATTCCAGCCGCTGCACTCGGCCGAGGCGGTGATACTCCCGACCGCGGGCATACGATCCGGCGTCGACCGCGTTCTGGATCGTCCACGAGCCGATCAGGGGGAGCGAGGTGTCTGCAACCACCCGGCAAGTGTCGCTGACCACGCCACCGTTCCTACGGATCTGGCGAACGTGGATCGGCAGATCCAGCTCGGCCGAGGTGCGATCGCCGGTGCGCACCTCTGGACCTCACCAGACTCCAGCGCGACCATGGTCCCCACAGACTCCGGCGTCTACCCTGTTTCCCATGTGGTCCCAGCGCGAGGTCATCGACTACGCGCTGCAGCGACGCTCCACGCTGGAGACGCTGCGGCGTCCAGGGCGCCAGCTCGCCCGGATGGAGGCGTGCGACGCCGACCCGATGCTGGTGCGAGCCGCCAAGCACCACGGTGAGAAGAGCTCGTCGCCCTGCCCGGTCTGCGCCAAGACGGAGCTGATGAACCTCAGCTACGTCTTCGGGGAGCAGCTCGGGCAGTACTCCGGCCGGATCAAGAAGACCCCCGAGCTGGAGGAGATGGCGCACGAGTTCGGAGAGTTCAAGGTCGTGGTCGTCGAGGTGTGCCTGGACTGCCGCTGGAACCACATGACCTTGTCGTACCTCCTGGGCGACGGGGTGAAGCGCAAGCCGCCTCGTCGTCAGCAGACCGTCGAGGACATCTATGGCTGAGCCCCGCACAGGGCACTCGGCACAGCAGAGGAAGACCGCGAAGAAGCGGTCCTGGCCGAAGCGGATCGCGCTCGCTCTGGTGGTCGTGCTGCTGGTCGGCGTACTCGGCGCGGCCGGACTGGCCATCTACGGCTACACCAGCACCCAGCGCCCGAACGCCAACGCGGACTTCCAGACCGCGACGACCTTCGTCTACTACAACAACGGCAAGTCCCAGCTGGGCAGCTTCGCGGTCCAGAACCGCCAGCCGCTGACCTTCGAGGAGATCCCGCAGAACGTCAAGGACGGCGTGGTCGCGGCCGAGAACCGGGAGTTCTGGACCGACCAGGGTGTCTCCATCCGCGGCATGTTCCGGGCCGCCTGGGTGATCCTGCGCGGCGGTGAGCTCCAGGGCGGCTCCACCATCACCCAGCAGTACATCAAGATCATGTACCTGAACTCCGAGCAGACCGTGACCCGCAAGTTCCGGGAGCTGTTCCTGGCGTACAAGATCAACAAGGAGATGTCGAAGGAGGAGATCCTCACCGACTACCTGAACACGATCTACTTCGGTCGCGGTGCGTACGGGATCCAGGCCGCCAGCAAGGCCTTCTTCAACGTCGACGCCGAGGACCTCACCACCCAGCAGGCCGCGGTGCTGATCAGCGTGATCAACAACCCGAGCCTGTTCGATCCCGGCGTGGACGAGGCGAACATCCCGCGGCTGCAGGAGCGCTACAGCTACGTGCTGTCCTCGATGGCCGAGACCGGGGCGATCACCCAGGCCGAAGCGGCGGAGTACGCTGCCGCCCTGCCGGAGTTCCCCGAGGTCAAGATCAACGAACGCTACGGCGGACCCAAGGGCTTCCTGCTCAAGATGGTCGAGAAGGAGCTGGTGAGCGCCGGGTTCGAGCCGAGTCAGATCAGCGGCGGCGGACTCAAGATCACCACGACGTTCGACAAGGCCGATCAGAACGCGGCGGTCAAGGCGGCGCAGAGGTACACCAAGGAGGCCGCCGACGCCCGCAACCAGAAGGCCTCCCAGCTGCATGCTGCGGTCGCCTCGGTCGAGGTGGGCACCGGGGAGGTGCTGGCGATCTACGGCGGCCCGGACTACGTGAAGAACTCCCGCAACTGGGCCACCACCGCGCGGCCGACCGCGTCGACCTTCAAGACGTACGCGTTGGCGGCCGGGTTGAAGGACGAGTTCAGCCTCGACTCCCGGTTCAACGGCAACAGCTTCACCCCCGAGGGCGACAGCACCCCGGTGCGGAACGAGTTCTCCTACCAGTACGGCGCCGGCGTCACCCTGCTGAAGGCGGCCACCGACTCGATCAACACCGCCTTCGTGGACATGACCACCCAGCTGGAGGACGGTCCGCAGCAGGTGGTCGACATGGCGGAGGCCGTCGGCGCGCCCAAGGGCGCCGGCTGGGACCTCAACTCCCGGATCGCGCTGGGCACCGCCGAGGTCAGCCCGCTGAACCAGGCGAACGCGTACGCGACGTTCGCCAACGACGGCACCTACGTCGCGCCGCACGTGGTCAAGGAGGTCACCGACGCGAACGGCAGGGTGCTCTACAAGGCCAACCCGGAGGAGAAGAAGGCGGTCAGCGAGGACATCTCCCGCGACGTGACGTACGCGCTGTCGAACGTGGTCGAGCAGGGCACCGGCAGCACCGTACGGACTCTCGCCCGGCCCGTGGCCGGCAAGACCGGCACCAAGGACGTGGAGGACGACATCACCGCCGCCTGGTTCGTGGCGTACACACCGCAGATCTCGACCGCGGTCATGTACGTGGCCGGGGACGACGGCAACGCCGACCTTGACGACTTCGCTCGCCCCGGCGACTCGACGTTCTTCGGCGGCACGTATCCGGCCCTGACCTGGGTCGACTACATGCAGACGGCGGTCGAGGACCTGCCGATCAAGCAGTTCGAGGAGCCCGCCTACGTCAACCGCGACTCGGCCCCGCGGCCGACCGCCACGTCCCGGCCGGATCCGACCCGGACCACCGAGCCGACCACCGAGGCACCCACCCAGGGCCCGACGGAGGGACCGACCCAAGGCCCCACGACGGAGGGACCGACCACGGCGGCGCCCACCCAGGGCCCCACGACCGAGACGCCGACCGAGAAGCCGACGGGCGAGCCGTCCGGCGGCGGCTGATGGAGGTCCCCGTCGGCGGCGAGGGCGACGGCGGCAGACCGAGGGAACCCGCGGAGCGCACCCGGCCCGAGCACGCGATCACCGGTCGACCGGAGATCGAGATCCAGATCGTCGATGGCGCCTCGGCGCGATCCCAGCGCGGTGCCGCGCCCGCTGCCGCGGCCTGGCTGGACGACAGCATCCAGGGTCCGGTGACCATCGCCGCAGTCCTGCCGTCGTGGAGCGACCGCCTGGTGCGCGCGACCAGTCACCGGCTCGGAGGACCGATCGGTCGACGGGCGGACACGGTCGGCGTCTGGTGGACCCCCGCCCGCTGGACGCTGCTGACCGCGACCCTCGTCTACCTGCTCGGCGTGGTCTTCCGGCTGCCCTGCCGGGTCACGGTGGCCGGTCAGAGCCCGGACAGCTTCCGTTGGATGTGCTACTCCGACATCGGGATCCTCTACCAGCTGCGAGGACTGATGCAGGGCAACGTGCCCTACCTCGACAGCGGGGACTACCCGGTGCTGGAGTACCCGGTGCTGACCGGGTGGTTCCTGCAGCTCGAGCGCCTGATCAGCAGCGCGCTCGGAGCACCGACCGGCTCGGATCTCACCGCCCAGCAGCAGGTCGACTCGACGCTGGTCTTCACCGACGTCAACATCGTGGTCCTGGGTGCGCTGCTGTTGATCACGGTCTGGGCGCAGGTCGGGTCGGTGCCACATCGACCCTGGGACGCCATGATGCTGGCCGTCTCGCCCTGTGTCGCCGCCACGGCGTTGATCAACTGGGATCTGCTGCCGGTCGCGCTCAGCGCGCTGGGGGTGCTGTTCTGGTCCCGTCGGCGACCCGGCTGGGCCGGCGTCTTCTGGGGACTCGGGATGGCGGCCAAGCTCTACCCGCTGTTCCTGCTCGGCCCGCTGCTGTTCCTGTGCCTACGGGCCGGCCGGATCGGTGCGTTCGGCCGGATGCTGGCGGCCTTCGCGGTGGCCTGGCTGGTGATGAACCTGCCCGCGCTCTGGCTCGCGCCCGCCAACTGGCTGAGCTTCTGGACGTTCAACTCCGACCGGTCCGGCGATCTCGGCTCGATCTGGTACGTCCTCTCGCTGGCCGGACATCCCGTGGACGGGCTCAATTCCCTGGCCCTGGCCATCTTCGCGCTGCTGTGCGTCGGGATCGCCGGCCTGATCCTGGTCGCCCCCCAGCGACCGCGGATCGGTCAGGTCCTGTTCCTGGTGGTCGCAGCCTTCCTCCTCACGAACAAGGTCTACTCACCGCAGTACGTGCTGTGGCTGCTGCCGCTCCTGGTGCTGGCCCGACCCGTGTGGCGGGACTGGCTGATCTTCACCGCCGGCGAGCTCGCCTACTTCGGCGCGATCTGGTGGCACCTCGGCGGGTTGCTCGCCCCCGGTGCGGACGGCCCGGACAGGGTCTACTGGCTCGCCGTGATCGTGCGGATGGCGGCCCAGCTCTGGATCGTCACGGTCGTCGTGCGGGACCTCTGGCGGCCCGCGCACGACGTCGTACGCCATCCACCGGGCCTGTCGGCGACCTTCGACGACCCGACCGGTGGCGTGCTGGATCGGGCTCCGGACGTGGGCTGGCTGCCGTTGCGCCGCCGGGTGCCGCTGGGTGCCCCGGCGGATGCCGATCACAAAGCCGCCGAGACCCCTGAGCACGCCGAGACCCCTGAGCACGCCGAGACCCCCGACGGTCGCTCGTGACGGCCGTGCAGACCGACGCGGCCGAGGCGCCGACGGTGAGAGCCACCCGGCGTACGGTCTCCCAGGCCTGGATCGCCAGCCGCGGACTGATCGCCCTGGTCGCGTTGCTGCTGGCTGTCTACCAGGGCCGGAGCCTGGCGGACATGGTCGACCAGTGGGACGTGGAGCACTTCACGAACCTGGCCACCAACGGCTACCTCGGTCGGTCCGACGGGACCTTGATGGCGTTCTTCCCCGGCCTGCCGGTGGTGCTGCGTCTCGGGCTCGAGCTCGGGCTGCCCGTCTACCTCACCGGCGTGGTCCTGTCGGCGATCTGCTCCTACCTGGCCGCCACGGCGCTCGCTCGGCTGGGTGGCCCGGTCGCCGCCGTGGCCTGGCTGTTCGCGCCCACCGCGGTCTTCACCGTGGTGCCCTACACCGAGGCTCTGTTCTGTGCGGCCGCCTTCTGGGCCTGGGAACGGGCCCGAGCCGACAAGTGGGCGGCTGCGGCCGCGCTGGCCGCCCTCGCCTGCACCGTACGGGTCTCCGGGCTGTTCCTGGTCGGCGCGCTCGTCATCCTGGCCCTCACCCTGGCGACCGGCCGCGCGCTCCCCGCGGACGCATGGCGGGTCCGCGGGCGGCGGCTGCTGTGGCTGCTCCTCCCGGTCGCCGTTCTCGGAGCCTTCGTGCTCTACCTGCATGCGCTCACCGGCAGCTGGACCGCCTGGTACCACGCCCAGTCCACCGGGTGGGCGCGGGCGATGACGCCGCCCTGGGACGCGTTCTGGAACACCGTCGCCGCCACCCACGCCAACCCGGACCATCCGCTGTGGCCACCGGTCTTCGTCGCGGAGATCGTCGCGATGGGGATCGGTGTGCTCGTCGTCGGCTGGTGCCTCGGTCGGCGCCTGTGGGCGGAGGCTTCCTGGGTGGCCGTCCAGGTGCTCGCGTTCTCGATCTCGTACTGGTTCATGTCGGTCAACCGCGCCATCCTGCTGTGGTTCCCGCTCTGGATGATGATCGCTCAGCTGGTGACCTGGCGGCCCGAGCGGGCCGTTGCACGCACGATCCACCACGTCGTCGTCGGAGTCGCCTTCGTCGCGTCGGTGCTGGTGATGCTGGCGTGGAGCTGGCTGTACTTCACCGGCAACTGGGCCAGCTGAGTCCCGGTCGGGTGCCCGCGGAGTGGCGACGAGGTCACCGAGACGTTCCCGACGACTGCGTAAACTCCACCTGTGAGGCGAATGTGGATCGAGTTGGAGGGGCTGGCCAACCTGCGGGACGTCGGCGGGATGCCGACGAGCGACGGCGGGGAGATCACGGCGGGACGCCTGCTGCGGTCGGACAACCTGCAGGCCCTGACTCGGGCCGACATCGACCGGCTGCTCGGCCTGGGCCTCAGTGACGTCGTCGACCTGCGCAGTGAGTACGAGGTCGAGTCCGAGGGACCTGGTCCGCTGTCCGGCCATCCGGAGGTGCGCATCCACCAGCACTCCCTGTTTCGCGAGTGGCGCGAGGGTGTGGGTGAGGAGAAGCCGGCCCGGCTGAGCGACGAGCGGCCCGAGGAGCTGCCCGACGAGGCGCTGCCCTGGGTCGACCTGGCTCCCAGTGTGCAGGTCGATCATCCGGTCGCCTCGTTCTACCTCTCCTACCTCGTGGACCGGCCGGACTCGATCGTCGCCTCGCTCCGCCACATCGGCGAGGCCGACGGTGCGACGTTGGTGCACTGCGCGGCGGGCAAGGACCGGACGGGCACGGTGATCGCCCTCGCGCTGTCCGTGGCCGGTGCCGACCGGGAGGCCATCGTGGCGGACTACGCCGCGAGCACGGAGCGGATGGAGGCCATTCTCGAGCGGCTGCTGGGTTCGCACACCTACGCCGAGAACCTCCGTGACCGTCCGATGTCGTCCCACCTCACCTACCCGGAGACGATGCAGAGCTTCCTGACCTACGTCGACGAGGAGTACGGCGGCGTGGGCCCGTTGTTGGGTCGGATGGGGTGGACCGACGACGACTCGGGGCGGCTGCAGGCCAAGCTGCGCAGCTGAGCAGCGGCCGCGGGGCGGGAGGACTCAGAGCTCGACGATCTGGTCCACCAGCGCGGTGGTCAGCCGGAGCTCCACCGGCACCTCGTCGCCGATCGACGGCGGGGACGCCGAGCCGGGCAGCAGCACCAGACTGGCCTGCATGTGCGGTGGTTCCAGGAACCAGCGCTTCTTGCCGGCCAGGGTGTACGGGCTGAGCGCCCGGCCGGTGGCCTGCAGACCACCCTGGGCCAGGGCGACGAGCCGTTGCCGGGCGGAGGTGGCGGATGTCGGGGCTTCCATGCCGATGCCGTGGGCCGTACCGCCGGCCATGATCACCAGCCAGCCGTCCCCGGCGATCGAGCGCTGCCGGTAGCCGGCCCGATCGCCCCGGCGTACGGGGTGCACATCGAGCACCGTGGCCACGGTCGAGAGGCTGGCGGGGTCGCCGAGCCACAGCCGGGTGCCGACCCGGAGCCGGAGGGGCACCGGGTCCTGCCCCGCTCCGCCGAGCTGCTTGGCCAGCGTGGTCGCCTCTGCCGCGGGCAGGTGCGAGAGCCACAACGTCGCCGGTGCCACCGCGAGCGCCGCCCGCGCGAGCCGCTCGGCCTCCAGGTAGCGGCCCTGGTCGAGCAGCGGCAGGTGGATCGTCCAACCCTGCAGGGAGATCCCGGCGAGATGATCACTCACGCCGGAGAGATCGGCCACTCGGACGCCGTGCCGCTGCATGGAGGTGAGCAGCTCGATGATCACTCGGGGTGGTCGGTCGAGATCGGCGGCCCGAGCGGCGATGGCGGCCAGATCCTCGATCCTCGACACGGTGGTGATCACCCGTGGATCACTCAGCAGCGCCTGGGCGAGATCATCATCGGGGCGCCACGGCATCATGACCACGACGTCGCCGGCGAACCGCTCGCGGACCGCCTCGACCTCCGACGGGAGCCCCACGGCGATCGCCCCGGCACCGAGGCGCTGCGCCTCGTCGGCCAACCGGGGCAGGCCGAAGCCGTACCCGTTTCCCTTGGCCACCGGGACGATTCCCGGGGTGGCCTCCGCGACGGTGACCAGGTGCCGACGCCAGCGGCCGACGTCCAGCCGCAGCGAGACCCCGCTCACCCTCGGTGCCGCATGTAGATGTCGAAGGCCGCGTAGATCAGCGGGTTGAGCGGCAGATCCCACTCCCCGACGTACTCCACCGCCTCGCCGCCCGTGCCGACCTTGAACTGGATCAGACCGAGGTGTGGGTCGTCGGACTCCAGCCCTTCGGTGATGCCCCGCAGGTCGTACACTTCGGCCTTCGCCTCGAGGGCATCGGTGATCATCCGCCACTGCGTCGCGTTGGAGCCGCGCACGTCCCGCTTCGCGGTGGTGCTGGCACCGTAGGTGTACCAGGCGTGGCCACCCACCCGGACCCAGGTCGTCGCGGCCACCAGGTCGCCCTCGTGGTGGGCGAGATAGAGCCGGATCCGGTCGTCGTCCTCGTCCAGCAGGGTGGCGAACATCTGCTCGAAGTAGTCCAGCGGTCGGGGTGTGAAGCCGTCCCGCTCGGCGGTCTCGACGTAGATCCGGTGAAAGGCAGGAAGATCGTTCGCGTCGCCCCGGGTGACGACGACCCCCGACTTGGCCGCCTTCTTGATGTTGCGTCGCCACAGCTGGTTCATGCCGGCCAGCAGCTCGTCCTCGGTCCTGCCGGCCAGCGGGAGCTGGAAGACGAACCGCGGCTGTCCCGCGGCGAAGCCCTCGTCCTCGTTCGGCGGTCGCCAGCCGAGCTCGCGGAGCCGGTTGCGCAACCGGGTGGCGTCGTGGTTGGTCTCGTCGGGCAGTGCCTGGCTCAGCCGAGCGATCCGCTCGTCGGCGATCGCGGCCTTGATCGTCGGGGCGTGCCAGCGGCGGACCACCACCGGGCAGCCGATCCGGATACCGAAGGCACCGGACGAGCGGAGGTGCTCGGCGAGCGGGGTGAGCCAGTCACCGATGTCGGCGGCGTCCCACTCGATCAGCGGGCCCTCGGGCAGATACGCCAGATAGCGCTTCACCTTGGGCAGCTGCCGATACAGCACCAGGCCGGCGCCCACCAGCTTGTCGTCGGGGTCGAACCAGCCGAGTGACTCGTGTCGCCACTCCGTCTTCACCGCACCCCAGGCCGGGGTCTGCAGGAAGCTCGCCGAGGGCAGAGTGCGGACGAAGCTGAGGTGCTGCTCGGCCCCGATCGTGCGAACGGTCAACCCGCCGGCCGGCGCAACGTCCTGCGCGGCCTCCTCGACGGTCTGCTTGCGTCCCGAGATGCCCACCACACCCCGACCATAGCCACCCGAGCCAGGTGCGCGCTCCTCCGGCTCGGGTGCGACACCGTGAGTTCACCCACGCCGGGTCGGGTCAGGGTTGCGCCGGGACCTGGTCTCTCTAGAGTGGCGCCATGTCGCCCTCGATCATCGAGCTGCCCGAGACCGAGCTCCGGGAGGGGCTCGCCGTCTGCCTGCACGTCCCTCGGTGGGTGGATGACGTCGTCGCTCGAGCGCCGTACTCCTCGCTGGCCGAGCTGGAGCAGATCGCCCGGGCAGCAGCCACCCCGCTGAGTCCCGACGAGGTCGACCAGGCCCTGTCGACCCATCCGCGGATCGGGGAGAAGGCGAGCGGCGGGGGAGCCTCGGCCGCGCTGTCGAAGGCCGAGCAGTCCTCGAGCGCGTCCAGCGATCCGGCGCTCGACGAGGCGCTGGCGAACGGGAACCGGGCGTACGAGGAGCAGTTCGGACGGATCTTCCTGATCCGCGCCGCCGGTCGCTCCCGGCCCGAGATCCTGGCCGAGCTCGAGCGTCGGCTCACGTTGGATCCCGACACGGAACTGACGGTGGTGGGAGAGGAGCTCCGTGACATCGCGCTGCTCCGGATCCCACAGGTGTTCAGCAGCTACGAGGACCCGGGATAGACGTTCCGCACAGGGGATGACCGCCCACGCGGGGAACGTGAGGCGGCTGTGGATGCGTTCGGCCTATCCCGGGCGTCGAAGTGCCCCCCGACCCTATTAACGCTACTAAAGCAACGCTCTGCGCGCGGGTGATAGGCGAAAGCCCTGGGCCCGATCGGCGGATCGCTCAGACGAGGCCGCTGTAGGGATCCCAGGCCGGACCCGCCCCGGGGGCGTCGTCGCGGAACACCGTGGCCTGGATCAGTCCGTACGGCCGGTCGTCGGCGTGGAACACCTCGTTGTCGTTCTCCAGCCCGAAGCGGCCGAGGTCGTAGCGGAAGTGGTGCTTGTTGGGCGCGGACAGCTTGACCTCGGCGATGACCCCGTACGCCTCCAGCACCCTCCTGCCCATCTCGTACAGGGTCTGCTGCAGGGCCAGGGAGTGCACCTCGGCGAACGTGCGGACGAGCACGTTCTTGATGCCGGCGTAGGTGGCATCCCAGTCGACGTCGAGGCTGGTGAAGCGCCACTTCGCGATCAGCGAGGTGGCCATCACCCGGTCCGAGGTGGGCACCAAGGTCGTATACGGGTCCTCGAGGAAGCCGTGGAACTCCGAGCCGGTGGACTTCAAGATCACCAGGTCCTTGAGGCCGCCGGTCACCCAGGTCTGCTGGTCGGCGCCGGTGCCCTCGACCGTGACGGCGGCGAGCCGGACCTCCTGGCCCTTGCGGATCCAGGTGTGGTCGTGCTCGACGCCGTCGATGCTGACCCGCTCCCAGGCGAACTCCTCGATCTCGATCCGTGCGCCCTGGACCGGCTCCACGTCGTCGACGTAGTGCCGGGCCAGCGCCAACCCGTAGTTCTCGATCGAGTCCAGGCCCTTCTCCTTGGCGTACGCGTACGCCGTGTTCTTCTGGGTGTCGGTGGGCAGCACGTCACTCTGGTCGCCCTCCAGGTGGGCGGCCGCGAAGTCGCCCCGCAGCGCGCTGGAGACGTTGATGTCGTGGATCTCGTGACGAGGGGTGTCGCGGTGGATCCGCACCACCCGGTTCTCCGCCTTGCCGTACTGATTGGGTCCGAGAACGATCGCCATGCGCCCATTCAAGCCGCGGGCCGTCACGTGGGTGTTACGGCTGGCGTACGGGTTCGGGGCGTTGAGCCGCACTCGCTGTGACCGCTCTCGCTCTGAAGCGGAGTGGCAGCGAGCCGATCAGCACGCCCGCGATCACCGCCGCGCCGGCCAACGCCTCGACCCCGTCGATGCGCTCCCCGAAGAGGGCCCACGAGCTGAGGACGCCGACGATCGGTACCAGCATGGAGAACGGGGCGACCGAGCTCGAGGGATGGCGGGACAGCAGAGTGTTCCAGATGCCGTAGCCGAGCAGGGTCGCGACGATGACGATGTAAAGCAGCCCCAGCACGGCCGGGAGGGCGTCGACCGTGAAGGCGGTCGAGAGTGCGCGTCCGATCCGCTGCGGGCTCTCGACGTAGAGGGACGCAGCGAGCATCGGCACCGGCGGCACCACCGACATCCACAGGGTGAGGTGGAACGGGTTGGGGGCGGCGGCCTTGCGGCTGCAGACGTTGCCGATCGCCCAGCCCAGTCCACCCGCGAGGGTGAGGACGACCGGCAAGAGAGCGGCCGTCTCACCACGGTGGACCGCGATGGTGGCCAGGCCGGCGACCGCCAGCAGGATGCCGATGACCTGGCGGCGGCTGATCCGCTCGGCCAGGAAGATGCCCGCGAGCAGGACGGTGAACGGCGCGGAGGCCTGCAGGACCAGCGAAGCCAGCCCGCTCGGCATCCCGGCGGCCATGCCGAGGTAGAGGAACGCGAACTGCAGGACGCCGATGCCGAGGCCGGTGCCGATCAACCAGCGCAGCCTCACCTGCGGGCGAGGAACCAGCAGGATCGTCGGGACGGCGACCAGGGCGAAGCGCAGCGCGACCATGAACAGCGGCGGGAAGTGCTGCAGCGCCAGCGCGGTCGCCGGGAAGTTGAGGCCCCAGCAGACGGCGACGAGCAGGGCGAGCAGACGGTCGCGGGAGTGCACGTCCTCGATCCTCGCGCCGCCGACCGTGAAGCACAATCAACATGTGCTTCACTGATCTCGTAGTCAGGCTTAACAATCACCGACTCCGCTCGGGTTCAAACCCGAGCGGAGTTGCGGTCGCTGCACTCCGCTTGGGTTTGAACCCGAGCGGAGTCGAGCGCGGAGGAGAGGGCGGCGGGCGATGGGGTGGGAATGGGCCCAGCTGCAGCTGATCCGCGAGCTGGCCGACCGTGGGTCGGTGACCGCGGTGGCGGCGGCGACCCACCGGACGCCGTCGGCGGTGTCGCAACAGCTCAAGGCCATCCAGCGGCAGGCCGGGGTGCCGCTGGTCGAGCACGTCGGACGTGGTCTGCGGTTGACCGACGCCGGGCGGGCTCTGGCCGCCAGCGCCGATGGGGTGGCGACCGCCCTGGCCGAGGCGGACGCGGCCTGGGACGGCTTCCTGGGTCGAGTCGGCGGTGTGGTGCGTCTGGCGAGCTTCTTCTCGGCCGGCGAGCTGCTCGTGCCGGGCCTGGTGGAGCGGCTGGCCGCCTACCCCGACCTGACGTTGGAGACCTTCGACGAGGACGTGGCCACCGACGACTTCGCCGCCCTCGTGGTCGACTACGACCTGGTGATCGCCCACCGCCCCGACGACGCCGAGCACCCACCCGACGCTGCTGTCAGGGTGACGCCCCTGCTGCGGGAGCCGCTCGATGTGGCGGTGTCGCTCGACCATCGACTGGCCGGACGAGCACGGGTCGAGCCGAGCGACCTGGTGGGGGAGGCCTGGATCGCGCCGCCGCCCCAGTTCCCGATCGAGCAGGCGGTTCGTGCGCTGGCGGCCCGGGCCGGGTCTCCGGCGAGGATCGTGCGCCGGACGACGCACCTGCCGCTGATGGAGGGGCTGGTCGCGCGTGGCCAGGGGATCGCGCTGCTGCCGCGCTACTCCACCCAGGAGCACGCCGCGGGCCGCTTCGTGTTGCTGCCGGTCACGGGGATCCGGGCCGGCCGCCTGATCGAGGTGCTGTCCCGACCCGATCGGGCGGCGCGCCGGGCGGTCCGGGTGGTGCTGGCCGCGTTGAGCGAGGAGGCGGACCGCATCGCGCAGGGTGGTGCACCCTGCTGATTGCGGAAGAGTCACCCCGATCGACCGCTCGAAGGCACGACACGCCGTTGGGTGCCCCCGGGCGGGTCGAGTCTTCTGCACGGCGAGCCCGACACCGACTTTCGCAGGTGCTCAGCCAGCCCGTCGAGCATCAGCGTCAGCCCGAAGCACGCCCCGACCGACCCCGGCGCGGACGTCAGCGACCGGTGACCTTGCCCGGGTTGAAGTTCCGGCCCGGATCGACCGCACGGAAGACGCCGTCGATCATCGCGACACCGGGGGAGGAGATGTCCTCGGCCATCCAGCGGGAGTGCTCGGTGCCCACCGAGTGATGGTGGGACAACGTGCCGCCGTGGTCGACGAAGCTCTGCTGGATCGCCGACTTCACCACGTCGTAGCCCGTCAGCGGGTCAGCGTCGTCC
>DATDBH010000021.1:0-73194 GCA_036524985.1 Microlunatus sp. | reverse complement strand
CGGGCGACCCGGCGCCGCTTCAGTCGCCGGGTCGCCGCGCCTCACCAGGCGTCGAGTCTGGTCTGACCGCGACGGGTGAGGTGCGGTCGGCTGAACGCGTCGACGTCGAAGGCGACGAGGCCGCGGAGGGCCAGGACCGCGACGGTCCACCCAACGGCCCGACCGTCGAGTGTGCACAGGCCCCCGTACTGCGGGTCACGGCCGACCAGACCAGACGCCACGGCCCGCAGAACCCACAGCTGTCGGGTGCTCGGCCGGATGCCGACGCCTCCGGCCGACGAGTTCTTGATCACGTCCTCGACGTACCCAGAAGTGGTCTCACCAAACGACGTGGCCGAGTTCGCTAGCGGTCCCGGCGAAGGGTCTGCTGACGCGAGCGGAACCACCGAGCGGCCCGCTCCCCCATCCTCGCGGCGCGGTCGCCCTCCGCCGTGACCGTGTTGACCTCGTCGGCGTGGACCTCTCCCGATCGCAGCGCCGTCTGCTCGGTGAGGTAGCGGAGCACTGTCGCCACGATCGCTGCGACCGGTACGGCTAGGAAGGCGCCTGCGATGCCGAACAGCGTTCCGCCCGCCGCCACCGCCAGCAACACCACCGCGGCATGCAGGTGCAGAGATCGGCCCTGCAGCAGCGGTTGGAGGACGTTGGACTCGATCTGCTGGACCAAGATCACCAGTGCGATCACCAGCAGAGCCGTCGTCGGACCGTTCGACACCAGTGCCACGAGGACGGCCAGCGAACCCGCGACCACGGCGCCGACGATCGGGATGAACCCGGCGAAGAAGGTGAGCACCGCCAGAGCGGGAGCCAGCGGAACCTGGAGGATCACCAGCCCCAGGCCGATCAGGATCGCGTCGGCCAGGCTGACCAGGGCCTGGACGCGGATGTAGCGGCCGAGCGTGAGCCACACTCGAGCCAGCAGCTCCGTCAGGTGGGTGCCCATCGCCGGACCCGACTGACGCCGCAACCAGGGAAGGAACTCCGCGCCGTCCTTCAAGAACAGGAAGGACAGCACGAGCACCAGCACCATCGTCACCACGCCGGAGGTGACGGCGCTGACACCGGTGAAGACGCCGGCGGCGATCTGCTCCGCGCTGCGCTGCAGCCGCTCCACGAGCTGGGTGGTGACCTCGTCGATCCGCTGATCATCGACGGCCAGCGGGGAACGGGCCAACCAGTCGCGGAGCTCCTGGATGCCGCGACCGGCGCTGGCACCGAGGTCAGCCGCCTGTCGAACGGTCGGGCGGACCACCAGGGTCAGCACGCCGGCGATGAGTCCCAGCAGACCCAGCAGCGCCACTGCCGCCGCCAGGGCGGAGGGCCACCCCCGGCGACGTGCCCACGTCACCAGTGGCCACAGCACGGAGGAGAACAGCAGGGCCAGCAGCACGGGGAAGACGATCACCCAGATCTTGCCGACCAACCACAGCCCGGCGGCCACCGCCACGCCGATGATCAGCAGTCGGGCCGACCATGCTGCTGCCGAGCGCACACCGGTCCCGATCACCGCGGCGCGGTCGATCCGGGGTGACTCGGGTGACGACGGTTCACGGTCGGTGGTCTCGTCGCGGTCGGTGGTTGTCCGGGGACTGGACCCGGCCCGCGGCTCATCGCTCGGCTGGGATACGGCTTCCGGCTGGGCAGCGGTGTCGGTCATCGCTCAGTCGCCCGGCCAGGCACCGGTGGCACGCTCGAAGAGTCGTGCACCGCCACGGTCGAGGGCAGCCTTCGCCACGGCGAAGACCGCACCTTGAAGGGCGGCACTGGCCAGCACCGACCTCAACCGGTACTCCGACTGAAGCGCCCCGGGGGCATCTTCCTCGTCCGACAGCCGACGCCAGATCTGCTTGACCACCGCGCCGGCAACGGCACCGGCCAGCATGCTGCCGGCCAGTCCGATCGGTCGGTAGGCGACCTTGGCCAGGGTGCTCACAGGATCGGCCGTCCGCCGGTGACCGCGATCCGGGCGCCGGCATCGCTCGCCAACAACACCGCACGATCGACCCCGGAGTCGCCTCCGCTGATGACCGCCACCTTTCCCTCGAGCTGGCCGGATCCTTCGTAGCTGCTCTCGCCGCAGTCCGGTACCGGTGTCATCTGCGACCGGATTCCCGGCACCTCTTGCTGCTGCTCGGGTTGGTTCATGACCTACCTCGTCTCTCGATCGTGGTCAGTTCGTGCCGTGCTGATGCGCGATGGCGGCGACGACGACATACCCAACACCCCCCGCCTCAAACGACTGGAGCGCGCGACCACACCCGGGCCGCCGCCCGAGCTCCTCCGCGCCCATCACCCTGGATCCAGCTCGTCAGCCCTGCAGCAGAGACACGGCGCCGTCGATCCAGATCTCGGTGCCGCTGATGTGACTGGCCGCATCCGAGGCCAGGAACGCGATGAGCTCACCCACCTGCTCGGCCGAACCGGGCTTCCCGCCGGTCAGCGGGATGTTGCCTTCCGGATAGTCGCCCGGGATCTTCACGTCTCACCGCTCCGGCGGTGTGCCGGTCCCGCACGCGACCGGCCCTTCAACGAACTGTCTCCTACTCTGAGCCCGGCTCGTTCCGCGTTCCCGCGGCCTGCCGGCGCAGCAGCCTGCTCATCCGGGTGTTGTCGTCCTGCAGATCGAGAACCATCGCGATCCCGGCCAGATTCAGACCGGCGGCCAGCAGTTCGATGATGCGCTGCAACCGCACCACATCGTCGGCGCTGTACAGCCGCGTTCCCCCGGCCGACCGGTCAGGACGAAGCAGACCCCTGCGCTCGTACAACCGCAGATTCTGCACACCCGTCCCGGCCAGATCAGCAGCGACCGAGATCCCGTAGACCCCACGGCCGCCCGTCACCTGCGCATCGAACTTCTCGGTCGTCACTGTTGCATCCTAACCTGGTTCAATGCTATATAACACCTATAGCAGCCACGATAGATACGGCTGCGTATCCGCGATTCGACAACCCAGGAGGTGGACCCATGTTGATGCGCACCGACCCGTTCCGAGATCTCGACCGACTCACCCAACAGGTCTTCGGCACCACCGCGCGACCCGCCGCGATGGCGATGGACGCCTGGCGACATCAAGACTCCTTCGTCGTCGAGTTCGACCTCCCCGGCATCGACCCGGACTCGATCGACCTCGACATCGAACGCAACGTCCTCACCGTGCGCGCAGACCGCCCCGGCCGGGAAGGCATCGAGGAACTCGTCGCCGCCGAACGACCACGCGGCGTCTTCAGTCGCCAGCTCATCCTCGGCGACAACCTCGACACCGACCACATCACCGCCAGCTACCACGCCGGCGTGCTACGACTCGAGATCCCCGTCGCCGAGAAAGCGAAACCCCGCAAGATCTCGATCAACACCACCGAAGACCACAAGATCATCAACGCCTGACGGCGCCCCTCGCGTTGCCAGGGAGGAGGTGACAACCATGACCCAGACTGCCCGGACGGGACCCACCACCCAGGAGCAGATCGTCGACGACCTGCTCCGCCGGGTCGAGGAAGCCTGGGTCGAGGAAGCCTGGGTCGACGAAGAGTTCTCTGCCATCGTCGCGGCCAACTGGCCGGCCGAGCCCCCGGAGCCGCCCCCGGCCACGGGACGGGGCAGCGCGGAACCACCGCTCCCGGCATCTCCGGCGCCGCTCAGGCCGCGGGGCAGACCGACCGCTACGCGGGTCCGTCCGAGCCTGCGGCGGCGGCAACGCTCGCCGCCGCTGGTCATGGTGAGCATCACGGAGCACTGACGCAGGTCACAGCAGCTCGGGACCGAGTCGGCTGGAACGGCGAAGCTCGTAAGACCCGATGGCCGTCGAGGCGCGACACCCTGCGGCCTGGCACGGCCGAGTTACCCGTCCGCTCCTGCCGCTCGGCTCCCGGACCCCCCGCTCGCCTGGTTGCTCGGGGGCCCATCCACGCCCACGCAGGCCCGGGAGGGCACCGAACCTGTCGTGCTCTGGCCCGGCGACGCCGGGAGCCGCCGGCGCTACCCTGGAGGCAGCAGTCGTCATCAACCGCCAGGGCTTCACCGTCCCCGGCGCGCACGACTCTGGGAGAGACATGGACGGACTGACGGAAGTCGCCGGCGATCTCGCGGCGGCGATGGCCGACGCGGCGCTGGCCCTCAACGAACCCGAGACGGTCGAGGAGGCACTGGCTCGGTTGGTGCTGGTGGCGCAGTCCATCATCCCGGGCGCGGAGCAGTGCGGCATCTCGGTCGCCGATCGCAAGGCCGTGACCACCATGGCCTCCACCGACGGCGTGGTCGATCGGCTGGACGAGTTGCAGTACCGCCTCGGCGAAGGACCCTGTCTGGACGCGATGCGAGACCACACCTCGGTGGTCGTCGATGACATGCGGACCGAGACCCGGTGGCCCCGATTCGCTCCACCGGCAGCAGCGGCCGGTTGCATCTCCCAGATGGGCATCGAGATCTTCCGGGAGGCGGGGCGGGTCGGCGGCCTGAACCTGTACTCCAGCAAGCCGTCGGCGTTTGACGACTACACCCGCCACGCAGCGACCTTGCTGGCCATCCACACGTCGGTGGTGATGGGGAAGGTGATCACCGTCGACAACCTGACGCATGCGCTCAAGACCCGTCAGCTGATCGGCCAGGCGATCGGGATCGTGATGTACCGCTACCTGGTCGACGAGCAAGCCGCCTTCGCGTACCTGACCCGAGTGTCCCAGAACGGCAACGTCAAGCTCCACGACGTCGCGGCCAGAATCGTGGCCGACACCGCCGCCGGCACCTACCGAGACCCCGCCCACGGCCGCTGACCCAGGCGCCTTGAGAATCGGCAGCTGGGGTACTCCGCAACCATGAACCCCCGCATCGCCGCTCCTGCCGACTGGTCACAGGTCTTGGCCCGCGACGGCATCACGTACTTCGCCGGTCTGCGTACGCGGAGGTTCTCGCACGCCATCGCGTTCATGGGCCGCTTCGACACCCATCCGGAGCGGCTGACGCCGACGCGACGGCTGTGGTCGCCCCTGCCCGTCGACCAGGCTCTGCGCCAGCTCCGAACGGCCGGTCTGTCCGTCACCCGAGGTTGCCGTGACGCTGCCGAGGGCGGAACCCGGCCACCGGCTACGGGAACGAGCCGGTATCGGCGCCGCCGCGTGCGGGTCGTGCTGACCGCAGACGAGGTCGCCGCCATCGACGGTCTGGGCGGGTGAGCGATCCGTGCAGCGCGGGCGACCAACGTCGGGTGTCAGGTCGCACCAGGACGCCGGCGGCGGACAGCTGCGCGCCATCCGTCCAGAGCAGCAGGACGATCCTCGTTCTCGTCGTCGCAGCAGCTGAGCCAGAGGCCAGGCTGGGTGACGCCGTGAGCGTTCGGAGCCCAGGAAGGACCCTCGAGCGCGAGGGGCTGACCAAGATGCCGTACAGCCGCGCCTCCGGCATCGGGACCCCGGGTGTCGCCGTCGGCGCAAGGATCGACGTCCAGGACGAAGCGCAGATCGCCACCCGTCCGATCCGGCGCCCGCCTGATGACCTGCAGACATCTCGCTACAGGTACGCACCCGCCGGATGGCCGACGACCTCAACCATGATCATCCGGATGGGGACACGACAAGAATCTCTTCATCAGTCTCATCCGTCACGCATCCTGTGAGACCCCTGGCTCCGGGTCATCAGCCGACTGCCGGTCACTCCGGATCCGGGGTTTGCCAGACTGAGCCTGTTCTTCGTACCCCAGGAGGAGAAGCACCCATGACATCGACGGACGCTCGCCCACCCGCGATCACCGACGGCGAGATCGACGCCATCGACGCGTGGTGGCGCGCGAACAACTACCTGACGATCGGCCAGATCTATCTGCAGGACAACCCCCTGCTGCGTCGCGAACTCACCTCCGACGACATCAAACCCCGCCTGCTCGGTCACTGGGGAACCAGTCCGGGCTTGTCCTTCATCTACGCCCACGTCTCCCGGCTCATCCAGCACACCGGTCAGGAGACCATCTACCTCACCGGCCCCGGCCACGGCGGCCCGGCCCTGGTCGCGGCCGGCTACCTGGAAGGCACCTACACCGAGGTCTATCCGGGTGTGACGCAGGACGAGGTCGGCATCAAGAAGCTCTTCCGACAGTTCTCCGCACCCGGTGGCATCCCGAGCCACGTCTCGGTCACCACCCCCGGATCCATCCACGAAGGCGGTGAGCTCGGCTACGTCCTGGTCCACGCCTTCGGCACCGTGATGGACAACCCCGACCTGCTGACGATCGCCGTCGTCGGCGACGGCGAAGCGGAGACCGGCCCGCTGGAGGGGTCGTGGAAAGGCATCTCCTTCCTCAACCCGGCGCGCGACGGTGCGGTGCTGCCGATCCTGCACCTGAACGGCTACAAGATCGCCGGTCCGACCGTGCTCGGTCGCAAGGACCCGGCCCTGGTCCGCTCCCTGTTCGAGGGCCACGGCTACCAGGTGCTGGAGGTGGAGGGCGACGACGTCCCCGGCATGCACCACCGCTTCTCCGAGACGCTGCAGCAGGCGTACGGGATGATCGCCGGGATCCAGCAGGATGCCCGCGAGAACGGTGCACCGGCCGAGCCGCCGCGCTGGCCCATGATCATCCTGCGCTCGCCGAAGGGCTGGACGGGACCGCAGGAGATCGACGGTATCGAGGTGACCGGCAGCTGGCGCTCGCACCAGGTGCCGCTGTCCGGGGTCAAGGGCAACCCTGAGCACCTCGCCCTGCTGGACCGGTGGCTGAAGTCCTACAAGCCCGAGGAGCTGTTCGACGAGCAGGGCGCCCCGGTCGATCTGGTCACCCGAGCCAACCCGACGGGCGACGCCCGGCTGAGCGCCAGCCCGCACGCCAACGGTGGGCTGCTGACGCAGGATCTCGACATCCCCGACTTCCGTGACTACGCGGTGGATCTGACAAACCCGGGCGGCGCGGTCGAGTCGGTGCGCCGACTGGGCGAGCTGACCGCGGAGATCTACCGCCGCAATCCGCACAGCTTCCGCCTCTTCTGCCCCGACGAGACCAACAGCAACCGATTGGGAGCGATCTTCGACGTCTCCGACCGAGCGTTCATGGAGAAGGTGCTGCCGACCGACACCCACCTCTCCCACGATGGCCGGGTGATGGAGGTGCTGAGCGAGCACAACTGCCACGGCTGGCTGGAGGGCTACACCCTGACCGGGCGGCACGGTCTGTTCGCCACCTACGAGTCGTTCGCCATGGTGAGCGCCTCCCAGACGATCCAGCACAGCAAGTGGTTGGAGGAGGCCAACCAGCTGACCTGGCGGGCCAAGGTGCCCAGCCTGAACATCTTGTTGACCTCGACCTGTTGGCGCAACGACCACAACGGCTTCTCCCACCAGGGTCCGGGTCTGATCCAGACCGCGATCACGCAGCGGGCTGAGGTGACCCGGGTCTACCTGCCGCCGGACGCCAACACGCTGCTGTCCGTCGCCGACCACTGCTACCGGTCACGCTCGTATGTCAACCTGATCGTGATCGACAAGCAGCCGCAGCAGCAGTGGTTGAACATGGACGAGGCCATCGCGCACTGCACGGCCGGGGCGGGCATCTGGGCGTGGGCCGGCAACGAAGACCCCGGCGCCGACCCTGACATCGTGCTCGCCGCCGCCGGCGACGTCGTGACGATGGAGACCGTCGCGGCCGCGGAGATCCTCAAGCGGGAGCTGCCCGGGCTCAAGGTCCGGGTGGTCAACGTCGTGGACCTGATGACGCTGCCGCGTCCGCAGGATCATCCGCACGGGATCCCGGACACCTTCTTCCGGGAGCTGTTCACCGATCACGTCGACGTCGTGTTCTCCTTCCACGGCTTCCCCGGTGCGGTCCACCAGCTCGTGCACGGCCGGCCGGACGCCGACCGCTTCCACGTCCGCGGCTTCATCGAGGAGGGAACGACCACCACGCCGTTCGACATGGTGGTCAAGAACCGGGCCTCCCGCTACCACCTGGTCATGGACGCGATCAACAACGCGAAGCGGACACCTGCCGGAGCCTCGGAGCTCAAGGCATGGTGCCAGGCTCAGCTGGCCCGGCACAGCAGCTACGTGGTGGAGCATCTGCAGGACCTGCCCGAGGTGCGCGCCTGGAACTGGCAGCGCCACTGACGCCGGCTCCCGGCCGACCGCGTCGCCGGGTCGTGGAGGCGGTCCCGGCGACGCACGGGTCACCCACCGGGTTGCCACTCGCCAGACTCACCGATCCGACCGCCCCGGTAGGACACACCCGCCTTGGCTGCCGACGGATCGTCACCGTCCCAGACGAGAGCCCGATCAGACCGCGGATCCACCAGGCGCCCGTACGGTGTCGACGGCGCCGATACGGCTGATGTCCCACCAGCATGCTGCTGAACACCTGCAGGGCCGACTGAGCAACCCCCGGAGACTGACCGAACTGCTCGATCAGCACCGTGCCGAGAACCAGCAGCACGACCCCACCCACCACGAAGACAGTGATCGCCAGCGGGAGGCTCCCCGGCACCCGGCGGGCACCGAAATGTGAACGGGACCGGATCAAGATGACGAGCACAACGCTCATCAGCAGCAGACCGATGAACCGCAAACACGGCGACGATCGACCCCCGGCAATGATGTTGACGATCCGGGAGATCTGGGGAATATCCAGCCACCAGATCAGCAGCAGCCACCCGGAGCAGGCGGGCCCTCTACGACGCCGTCCCCGGGCACGTGAGATCTCTGTCAGCATGTCGGAATGGACAACCGCGAGCGCATGGAGCTGGGTCTGATCTACAACCCCACTGATCCGTCTCTGATCAGTCAGCAGGCCGAAGCACTCGAGCTGCTACACGACTTCAATGCGACCCGTCCGTCGCAGAGCGACCTGCGGGCTCAGCTGCTGAAGCGCATGTTCGCCGCCGTCGGAGATGGTTGCTACATCGAGCCCCCGCTGCATGCGAACTGGGGCGGTCGCCACGTGCAACTCGGCAACCAGGTCTACGCGAACTTCAATCTCACCCTGGTCGACGACGGCCCCATCCGCATCGGCGACAACGTCATGTTCGGGCCGAGCGTGGTCATCACCACCGGCGGTCATCCGGTCCTGCCGGACCTGCGGCGCCGCTCGGCCCAGTTCAACCTGCCCGTCACGATCGGCAACAACGTGTGGGTCGGTTCCGGCGTCCAGATCATGCCCGGCACCACGATCGGCGACAACACCGTCATCGGCGCCGGTAGCGTCGTGACCCGAGACATCCCATCGGATGTCGTCGCCGTCGGCGCACCGTGCCGGGTGGTCCGCGAGATCGGTGACCACGACCGCACCTTCTACTGGCGTGACCGGATGATCGACGAACCCCTCGAGCAACTGCTCCGCCGCTTCACCTAGGCGTTCGATCAGGGCTTCGGGACTTGGGTATCAGCCGACAGGCGCCGAAGCTCCTCGAGATATGTCCAACGTCAATCTCGAGTCGCTGAACTTTCCCGGGCACTTCATCCGTCACGCGGCCTTCCTCGCCGAGCTCACCCGACGGGGCGGCCCTGTCAACGACTTCGCCTTCACCCTGATCTCTCGGGGTGCGGGCCAGATCGCCCTTCGGTCGGTGAACTTCCGCGACCGATTCCTTCGGCATCGAGACTTCCGTATCCATCTCGAGGGTCCGGCCGGAGCCAGAGATGACCTCTGGAGGCAGGACAGCACGTTCTTCTTCGAGGAGGGCCTGGCGGATCGCACCGGGGTCTCTTTCCGTTCGCTCAACTTCCCCGATCGGTATCTGCGACACCGGGACTTCCATCTGGTGCTGGATGCACCGTCGGGACCGGGCGACGAGTCGTTCAGACGAGATGCCACCTTCTTCAGAAGGCCGGCGGCCGTGTTGATCGACCACGGCACCGAGCTCGATCCGGTATAGCCCGGTCGCGCTTCACCACCCGCTATCCGCTGACGCTCACGTCCCCGAGGGCTCGATCAATCTGGGTCTGTGACATCGTGGACGGGACTCACGCGGCCTCATCGCCGCGATGGTGGCGGACGACGCGGGGCAGGCTGGCCGCCACGAGGACCAACGTCAAAATGCCCGCCGCGCCGATCAGTCCAGCCCGGCGCCCGAGCCCCACATCGAGGATCAGCAGCACGGTGCCCACCACGATGAGCGCCACCCCCGCGAGCTGGAGACGCAGCGCAATGTGGCCGAACCGGACGATGGACGGTTTCAGCAGCTGATGGAACAGCGCTCGGTGCAAGTTCACGGGCGCCAGACCCAGCACGATGGTCGTGGCCGCAAGCAGCACCAGCGCCACGTAGAGACCGCGCTGCACGGAGTCCAAGGTGGCGAACCGTGGCTGGAACACCAGCGTCAGCAGGAATCCACTGAGAATCTGCGTACCCGTCTGCGTCACTCGCAGCTCCTGCAGCAGGTCGTTCCAGTTCCGGTCCATCCGCTCGTTCTGCGTTTCGTCGCGACCGTCCGCAGGATCGGCGTCGGCTTTCTCCCGACCGCTCACGAGTGCCCCCTCATCGCCTGTCCCGTGCTATTCCGATCGAATCGTCGCCGTCCAGGCCGTCATCCTTCGATCCTTGCACTTGTGGCGGCAAAGTCGATCAACCTGATCGATGTCAGTCGGTCTTGGCGGGCACCCTCACAGGATGGGCCGTCCGCCGGTCACCGCCAGCCGGGCGCCGGAGATGTAGCTGCCGGCGTCGCCGGCCAGCAGCACGTACGCCGCCGCGAGCTCAGCCGGCTGCCCGGCGCGGCCCAGCGGGGTGTCATCCCCGAAGCTGGCGACCTTCTCGGGCGGCATGGTGGCCGGGATCAAGGGCGTCCAGATCGGTCCTGGCGCCACGCTGTTGACCCGGATCCCCTTCTCGCCGAGCAGCTGGGCGAGACTTGCACAGAAGTTCGCGATCGCGGCCTTGGTTGCGGCATACGGCGCCAAGGCCGGTGAGGGCATGTCGGAGTTCACCGAGGAGCTGCCGATGATCGCCGAGCCCCGTTTCAGGTGTGGCAGCGCGGCCTTGGTCAGGTAGAAGAAGGCCCCCACATTCGTGGCGAAGGTGTACTCCCACTCCTGGTCGCTGACGTCTTCCAGTGACTCGTGGCTCATCTGGAAGGCGGCGTTGCTCACCAGGATGTCGATGCCACCGAGCTCACGGACCGCAGTGTCGATGATGTCGCGACAGTGCTGCGCCTTCGACACATCACCCTTGACCAACACCGCCCGGCGGCCGGCGCTCTCGACGAGGTCTCTGACCTCTTCGGCATCGGAATCCTCATTCAGGTAGCTGATCACCACATCGGCGCCCTCCCGGGCGTACGCGATCGCGACCGCACGGCCGATGCCGGAGTCGGCGCCCGTGATCACCGCAACCCTGCCCGTCAGCTGGCCGCTCCCGACGTAGCTGTCCTCACCACAATCCGGGACCGGAGTCATGTTCGACTGGATCCCGGGAACTTCTTGCTGCTGCTCTGGCTGGCCCATGACCTGCCTCCTTGCTCTCGATTCACGCGCGGACAGTTGCAGAGCAGCACTACCCCGCCGTGCCCAGATCAAACCTCGGGAGTCGAGGTGACCGCCGGCCCCAGTAGCTGGATAACAGCGTTCATGATCAGCAAGAGAACCCGATCACCGCAGCCGAGACCGCAGGAATCTTCGGCTACCCGCGGATCCGCGGATGTCGGCTTTCAGGGCGGGCCCGTTCGGACCTGCCGGGTGTGTCGGGAGGACGCTCAAGTCCTGCGGTCTGAGGATCTGGCCGAGCGTTCCGGTGCATGGTCGATCGTTGCGTGTCACCAGTTCCCGAGTGCGTGCCAGCACCGACGACCCACTCCCCTGTTCGTGCGACCATGAGTCGGAACGGAACGGACCTCACTATGCCCCCAGGGGCGGCTCGTGAGTCCAGCGTGTCGTCCTGAGGAACGAAGGCGCATCGCTGATCAGCGTCGTCCTCTGGGTTGTCGGATCGGGACCGGTGCCGGCTCGACCGAGTCGATGGCCGCGCCGCCGGCACCGCAGGCCGTCCAGCGGGCGGTGGACCATCTCGACAACACCGTGGCAGCGAACGGGTGGCCGGTGCAGCGTTGGCCGTGGTGTCGGGGCAGTCGATCGTGGCCCTGCACGCGACCGGTGAAGCCGACGCCAGCGGACCCGCTCACCCCGCAGACACCGCTGCTGCTCGCCTCGGTGACCAGGAGCATCACCGCCACGGCCATCCTCCAGCTCGTCCAGTCGGCTCGGTCCACCTCGTGCGACCGACAGACCGAGCAGACCAGCACCAACCGGCTGCCCCTGCTGCTCGAGCACGACGGGACCTGGCGAACTCGACCAGCTACCTGGGTTTCCTTCCCGAGACCAAGACCGGCGTCGTCGTGCTGATCAAGGCCGACGCCCCGGACCGTTCGCAGCTGTCGGCCACCGGGGCCAGCGTCTGGCGGCTGCTCGCCGGTCAGGAGCCGACTGCGGTCGCCTATCCAGGTCCCTGGCTGGAGGTGAACGGCTGGCACCTCGCGGTGGCCATCGACGTGCTCGTGGTGATCAGCGCAGTCGTCGCGATCGCGATGCTCCGCCGCCCTCCCCGGGGTCGCCGGGCGATTGCTGTCGTTGCCCTCACGGTGGACGCCGTTGTGGCTACTTTCCTGCTGGCGTACGTGCTCCACGCCATGGGGCCACCCCTGGTCGCCACCGGACTGCCGCCTGAGCCTGACGAGGTGACCGAGTGGCCGCACCGCGGGCATCGGGCTAGGTTGGACCCGTGAATGCCGGTTCGTCCTTCGGCCCCACCACCAGGTCGGTGGACGAGTTCATCGCCGCCAGCGATCCGGACGGGTCGCTGGCCCGGCTGGACGTCGTCATCACCACGGCGCTGCCCGGGACCTCACGCGTGCTGTGGCAGGGTTTGTTCTGGGGCGGGACCGAGCAGTCGATCATCGGCTACGGGGCGATCGAGCAGCCCCGTCCGAAAGGCCAGACCGTCGCGTGGTTCCTGGTTGGCCTCGCCCGCCAGAAGCACTACCTGAGCCTGTACGTGAACGCTGCCGAGGACGGCGCCTACCTCGCGAAGTCCTACGGGCCGCGCCTGGGGAAGACCCGCGTCGGGTCGGCGAGCATCTCGTTCGCCTCAACCGACGCCATCGATCTCGCGGTGTTGCACGACCTGGTCCGCCATGCCGGCCGACTCACGACCTGGTCGTAGGACCTCGCCGCCACTTGACGGCACGACCGCTTCAGACGGCGATCTCGGAGCACCCTCGGCAGAGCCACGCGAGCTTGCACTTCGCTTGGGTTCGAACCCGAGCGAAGTCGGTCAGACGCGGGGCCGCATCCGCCCTCGGTCACCGCAGCCGCCTACGGATCCCACCGATTCGCCGAAGCCGCCGGCACGTGGACCTTCTCACCACAGTCCGCGATCGCGAGATGCGTCAGCAGGTGTGAGCAGGTCATGCGGCTCTCTGCGCCGACAGGCCCGTGCTCACCACCAGCCTTGGCGTTTGGCCCAGTGCATCAGCGTCAGCGAGAGGGTGATCATGGCGAGAAGCAGGACGGCGAGGGGAAGCCAGCGAGTGGTGTCGTTGACGATGACGTTCATGCCGACCACCGAGGACAGCGCCGTGACAGGGAGGGTGACGGCGGCTATCACGGCGAGTCGTTCGGCGGCGATGGTCATCTTGGTGTCGGTCCGGGCTCGGTAGAACTCCGTCACCCCCATCAGGAACTCGAGTTGGCTCTGGCTGATGTGAGCCACCCTCAGATACTGGTCGAGCAGGTCCTTCATCAGCAGGATGCTTTCCTCCGGTGCGAAACGACCTGCGAGCGTGATGGCCCGCTCGTAGATCTCTCCGCTCTGCGAGGCCATGGTGTGCACCGTGAGCAGCTCGTGCCGGGCGGTGAACAGCGCGGTCAGGAACTCTTGTGGTCCGTCCTGGTCTGAAGCCACCATCACCCGCTGCTCCAACTGCCCGACCTGACGGGCGAGTTCGGCAACGAGGGAGGACTCCCGCCGCACGATCGCCGACACGAGCGCGTACGTCAGGTCGAACGGTGACGATGGCTGCAGCCTTCCCGCCTCCATCCGCGTGACGATCTGGCGGGTCTCCTGCATGGCCGCGTCGAGCGGAACCACCGGATTGACCGGACCGTGCACCGTGACCAGATACTCGCGCCCGATGAACTGGTCGAGTTCCAGGTAGTGGACGTGTCCGTGCTCGCCGATCTCGGGCGCGTGGATGACCATGAAGACGTGATCCGGATAGACGTGCAGCCGTGGCGTGTGGTTGCGCTCCCGCGCAGCCTGGACGGCCAAGTGGTGGAAACCGAACTCCTCGGTCAGCAGGCGCTCGGCACCGTCGTTCCACTCGGGGACGTCCAGCCAGACGAACCCGTTGTCCTGCTGCCGCAGTTCCGGAAGGTCGGCTAGGGCGTGGACGGTGACACCCGAGGAGCCCACCCACCTGAGAATCATCGGCTCCATCACACGCACCGATCGCGCGGAACGCCCGACGCTCGGGTGGATCTGGGATCAGCCGACATGGACGTGCGGGCGGCTGGAGCGGTCGGGCTCGGCCCGCCGGAGGACTTCTCTGGTGACCGGCGCGACCTCCCCGACGCCGAAGCAGAGGAAGCGAAGGAGGTTGACCAGCGGGTTCCCTTCGGTCCACTCGAGGTAGATGTGGGGTTGTCGTCCTGTCACGTCTCGGACGTGCAGAAGCAGCGCTGCGAGAGCGTTGGGGACGGTGGCGCTCTGGAGGGTGAGGACGCGGTATTTCTTGTGCATGACCTGCCCCCGGACGTCGAGCTTCGTGGCGAACTCCGACGGGTCTGCCACCGTGACCTCGACGAAGATGAAGTCCTGGTCGTCGGTCAGATCATGGTCATGGAGGATCTGGCGGCGCTTCTCCAGGTATTCGGCGCTGTCGCCGCCGTCGGGTTCGTTGGCGACCAGGCGGATGGTCCTGCGGGCGCAGTCGCGGATGAACTGCTGCGCTCTGGCGTCCAGCTCGACGTGAGTGACCCGGAGCTCGAAGGCGCGGGTGAGTCGTGAGGCCAAGGAGACGGCGATGATGCCGGTGATGAACAGGGCTGAGATGGCGAGGCCGTCGGGATGCTCGACCACGTTCGCGGCGAGCGCATACAGCAAGATCGCCGTGAGCACGCCGAAGCCGAGAGCGGCGCGACGCTGTCGCCGGGCGGCGCTGATGGTGACCGCGATCGCGGCCGACACCATCATGGCGAGGATCCCCGTGGCGTAGGCACCGGCCTGGGCGTTCACGTCGGCTTGGAAGGCGAGCGTGATGAGGATGCTGATGGCGGTGTAGACGAGCACCACAGGGCGCACGGCGCGCCCCCACTCCGGAGCCATCCCGTAGGCGGGCAGATAACGGGGCACGATGTTGATCAATCCGGCCATCGCTGATGCCCCGGCGAACCAGAGGATGAGAATGCTGCTGATGTCATAGACCGTCCCGAAGGTCTCACCCAGTTGTCCGTGGGCCAAGTACGCCAACGCACGTCCGTTCGCCGCGCCCCCGGCCGCGAACTCCTCCGCGGGGATCAGCACCGTGGTGATGAAGCTCGTGGAGATCAGATACACCGACATGATCAGCGCCGCCGCGGTCAACAGCTTCCGGGTGTTCCGCACCCGGGTGGCCAGCCGCTCCGCCGGGCTCCGTCCCGATCCGGCGACCAGCGGCATCATGCTGACACCGGTCTCGAAGCCCGACAGACCGAGAACGAGCAACGGGAATGCGAGCACCGCCGGCCCGACGACATCGACGAAGCCAGTCCCGTTCGCGGTCAGCGCCCGCGTCCAGCCGCTCAGCAGCTGCGGCGTGGAAGCGATCTGCCCGATGCTGACCACGACGATCACCGCATTCAGCGTCAAGAAGACAGCGACCAGCGGGATGGCCACCACCACCGCCTCGGTGAACCCTCGAAGGAACACGATCCCCAACGTGAGCAGGAGCACGATCGTCACGGCGACGGCATGGCCGTGGAAGACCGTCGGCACCAACGGATTCTCGAGGATGTGCACGGTGGCGTCAGCCGAGGAGAGTGTGATGGTGACGATCCATGACGTCGCGACGAAGCCCAGCAAGATCAGCACGAACGTCTTGCCCCGCCAGAACGGCAGCAGCTTCTCCAGCATGGCCACCGACCCCTGACCGTGCGGACTCTCCACGGCCACCCGTCGATACATCGGGAGCATGCCCAGCAGGGTGAGCATCACGATCAGCATGGTCGCGAGGGGTGAAAGGGCCCCGGCAGCCAGGGCGGCGATGCCCGGAAGGTAGGAGAGGGTCGAGAAGTAGTCGACCCCCGTGAGGCACATGACCTTCCACCAGGTGTGTGGCTTCGCGTGCCCCTCCCCCGCCTCCGGGCCCACCGGCTGTACGCGATTGGCCATCAGCCAAGCGGTCAGGCGGTTCCCACCCGCCGCGGTCTGCTCAGCGGGCGGTGGTGTCTGCACTCCCGGTGCGGTGGTCACCACGTCTGGTTCACCACCGTCCCGTGCCACGGAACAATCGACGGGTGCATCACTGTTGCCACTTGCTCACGCTAGGGCGACCGGCACGGGCGTGGTCGGGTGACGGCGTCAAGAAATCGTCAAGACACGACGAGGGCGCTCAACGACCTGGTCGAAAGATCTGTCCACCCGCAGCGCGGACGTCCCGCGACACGGCCCGCCACGGCGTCCGTCTCCAGGTGCCACGAGGCCATGGCGGGCGACCGTCCCCCACCCCGAGCCACCGTCGAGATCGCCGGAGGCGCTCCACCTCGGCCTGCGTCTGGAGCCGTCCGAGAGCTTGCGTGGATCAGGGTGGCGAGATACCGGTGGCCGTCGCGAGGGCGGTGATCAGTCTGTCCTGGAACTCTTCGTCTGCGGCGGCGGGATGAGTCGGTCGGCGCTGCTGGTGGAACCAGTAGCCACCGCTCTCGCGGACGGCAGCGTCGTCGCTGGTGACGAGCCATTCCTGGGTGAGGTGCCCGAGGCGGAGATCGTCAGGGGCGCCGGGGCCACCCATCCTGGTCGGCACCCAGCCGGGGTCGACAGCATGGCTCACCACACCAGGCCATCGTCTGGCCATGGCGAAGGCGAGGGTGGTCACGAACAGCTTGCTGTCGGCATAGGAGCCTGCCCGTCGTGTCCCGGTCCAGTCCTGTCCGATGGGGTCGGCTCGGCCACTGGCGTGCATGCCGCTGCTCAGGTACACCAGCCGCTGCGGCCGGTGGATGAGGGCCGTGAGCAGATAGGGCGCGACCGTGTTGACTGGCAGCACCGCGGCACCGCTGTAGACGCCGGCATTGTGGATGACGGCGTCCACGGGACCGAGCTCATTGACCTGATGTGCGACGTCTTCGGTCTGCGCTAGGTCGGCGAGATCACCGACGACCCCTGACGCACCGTTCCGGAACATTTCCGTGACCGCCCTCAACCGCTCGCGGCTGCGGGCGTGCAGGATCACCTGGTGACCCTCATCATGGAGGGTGTGTGCGGTGGCGCGGCCCAGCCCGTCGGCGGAACCGGTGACGAAGATGCGGGCCATCGTCACACCGGCTTCGAGAGGGTGACCGTGAAGCCGTCGGGCTGCGCCTCGATCAGGTCGGTGTCGGTGGCGCCGAGCCGGCCGAGCCGGACGATGCCGTTCCAGTAACCGACATCGCCGTAGTAGAAGACCAGATTCTGGCTCGGGGCGTAGTAGCCGATGTCGTGGACGTCGGGATCGGCCCCAGCCGGAACCCCGGTCATCGTCAGCGGCCGTGGCAGCGCGGCCAGCTTCTCCACCCCGTTGAAGTCGCTGAAGGTGAGCGTCAGCGGAAGCTGGGCGGCCAGATCCTGCGCCGTGGGGTTGTCGTCGAGCTCGGCGGTGAAAGTCCGGTCGGCGACGGTCAGGCGGATCCTGGTCGTCATGAAATCTGGTCCTTCGTCGAGTCGGGCGGACGGACGGGTCGCGTCTGGAACCTAGTGGGTTCCGCCGAGCCGAGGAATGCCCTGACAGGGGACGTCTCCGCAGTGCATCCCTTCGATTCGTCCACAGCGCGTTCCCAGGATCTTCCCCGTGTCCCGCCCGTCGCGCATTCTGCTGACCGTGGGCAGGTCGAGATGGACAGCGCGGATCGCGTACGGCCTCGCCGCCCACGCTTGGCATGGGCCTGGTAGATCTCGGCGAGCATCGAGTGGGAGTTTCTCGGGGTCTTCGCGGCGCCCATGACCACATCCGCTTCCCACTCGATGCAGCTCAGCGCCCCAGGCAGCGAGATCGTCCACTCACAAGCCGGGAACCCTTGACAACTTTTATCGTCAATGGCACCGTGAGCGTCATGCAGGACGTCGAAGTCATCGAGAGCGCCGAGGCGGCGGCCGTCGCGCTGGACCCCGTCCGGTCCCGGCTGCTCGGCGCGCTGGCCGCCCCAGCCTCGGCCGCCGGGCTCGCCGCCCGGGTCGGCATCGCGCGCCAGAAGATCAACTACCACCTCAAGGCGCTCGAGGCGCACGGACTGGTGGAACTGACCGAGGAGCGTCGGCACGGGGGCATCACCGAGCGGGTGCTGCAGGCATCGGCGGCGTCGTACGTCGTGTCGCCGGCAGCCGTCAGTGCCTCGGCGGCCGACCCGGACGCCAGCGCCGACCACCTGTCGGCGGGATACCTGGTCGCGCTGGCAGGTCGGTTGGTGCGCGAGGTCGGCACTCTCGCGCGCCGGGCTGGAGCAGCCGGCACACGCCTGCCGACGATGACCATCGACACGCAGATCGGATTCCGGTCGGCTGCCGACCGCGCCGCCTTCGCCGACGATCTCACCGCCGCGGTGCTCGACCTGACCGCTCGCTACCACCACGACGACGGGCGCCCGCACCGGCTGGTCGTCGCCTCCCACCCCCTTCCCGAGGAGAGCAGATGAGCACCACCCGGAACGTCCCGTACCACTTGGAGTTCAGCGTCGAGGTTCCGGGCACACCGGAGCAGGTGTGGCAGGCCATCGCCACCGCGAAAGGCATGAGCGCCTGGTTCCTACCGACTGAGATGGAGGAGCGCGAGGGCGGCTCCCTGCACTTCAGCATGGGGCCCGCGATGGGTTCGGACGGCCACGTCACCGGCTGGGACCCGCCGCGCCGCATCGCCTACGAGGAGGACTGGGCCGCCCTGATGGGCAAGGACCCGGATGCGCTCAGCCCGCTGACGTCGGAGTTCCTCGTCGAGGCGCAGTCCGGTGGCACCTGCGTCGTGCGCGTCACCAGCAGCGGCTTCGGGATCGGCGCCGCCTGGGAGTCGGAGTTCTGGGACGATCTGGGCCCCAACTGGATGCCGTTCTTCGACAACCTGCGCCTTTACCTCACGTACTTCCCCGGCCAGGAGGCCACCCAGCTCGAGGTGACCACCATGCACCCCGGCGATGAGCAGACGGTCTGGGCGACCCTACGGGACGCGCTCGGGGTGGGCGAGCAGGGTGCGACCGTCGACGTGTGCGGCGCCACGGGCACAGTCGAGCGGATCGGCGAACGGCAGGCCCTGGTCCGGCTCACCGCGCCCGTCTCCGGGATCCTCAGCGTCTTCGCGTTCGGCAACGGCAACGGCCAGACGACGGCAGGTGTCCGGGCGTACCTGTTCTCCGCCGACGCGGCGGACTACGTGCGACGCGAGGAGCCCGCCTGGCAGGCCTGGCTGCAGGGTCTCTCCGTCCCGGCATGATGGACGACCGCCGTTGACAGCACGCATGAAGCCCCGGCGGCGCAGGCCGGCAGCGTACCTACCACGCTCACCAGGTCGCGCGACCGTCTCCGACGAGACTGGCGGTCCCGGTCGACGCGCCGGCGTCCGCCGCTCAGGCGAACGGCTGCACTTCCCTGTCCCTGCAGGAGCCGACCGTACGCAGGTGCGGCCGCTCGGTTGGGTGGGCGTGATGAACGAGACCCTCACCTGGGTCGACATCGGGCAGACACGAGCCGATCAGCGCCGAGTGCGCGCCGACGACCGACGACATCACCGGCTGCGAGCCCAGTCCCGCGGCACCGAACCTAAGCGAGGGAGAGGAAGAGCTTCTCCATCTTCTTGACGTCGAGGCTCTCGGCGCCGCCGTTCTCGGCGAGGCACTCCTTGAGTCCGGTGGCCACGATCGCGAACCCGGCTCGGTCGAGGGCTTTGCTGACGGCGGCGAGCTGCATGACGACGGCCTCGCAGTCGTTGTCCTCCTCGAGCATTCGGATCACCGCATGGAGCTGCCCCTGAGCTCGTTTGAGCCGGTTCGTGATCGGTCGCATGGCGGTCGGGTCGAGCTGCACCATCAGTGCTCCTCCGTGGGTCGGTCGGTCAGGCTCGCGAGGGCCGCGGTGAGTCTGCCGGTGGCGTCGTCGGCGACGAGCTGCAGGGCGGAGTTTTCGGTCATGGCGACCATGGTCTGGGGGTCGACGGCTTGGACGATGGTGACGTCGTCGAGACCCGCGCGGACGACGACGTTGCACGGCAGCAGCAGCCCGACCGATGGTTCGACCTGGAGCGCGGCATGGGCCAGCGGCGGATTGCAGGCACCCAGGATGACCTGGCGGGGCACCGTGACGCCCAACTTGGCCTCGAGGGTGGCGGCCAGGTCGATCTCGGTGAGGATGCCGAACCCCTGCTCAGCCAGCGCCGTCCGGACCCGCTCGACGGTGACGTCGAAGGGCGCCTGGACAGCGGCGGTGAGTGCGTAGCTCATCGGGCGGCCGTCGGTGAGGTGTCGGTGCCGGGCAGGTTGACGGTGTGCATGAAGCTCCTCGCTGTTGCTACCGACTATACCCCATGGGGTATCAGGTCGGACGCAGTAGGGCACCCTGCGCGGCCTGGCGGGAATGTCGCAAACGCTGCTACGGTTGACGTCATATACCCCAGGGGGTATTCAGGACATCGGCGCTGACGGATCTGCGCCATTGACCTGGTTCCCGTTCCCTGGAGATCTGACCATCACCTGAAGGGAAGCAGCCTCCGTGGCGACACCGACGATCATCCCGATCGAGACCCCGAGCCTGGGGGATCGCAGCTACCTGATCCATGACGGCGAGGTGGCCTTCGTGATCGACCCACAGCGTGACATCGACCGGGTCATCGAGCTGGCGGGCAGCGAGCACGTGCGGATCACGCACGTGTTCGAGACCCACATCCACAACGACTACGTCACCGGTGGGTTGGCCCTGGCGCAGCTGACGGGTGCCGGGTACTTCGTCAACGCCGATGACGCCGTCTCGTACGCCCGCACACCCGTCCGGGACGGGGACGAGCTCTCGGTCGGGGAGACCATGGTGGTCCGGGCCATGTCCACGCCGGGTCACACGTTCACCCACCTGTCCTACGCTCTCCGTGCGGACGACCGGCCGGTGGCCGTGTTCACCGGTGGCTCCTTGCTCTACGGAACCACGGGCCGGCCAGACCTGCTGGGCCCGCAGCACACGCACGACCTGGTCCATGCCCAGTACGCGTCGGCTCAGCGACTCGCCAACGAGCTGCCCGACGAGGCGGAGGTGTTCCCGACCCATGGTTTCGGCAGCTTCTGCTCAGCCACCCAGTCCGAGGCCGCCACCTCCACGATCGGGCAGGAGCGCCTCAGCAACAGCGTCCTGACCGAGCCCGAGGAACACTACGTTCGCGAGCTGCTCGACGCCCTGGATGTCCACCCCGCCTACTACGTCCGCATGGCCCCGGCCAACCTGGCGGGGCCGTCCGCACCGGATCTGATGTTGCCGACCCGTGCCGAGCCGGATGAGCTGCGCTTCAGGATCGAGGCCGGTGAGTGGGTCGTGGATCTTCGCCACCGCACGGCATTCGCCACCGGACACGTCCCGGGAACGCTCAACTTCGCCATCGACGGCGAGTTCGCCACCTACCTGGGCTGGCTGATCACGTGGGGAACTCCGGTCACGCTGCTCGGCGAGACCGAGCAGGATGTGCGACGGGCGCAGCGCGAGCTGGTCCGGATCGGGATCGACCGTCCCGCCGCGGCGGCCACGGGCACGCCACAGCAGTGGACCACGAGGCCGCTGAGAAGCTTCCGGCAAGCGACCTTCGCCGACCTGGACCAGGTCCGCCATCACCGACGGGTGGTGGTGCTGGATGTCCGGCGAGCGGTCGAGTTCGCTGCCACCCGCATCGAGGGCGCCGTCAACATCCCGATCCACGAGCTGCCGCAGCGGATCCACGAAGTGCCCGACACCGAGATCTGGGTGCACTGTGCCGGAGGCTACCGGGCCTCGGTCGCCGCCTCGTTCCTGGCGGCTGCCGGCCGCACCCTGGTCGCCGTTGACGACAGCTTCGACAACGCGAGGAAGACCGGCCTGCACCTCATCACGAACGAGCTCGCCGTCGGGCACCCCGACCCGGTCGCGGCAGGCCCCGATCGCGACGCTCAGCGAGACCTCGCAGCCGCCGGTGTGCGGTCGTGAACAATCGTCCGGCGCCGCGCTCGGCTCAGATTCCCACCCTGACGGCGATGGAGGCCCACCGAGCGATCCAGAGCGGCGCGGTGCTGGTTGATGTCCGCGAACCCGACGAGTGGCGTGCCGGCCACGCCACAGCCGCGCTGCACCTCCCGCTCGCGCAGCTTTCCCGGCACGTCGCCGACCTTCCGGCCGATCGCGAGATCATCGTCATCTGCCGGTCCGGGCGTCGCTCCGCCAGCGCCGCCGTGCTGCTGACCGGCCTCGGACTGCACGCCAGCAACCTCACGGGCGGCATGACCGCCTGGACCGCCGCCGGTCTGCCGATCGTGACCGATCCGGGCCGCCTCGGCCCGTCAGCGGACACCATCGACGTCCCACCTGCCTGCGATGATCACCAGCACTCCTCGTCGTGGTGATCGGGAGGACGCCACCCCGAGCGACCGCCCCACCGAGAGTGGCGATCGTCCATGATCATCCTCGTCATCCTCGGCCTGCTGATCGGCGTGCTCCTGGGTCTCCTGGGCGGCGGCGGGTCGATCCTCGCCGTCCCCGCGCTCGTCTACGGTGCCGGGATTCCGCTGGCCGCCGCCATCCCGACCTCGCTGATCGTGGTGGGGCTGTCCTCCGCCATCGCTGCCCTCCCCCGGATGAGGCAGGTTCAGTGGCGCCTTGCCGCGATCTTCGCCGGAACCGGCGCCGCGGCAGCCTTCGCGGGCGCCGCGGTCAACCGGCACCTGCACCCCACCGTCGTACTGCTCGGATTCGCTGCCCTGATGGTGATCGCCGGCATCCGGATGCTGCGCGACCCAGGCGCGGTCGGCGGCGCCTGCGCCCTGCCCGCCGGCGGCATCAACTGGCGCAGCTGCCTACCACGAGCGATCGGGGCCGGCCTCGGCGTCGGATTCCTCACGGGACTGTTCGGGGTCGGCGGCGGCTTCTTGATCATCCCTGCCCTCGTCGTGCTGCTCGGCCTGAGCATGCCGACCGCGGTGGCCACGTCCCTGATCATCATCACCACCAACTCCATCGCAGGCTTCATCGCTCATCTCGGCGATGCGCCGGTCGATCTGGGTCTCACTGCCACGTTCACCGTCGCGGCCGTCGCCGGAGCCCTCGCGGCCGGACGCGTCGCCGATCGCCTACCCGGTGCCCGACTTCGACGCTGGTTCGGCTTCCTCGTCCTCGCCGTCGCCGCCTACATCACCGTTCAGGCCCTCCCCTGATCGCACACGGTCTTGGGTCACCTCGACACGGGACCTTCGCCACTGTCACCGAATACCCCCGGGGGTTAATTTGGACTCATGGGGACAGGACGGGAAAGCACCCGGAGGCAACTGGTCATCCTGGGCAGTGGTACGGCCGGCACCATGGTCGCGAACAAGCTGCGACATCGCCTCGACCGCGCGGAGTGGAGCATCTCGGTCGTCGACCGCGATGACGAGCACCACTACCAACCGGGCTACCTGTTCCTGCCGTTCGGTGCGTACTCGCACGAGCAGGTGGTGAGATCACGGCACGCGTTCCTGCCCGACGGCGTGGACTTCATCGTCGGCTCGATCGACCGGGTCCGCCCGGACGACAACGTCGTCGTCCTCGAGGACGGCCGTCAGCTGGCGTACGACCAGCTGGTCATCGCCACCGGCACGACTCCACGTCCGGACCAGACCCCGGGCATGCTGGGACCTGAGTGGCGGCGCAGCATCTTCGACTTCTACACCCTCGAGGGGGCGGAGGCGCTCGCCGGGGCGCTCAGCCGTTTCGAGCGCGGCAGGCTCGTCGTGCACATCACCGAGATGCCGATCAAGTGCCCGGTGGCGCCGCTGGAGTTCACCTTCCTCGCCGAGGCGTGGCTCCGGGAACGCGGGATCCGCGATCGGGTCGAGCTGGTCTACGTGACCCCCCTGGACGGAGCGTTCACCAAGCCGGTGGCCTCGGCTCATCTCGGGGCGATGCTCGACGAGCGGAAGGTGCACGTCGAGGCCGACTTCATGGTGGAGCGGATCGACTCCGAGCGGAAGACGCTCGTGTCCTACGACGAGCGGGAGGTCCCGTTCGATCTGCTGGTGACGGTCCCGCTGAACATGGGCGCCGACTTCCTGGCGCGCTCCGGGCTCGGCGACGAGCTCAACTACGTACCCGTCGACAAGCACACCCAGCTGTCGACGACGTACGACAACATCTTCGCGATCGGCGATGCCAGCGACATTCCTGCGTCCAAGGCCGGGTCCGTGGCTCACTTCTCCGTGGAGATCTTCGTCGACAACTTCCTCGAGCACGTCGCGACCCGCCCGATGACGGGATCCTTCGACGGGCACGCCAACTGCTTCGTGGAGTCCGGTGACGGCAAGGCGTTGTTGATCGACTTCAACTACGACACCGAGCCTCTGACGGGCAAGTACCCAGTCCCCCTGGTCGGCCCCATGGACCTGCTGAAGGAGACCCGCATCAACCACGTGGGCAAGCTCGCCTTCCGCTGGATCTACTGGAACGTCTTGCTCCCCGGACGGCCTGTGCCCCTTCCAGCCCTGATGTCGATGGCAGGGAAACACGTACCGGAGACCGAACCGGAGAAGCAGGAGGCCTGAGATGCCGACCACCATGATCGACAGCCATGAGATCCACGTCGACGACGAGGGATTCATGACCCAGTACGACGAGTGGACCGAGGAGCTGGGGACGGCGCTCGCGGCACAGATCGGCGTAGAGCTGAGCGACGAGCACTGGAAGGCCATCCGCTTCCTCCGCGACGACTTCCCACAGCACGGCGAGACCGCCACGCTCCGCCGGGTGTCGACGATCGGTGGGATCCCGACCAAGCAGCTGTTCGTGCTCTTTCCCAAGAAGCCGGCCAAGAAGATGGCTTACATCGCGGGGCTGCCGAAGCCTCGCGGTTGCGTGTGAACCGACGAGGAGACAGTCATGACCACCACCGAGCCCGTCCCGATCGTCCCGTCCTTCGAGGAGGAGAGTGCCCGCAAGCTGGCGATCATCTGCTCCAAGGGCAACCTGGACATGGCCTACCCCGGGCTCATCCTGGCGAACGCGGCCCTCGGCGAGGGTGTCGAGACCCATCTCTTCTTCACCTTCTGGGGATTCGACATGATCAACAAGAAGACGATGGGCGATCTGAAGTTCACGATGCTCGGGAACACCGCGACGCACCTACCGCAAGGTCTCGGTGGCCTCCCCGGCATGACCGCGATGGCCACGCACCAGATGAAGAAGTCCATCGAGGAGATCGGCGTCCCGGAGGTGCCGGAATTCCTCCAGCAGATCGTCGACTCCGGCGGCCACCTCTGGGCCTGCCGGATGTCAGCTGACATGCAGCACCTGGAGGCGGAGGATCTCTACGAGGAGGTCGAGGCGATCATCAGCGCCTCCGACTTCATCGAGAAGACCGACGGCGCCCAGCTGCTCTTCATCTAGGGTCGTGCGCCCGACGGTAAACTGAGGCCATGGGAAGGGTATCGGCCTATCTGCGGCACCGGCTGCTCGCCGACGTCCTGGCAGTTCTCGGGGGCTGGCCCGATCCACCCCGCAGGACCCGCGTGCACCATCGGGAGAAACCCCAGGTGCCGCCCTCGGCGCAGGTTCAGGACGGGTGGCCACTGCTGGAGGACGCGGAGCCACCGAATCGTCGGGAGATCGACCCCACGTCGTGATCGAGCACCGCGGCGAGTCGGTGTAGGTCGATGAGAAGCCGGCCCGTTCCGCTCTTGTGCGAGCAACCGCACCGGTCAGTGGGTCACCAGTCTGGTGAAGGACAGGGACGCCAGCTTCCAGGTCTGGCTGAGCTGAACGTAGACCTCGGTGGCGACGAACGGGTTGGTCACCTCGTTGCCACCGACAACGGCTGTCAGCCGAAGCCTGTTCAGCAGGATCGCTGTGCCACCGATGAACCGCACCGACGTCTCCTCGATGTCGACGTCCCTGTAGTGGATCTGTCCGCTGCGGATGACCTCGAGCTCCTCGTCCTTGGTCATGGTGGCACCCATGTGGACGAAGACCGCGTCATCGTGGAAGAGGTCCTGCAGTGGTTCGATCTGACGCTGTGACATCCACCGCCACTTCTGCCGCGAGATGGCGATGATGCCGTCGGCGGGGTGGGCCGCGATGGGTTGCACCTGGATGCCGGTGATGGGAGGTTCGGGTTCTTCGGTCGTGACCACTAACGGTTGATCCACTGCTGCATCGCCGCGGGATAGCGGTCGCCGGTGAGGTCGATCGTGTCGGCCGCCGCCGTGATCTCGGCCAAGTCCGCCTCGGGCAGGACGACCGCAGCGGACGCCGTGTTCTCCTGCAGCCGGTGCAGTTTCGTCGTGCCCGGGATCGGGACGATGGAGGGATGCTGGGCCAGGATCCAGGCCAGCGCCACCTGGGCGGCAGTTGCGTCGAGACGAGTCGCGACCACGGAGAGGAGATCGACGAGATCCTGGTTGGCTCGCCGCGCGTCCTCGGTGAACCGTGGCAGCCTGCTGCGCAGGTCGTCGTCGTCGAAGCTGGTCGAGCTGTCGATGGTGCCGGTCAGGAAGCCCTTGCCGAGCGGACTGAACGGGACCAGACCGATGCCGAGCTCCAGCAGCGTGGGCAGGATCTCCGCCTCGGGTTCGCGCCAGAACAGCGAGTACTCGCTCTGCAGCGCGGTGACCGGCTGGACCGCGTGCGCTCGACGGATGACATCGACACCGGCCTCGGACAGCCCGAAGTGGGCGACCTTGCCGGCGTCGATCAGCTCCTTGACCGTGCCGGCGACGTCCTCGATGGCCACGTCCGGGTCGACGCGGTGCTGGTAGAGCAGGTCGATCCGCTCGATGTTCAGCCGTCGCAGGGATTCCTCCACCGTGATGCGGATGTGGTCGGGTCGGCTGTCGAGGCCGCTGCGGGTGCTCCCGTCGAAGGAGAAGCCGAACTTGGTGGCGATCACGACCTGGTCGCGCACGTCGGCGATCGCCTTGCCGAGCAGCTCCTCGTTGGTGAACGGTCCGTACACCTGAGCGGTGTCGAAGAAGGTGACACCGAGATCCACGGCGGCCCGGATGAGGTCGATGCCGTCCTGTTCGGGCACGTCGCTGCCGTACGCGTGACTGAGTCCCATGCAACCGAAGCCGATCGCGGAGACCTCGAGACCGCTGCGGCCGAGCTGGCGGGTGATCATGATGGTGTCCTCACTGATGGTCGGGTCGGGTCTGGCGGGTCTATCAGGCGCTGGGGCTACCGGAAGTACGTCGGGTGCCGTGGCAGGTAGTGCTGCTCGAGCGCGCTGAGCTCGTCGTCGGTGAGCTCGAGATCGAGGGCGGCCACCGCATCGCTGAGGTGATGCGGCTTGGTCGACCCGACGATCGGTGCGCTGACCACCGGGTTGTGCAGCACCCAGGCGAGAGCGACCTGGGCCATCGGTACGCCACGAGCTTCGGCGATTCGCTGAACGGCGTCGACGATGGCGGAGTCGGTGTCCAGGACGAGCGGCCGACCGTACATGTCGACGTCGGCGTTCTTGACCGAGCGCTCGGTGCCCTTCTCCCCCCACGGGCGGGCGAGTCGGCCGGCGGCAAGCGGACTCCACGGGATCGCGCCGACACCCTGGTGACCGAGCAGGCCGAACATCTCCCGCTCCTCCTCCCGGTGCAGCAGGCTGTACTGGTCCTGCATCGAGATGAACCTGGTCCAGCCGTGGAGGTCGGCGGCGTGCTGCATGGTCGCGAACTGCCACGCCCACATCGACGAAGCCCCCAGATAGCGGACCTTGCCGGCCTTGACGACGTCGTGCAACGCCTCCATCGTCTCCTCGATCGGCGTGTGCGGGTCGAAGCGGTGGATCTGGTAGAGATCGATGTAGTCGGTGTCGAGGCGGGCCAGCGACGCGTCGACCTGCTCCATCACGGCCCGCCGGGACAGCCCGGCACCGCCGGGGCCATCGCCCATCGGCTGGAAGAGCTTCGTCGCCAGCACGATGTCCTCGCGACGGGTGTACGCCTTGAGCGCGCGGCCCACGATCTCCTCGGAGCTCCCGTGCCCGTAGATGTTGGCGGTGTCCCAGAACGTGATGCCGAGCTCGATCGCCTGCCGGAAGATCGGCTCCCCCGCTTCGTCGCCTAACGCCCACGGCATCCGGGAGCCGTCGCCGAAGCTCATGCACCCCAAGGCGATCCTGCTGACCTTCAACCCCGACGACCCGAGTCGTGCCTGCTCCACAACGCTGTCCTCTCCTCGACTGCTCCATCCAAGCCCTCCCGAGCGCCGCGAACCAGGCCCTGCTGAACCATGGCCTGACAGGGCCTGTCAGGACCGACGGATGGTGACTACCGTCGCCAGCGACGTCCCCCACGACAAGTCCTCATCTCGACAAGGAACCGCCACTCACATGTCCGTCTGGATGATCACCGGTTGCTCCACCGGCCTCGGCCGACACCTCGCCGAGGCGGTCCTGCAGGCCGGTCACGAGGTGATCGTGACCGCTCGCGATCTCGGCGACGTCGCCCGACTGCTGGAGCGCTTTCCCGACAGCGCGCTGGGGGTGGCCCTGGACGTCACCGACGCCCGCGCGATCGACACTGCCGTCCAGCGCGGTCTCGAACGGTTCGGACAGATCGACGTGCTGGTCAACAACGCCGGCTACGGCTACCGCTCCGCCGTCGAGGAAGGCGACCCGGCCGACGTCGAGCGGCTGTTCGCCGCCAACTTCTTCGGACCCGTCGACCTGATCAAGGCCGTTCTTCCCGGCATGCGGAGCCGCCGACAGGGAGCCATCGTCAACCTCTCCTCGATCGCCGTCCGCATCACCCCCGCCGGGTCCGGCTACTACGCCGCCGTCAAGGGTGCCCTGGAAGGTCTGTCCGGATCGCTGCGCAAAGAGCTCGCACCGCTCGGCATCTCCGTCATCGTCGTCGAACCCGGAGGCTTCCGCACCGACTTCGGCGGCCGGTCCCTGCACCAGTCCCCCGTACCGATCACCGACTACGCCGACACGGCCGGTCGCCGCCGCAAGGAGAACGACACCAGCGACCCGGGCCGGCTCGGTGATCCGGCCAAAGCCGCGCAGGCCATGATCACCGCCGTCGAGAGCGCGGACCCGCCCCACGTCCTCGTGCTCGGCGAGGCCACGGTCGGGATGTTCCGCGTGGAGCTGGAAGCGCGCCGGGACGAGCTGGACGCCTGGGCGGCGGTCAGCTCCGACACCAGCGTCGACCGCTGACCCGACGGGAGGCGTTGTGGACGCCTCAGTTCGTCCTGCTGCTGGTCAGCGCCGTGTTCATGTACATGTCGACGTTCATGCTGACCCCGACGTTGCCGCTGTTCGTCGAGCAGATCGGTGCCGGTGACCTCGCCGCCGGGGGCCTGATCGTGGCCGCGTACACCCTCGGATCGCTGCTGCCCCGGATCGCCTGGGGCAACCTGTCCGACGGGTGGAGCCGACAGGGCGTGTATCTGATCGGGGTCGCGATCATCGCGGTGATCTCCCCGCTGTTCGCCCTGACCGTCCTGCTGCCGGTCATCGTCGGCCTCCGGTTCCTCCAGGGCGTCGGGTTCAGCGGTTCCTCCACCTCGGCCTCCGCCATGTCGGCCGACCTGATCCCCGCCTCCCGCCGCGCCGAGGGCATCGGCTACTACTCACTCGCCAACACCGTCGGCATGGCCATCGGGCCCGACCTCGGACTCCGCGCCCTCCAGCAGCTCGGCCCGACCTGGCTGTTCGGCGCCAGCATCGGCACCGGGGCATTGGCCTTCGGACTGGGCCTGTTCGTCCGCTACGAACGGACCCGTCGGCCACCCACTCTCACCGCCGGACCCGCGACGCCGGCCCCGTCCGGCACCGAGCCCACCGCGGCTCAGCCGAGCGGCCGACCCGCCCTCGCCGTACCGCGCCGCGGGCGGTTCATCGAGCCGAGTGTGCTGCCGACCAGTCTGGTCTTCCTGTTCGTCGTCCTCCCCTATGGGGCGGTGATGGCCTTCGTCGCCGCGTACGGCCTCGAACAGGACGTGAGCCAGATCGGCTTGTACTTCACGGTCTTCGCGCTAGCGCTGTTCGTCGTCCGCCTCGGCGTCGGCCGGGTCAGCGACCGCTACGGGGTCACGGTCGCCATCGTGCCCGGCCTGGTGAGCATGTTCGCCGGGTTGGTGATCCTGTGGTGGGCCGACTCGCTCGTGATCTTCCTGATCTCGGCCGTGCTGTTCGGTCTGGGCTTCGGCGTCGCCCTCCCGCTGCTCCAGGCCACGGCCTACAGCTTCGCGCCGATCGAGCGTCGGGGCGCGGCCAGCGCCACCCTGTTCGCCACCGCCGACATCGGCTACGGACTGGGCGCGATCCTCCTCGGCCTCGGGATCGGCTGGTTCGGTCACCCGGCCGCGTTCGCCGGGCTCGCCGTCTTCACCGTGATCGCGCTGATCCTGTTCCTGGTCATGCTCCGACCGCGCATCACCGCGACCAGGCGCCCCTGACGCTGGTGTGACCGACCAGGGCCGGCGAAGCCGGACTCCGCGAGTGCCTCACACCCGTCGGGTCTGGCCGTCGAGCTCGGTCAGCGGTACGTCTCGTGGCCGGAGCCGCGGGCGCCGGCCACGCCGAGCTGGGCCGACCGGGCGTCGATCTCCGCGATGTCGGCAGGGCTCAGGGTCACGTCGGCGGCCAGTAGGTTCTCGGTGACCCGTGCCGGTCGGCGGCTGCCGGGGATCGGCACGACGGCCGGCGACTTCGCCAGCAGCCAGGCGAGCGCGACCTGTCCCGGCGTGACCTGCTGCCGGGCGGCGATCTCGCTGACCAGGTCGACGATCGGCTGGTTCGCCTCCAGCGCCTCAGGGGTGAAGCGGGGGAACCGGCTGCGGATGTCGTTCGCGGCGAACGACTCGCCGCGGCCCACGGTGCCGGTCAGGAAGCCCTGCCCCAGCGGTGACCACGGCACGAACCCGATGCCCAGCTCCTCGCAAGCCGGCAGGACCTCGGTCTCGGGGTCGCGCGCCCAGATCGAGTACTCGCTCTGCACGGCGGCGACGGGTTGTACGGCGTGAGCCCGGCGGATGGTATCCGCGCTGGCCTCCGACAACCCGAAGTGGCCGACCTTGCCGGCGTCGATGAGCTCCTTGACGGTGCCGGCGACGTCCTCGATCGGCACCTCCGGATCGACCCGGTGCTGGTAGAGCAGGTCGATGTGCTCGGTCCGCAGCCGCTGCAGCGATCCCTCGACGGCCCGGCGGATGTTCTCGGGCCGACTGTTCAGCCCGGTGCGAGAGACACCGTCGTAGCCGAACCCGAACTTGGTGGCGATGACGATCTGGTCGCGGATCGGCTCGATCGCCTCCCCCACCAGGGTCTCGTTGGTGAGCGGCCCGTACGCCTCGGCGGTGTCGAAGAACGTGATGCCCTGGTCGTGGGCACCGCGGATGAGACCGACGCCGTGGTCTGTGTCGACCGGTTCGCCGTAGTTGGCGCTCAGGCCCATGCAGCCCAGCCCGATCGCTGAGACCTCCAGGCTGCCGAGATATCGCTTGTCCATCGTGGTCCTCTCGTGTCGCGCCGGCCGTGTCGTGCCGGTCGCGCTAGTCGGTAGTGGGTGAATGTGGGTGGGATTCGTCAGGCGAGAAGTCGGTTCTGACGGAGCCAGGTTTCGACGTCGTCGCGCTGCTGGGCGACCTCCTCGCCCCGGACGGCCAGGCCCGGACGGATCTCCGCGCCGGCGCAGGCCTCGGTGTAGACGCGCTCGGTGCTGCCGAGACCACTGACGGCGTACGTGACGAAGGGGTGCACCGTCGTGCTGGTGAGGTCGATTCCGTCGACGAAGGTGTTCATGATCATCGGGGGCCGTACGTTCCAGATCGGGCTACCCAACAGCACGTGCTCGTAACCGTCGACCGAGGTCAACGGTGACACGATCTCCGGTCGTGCGTCGGAGTCCTGCTCGATGACGTTGCGCGCAACGGTCGCGTCGTACGCCTCCGGGTAGGGCTCGGCCGCCTCGATCCGGAACACGTCACAGTTGATCAGCTCGGCGATCATCTCGGCCAGCACCTGCGTGTTGCCGACGGCCAGATCCCGCCGCCCGCCGTAGTAGTAGTTCTCCCCCGGCCTGGAGAAGTACGCCAGCAGGATGCGGCCGGTCATGGGGGTGTCACCTGCTGTCGGAGTCGAAGCGGGAGTCGCCCGGGGCGACCTGATGGGGGTCTGGTCAGCGGTCGGGAACGGGCTGCCCGGAAGGGCGCAACCTGTCAGGGTCCAGCCACCGGCGCCGAGGAGCAGTCCTGCTCGCAACAGCGTCCGGCGGCTGGGTCCTGCTGATCCGTCGATGTGGGGGCGGCCGATCGTGCTCAGTCCTCGGGGATCGGACGGCCGAACGCCTCGAGGGTGATCACCTCTGGCTCGGGTCCGCCACGCTGACCGGTGTCGAGGGCGTCGATCGCGGCGAGCTCGTCGGCAGTCAGCTCGAAGTCGAACACGTCCAGGTTCTCGGCGATCCGGGCCGGCTTGGTCGACTTCGGGATCACCGAACGACCCTGCTGGACACCCCAGCGCAGCATCACCTGAGCCGGCGACTTGCCGTGGGCCTCCGCGAGTCGTGAGATCACCGGATCCTGCAGGGTGCTGGTGTGCTTCCCGTCGCGGTAGAAGGTGATGCCGCCGATAGGTGACCAGGCCTGGGTGAGGATGCCGTGCTCGGCGCCCAGGTCCTGCACCTCACGCTGCTGGAAGTACGGGTGCAGCTCGATCTGGTTGACCGCCGGCACGACGGTCGCGACGTCCAGCAGCCTGGTGAGGTGGTCGACCATGAAGTTGCTGACCCCGATCGCGCGGACTCTGCCATCGGCCAACAGCGTCTCCAGCGCGCGGTACGCCTCCAACGTCGATTCGAACGCCGAGGGCAGGGCCTGGTGCAGGATCAGCAGATCGATCTGGTCGACACCTAGCTTGCGGGCGGACTTCTCGAACCCGTGCAGGGTCTGCTCGTAGCCGTAGTCGCTGATCCAGATCTTGGTCTCCACGAACACGTCGTCGCGGTCGACACCGGAGGCCCCAATCGCCTCACCTACCTGACGCTCGTTGCCGTACGCGGCGGCGGTGTCGATGTGGCGGTAGCCGGCGACCAGGGCAGCCGTCACCGCATCGCGGGTCTCATCCGGAGGGGTCTGGAACACCCCGAGTCCCAAGGAGGGAAGGGTGACGCCGTTGTTCAGCGTCAGAGTGGACACGTCGGGCATGGGTGCCTCTCGTTTCTCTCGGGCGATCGCCGAGGTTGATGGACAGAACGGGCGAACGGGTGTGCACGAAGTCTCAGTTCCCGTCGGAGGTCGGTGCCGGCTCGGACCCGAGGGGCCGGGTCGCGGTGGACGTGCGCGCGCTCGGGTGGGTGGCTGCCCAGGAGGCGAGCAGTCGCAACTGATCCTCGGCCGGGGAACCCGGGTCGGCAGTGTAGGCGATGAGAGTGAGATCGTCAGCGGGCAGTTCCAACGCGTTTCCCGTGAGCTCGATGTCGCCCACGATCCGGTTGTGCAGCCGCTTGCGGGCCGATTGATGCAGCCGCACGTTCTGCTTCGCCCAACGGGCGACGAACTCGTCGCTGCGGGTCGACAGCTCTCCGATCAGGTCGCTGAGGGTCTTGTCCCTGGAGTCGCGTCCGACCTGGGCGCGCAGCGCACCCGTGAAGTCGTCGGCGACGTGGTCCCAGTCGAGGAAGAAGGCGCGTGAGTGCGGGTCCAGAAAGAGATAGCGGGCCAGATTCAACGGCAGCCGGTCCTCGTCGAGGACGCCTCCGTACAGCGCCTGGCACAGCCGGTTCGCGGCGAGGATCTCCATCCGCGATGTTCTTACGTAAGCGGGGATTCCGGTCATCCCGGCCAGGATCGTCGTGACCGCCGGCCGCGGTCCGCCGGCTGGCTTGGGACGTCGCGTGGGGTGAGCGGTGGAGCCGGAGCGCGCGAGATCGAACAGGTGCTGCCGTTCGACCTCGGAGAGCTGCAGGGCGCGGGCGACGGCCGTGAGCACCGATTCCGATGCCCCGTTCAGGTGGCCGCGCTCGAGCCGTCCGTAGTAGTCGACGCTCAGCCCGGCGAGGAGGGCGACCTCTTCACGACGTAGACCCGGCACCCGGCGCTGGCCGCCGTACGTAGGCAGTCCGGCCTGTTCCGGGCTGAGCCGGGCACGGCGGCTGACCAGGAAGTCCTGGACTTCTTTGCGGTGGTCCACGACCTCGACGGTAGAGGGCGGTACGCGAACGAAACAGGACCTGTCAGTGCATGGCTCGGCAGGTCCTTCCTGCCGCCCGCCCGACATCACCCCGGAGCCGCGGCAGCCATCGCCCGCCTCACGCTCGGCGTTCCGGCCGGGTTCAGGACTCGAAGCCGGTGCTGCGGCTGAGCGACTCCCAGGTGTCGACCTCGCTGCGCAGGGCGTCCAGGGCGGCGCGGAAACCATCCGAGGCGTCGTTGCCGAGCAGCAGCATGTACGGCGGCTCGGCGGACGCGACCGCCTGCATCAGTGCCGCGGCAGCCTTGGCCGGGTCGCCCTGCTGCGTGCCGTGCACCGTGTCGTGCTCCTTGCGACGCTTGCCCGCGGTGGCGGCGTAGTCAGCGATCGGCCGGTCCGACTGGGTGAGCGAACGCCCCGCGAAGTCGGTGCGGAAACCGCCAGGCTCCACCACCATGGCCGTGATACCGAGGGGTGCCACCTCCTTCCGGAGCGACAGCGTCAGCGCCTCGATCGCGGCCTTGGCCGCCGAGTAGTAGCCGGATCCTTCGGGACAGATCCGCGCGCCGATCGAGGACAGATTCACGATCGTGCCCGAGCGTCGGGAGCGCATGCCGGGCAGGACGGCCTTGATGGTGCGGACGGTGCCGAACACGTGGGTGTCGAACAGCAGACGGACAGGGCCATCCTCGCCTTCTTCGACGGCGGCGCGGTAGCCGTAGCCGGCGTTGTTGACCAGGACGTCCACAGCGCCGAAGCGCTCCTCCGCCGCCGCAACCGCCGCGATGACCTGGGCGTCATCCGTCACGTCGAGTGCCAACGCCAGCGCGGTGACGGGGTGAGCCTGGGCCAGGTCCTGCACCTTCTCGGCGGCACGAGCGGTGACGACCACGTTGTCACCGCGGGCGAGGACGGCTTCGGCGAGGGCCCGGCCGAGGCCGGTAGAGCAGCCGGTGATGAGCCAGGTGGTCATGATTCCTACTTTCCTGAGGAGGTGCCCGAACACTACGAGTCGGGCTCGGAGAGGAACGGGTCGCCTTCCCGACGAGGCGGATGACGTCAGTGATCTACTCCAGTAGAGTGGGCTCGTGCCGTCCTCCCCCACACACCGTCCCGCGACTCGGTCCGACGTCGCGCGCGCCGCCGGTGTCAGTACGGCTGTCGTGAGCTACGTGGTCAACGACGGGCCCCGTCCGGTCGCCGAGCAGACCAGGGCGCGGGTGCGCCGTGTGATCGCCGAGCTCGACTACCGCCCCAACCCGAGTGCGCGCGCGTTGAAGACCGGCAGGACCGGGATCACCGGGGTGATCGTTCCCGACGTGGCGAACCCGTTCTTCGCTGAGCTGGTCGGCAGTCTTCAGTCCGTGGCTCAGCGCCACGGACTCGTGACCGTGGTCGGAAGCCACAGCGAGAACCCGGTTCACGAGGCGCAGCTGGTCACCGAGCTGATCGACCGTGGAGTCGACGGCTTCGTCATGGCCACGGCACGACTGAGCACAGCCGCGCAGTGGCGCGAGGAGATCGCTCGACCCATCGTGCTCGTGGACTGCGCCGACCCGGTGCCCGGATTCATCACGGTCGGACCGGCAGCACGAGACGGGGCGAGGCGTGCGGTGGCTCATCTGCTGGAGCACGGCCACCACCAGGTCGCGTTGGCTCACGGTGGGCACCCAGACGCCGTCGCCCAGCACCGACGGTGGGGCTGGCAGGACGCCTTGAGGTCCATGGGCCTGCCCGACGGCCCCGTCGAGTACGGGCCGTACACCCGCGCCGGTGGCCTGTCCATCGGTCGACGGCTGCTGCAGCGCCGGCCCCTCCCGACGGCGGTCTTCGCCTGCTGCGACCTGCAGGCCTTCGGCCTGCTGCGCGCCTTCGGCGAGGCTGGGGTGAGAGTCCCCGACGACATCGCGATGGTGTCGTTCGACGGGACTGCGCACACCGCCTTCAGCTGGCCCACCGTGACCACGGTCCGGCAACCGGTCGAGGCCATGGGCGAGGCCGCGGTAGCAGCCGTCCTGGAGCCCAAGAGCCAGTCCCCCACGCCACACCGGTTGCTTCCGATGGACCTGATGGTGCGCCGCTCCTGCGGTTGCCGGCCTGCCGTCGGCTCACCCACCGAGGACGTCCGGTGAACGGATCCCACCTGCCGACCGTGGTCGCCTCCACGCTGTTGCGCACGATGGTGCACCTCGATCTCGGCGACGACGTCGACTGGGAGCAGGCCGAAGCGAACACGCTGGCGGCGCTGTCCTCGGCCGGCGATCCGGCAGAGGTCCTCACCGCGGTGGTTCGGGCCACGATGATCATCGACCAGTTCCTGCTGGAGATCGCCTGCCGCCCATCTGAAGGCAGGCCGAGCTCAGCGGTGATCAGCAGCGCCGGCCGTCTCGTCCACGACGTGGTCACCGCGCAGGCGTCGAGGGCGACGACCAGCCCCGACGTCCGCGCCCTCGTCCGCACGTACGGTGTCGAGGTCTACAGCTTCGGTCGCTTCCGCGTCGACTGCGGCAGGAGGACTGTCCGTGCCGATGGCGCACAGGTTCCTCTCACCGAGGCGCACTGGCGCCTGCTGCTGTGTCTGCTGGTCAATCGCGATCGCATCGTCGGCCACGACGAGCTGAGGAAGGTTGCGGGCATCCAAGCATCGAGTCCTCCCGATGCTCTGACCGCCGCCGTCAACACGCTGCGCCGCGACCTCGGCGACTCCAGCAGCAGGCAGGACTTGATCCGTACGGCGTCCGGGCGTGGCTACCAGTTCGTCGGCCCTGTGCACCTGTCGCGACGTACCCGCTACGACGGTGAATCCTGATCTGCCCCTGAACTCAGCCCCGGTGAGCGACCCACAGGTCCTCGACCGGCCACTGTCGCGCCCACTCGGCGGTGGCGATGTCGTAGTAGTCGGGCGTACGGGCCTCGTCGCGGGCGTACAGCTCATGCAGTGCGTCGACCACGAAACCGGAGCGTCGCAGGGCGCGGATCCAGTCGCCGTGGCTGGGATGGAACTCAGTCCCGCCGCCCGGCCACGTGACGCGCGACATGCCGCGCTGGGGCCGGAGCAGCTGCTCCTGCGCATGACCGCCCTGCTCGGGAACGCACAACGTCACCTGCACGCTGTTGGTCAAGAACACGAGTCGGCCGGTGGGACGGAGCAGTCGCGCCGCCTCCGGAATCCACCGATCGGGGTCGCACCACACCGACGCGCCGTACTCGCTGACCACGAGGTCGAACGAGCCGTCGGGTAGCGGGACACTCTCTGCGCTGGCCTCCACCAACGCGAAGGGAAGCTCGAACTCCCGTTGGCAGCGGCGGGCCGTGTCCAGCTGAGCCGGCGTGAGATCGACGCCGACCGGTCGCGCACCACGACGGGCGAGCCAGGCGGAGATGTACGCCGTACCGCAACCAAGCTCGACGACGTCCAGGTCCCGGACGTCGCCGAGCACCCGGACCTCGTCCTCAGGAGTGGCGAAGAGGCCCCAGCTGAACTCCTGTTGCGCCCACGCCTCTCGAGCGCTCGCGTCGGTGTACTGCTCGTTCACCAGGGTCCAGAGGGCCTTGTTGACGGCCAGCTCGTCTGCCGACGTGATCATCTGCGGGCACCTTCTCTGTCGTGACTCCAGGGCTGTCGGTCGTGCACGAGGAGCACCCTCGGTCAGGCGTAGAGGATCTTGCCTTTCTGCGCCTCGAACTCCGCGTCGGTGAGGACTCCCGCGTCGCGCAGCTCGCCGAGCTGCTTCAGCTGCTTGAGCTTGTCGTCCATCCCCGCGGCGGGGGCAGATTCGGCGCGGTACGCCGGCACCGGGCGGGCGGGTGGGGGCGGAGCGTAGGACGGAGCAGGCGGGGCGGCGGCTTGTTCCTGCTGGGCCCATCGTCCCTGCTGCCGTCGGGAGACCCTGTTGGACACAGCAGTTGCGGTGCCGGCGATGACAGCGGTGCGGGCGACCCCGCGGATGAGACCGGGCATGAGGTTGCCTTCTTCCGGATGAGTGGGTGGAGGTTCAGACCGAGCCGCCGGGGAACTCGACCACCAGATCGGCGATGGAGCCGGCCATCGAGATCGCAGCTCACGTCAGGTCCCCTTCGTCCAAGCGGTGGACGACAACATACGCGAGGCTCTGTCGGCGTGCGGTGGTGTGCCACCACTGTGCGGAGGTCGGCCGGTGGGTGCCGTGGGCACTCGGCCGGTGGGTGCCGTGGGCACTCGGTCCGGGTCGCCACCGAGTGCATCCTGGGAACAGATGATCAGCTGCCCATCTGGTTGTTGCCGTTGATCAGCATGTTCTGCATCGCGGCCTGGGTCGGGGCATCCATCCGGCCGGTCTGCGGGAGCCCTGCGTCGGCCTGCAGGTACTTGATCGACTGCTCGAGCTGGACGCTCGGGTAGCCGTTGACCGGGCCCTCGTAGTAGTTCAGCTGACCGAGGTCCTTCTGCAGGGTCTCGATCTGGGCGGACGGCTGGACGGTGTGGTGGCTGTGACCGCCTCCGTTGATGATCACCGCGTGGTGGCTGTCGCTGCGGTGATGCTCGACCGTGCTGCTGGCGCCGGCGGTGGCCGGGCCGGCGAAGGCCAGGAAGACGGCGGCGATCATGCCGACCATAGCCAGGGCTGCGGCCCCGAAGGTGGCGACGATCCATCCGGTGGGCTTCGACTTCTTCTGGCCACGAGCGTCCCGGCCGAAGTTGGAACCCTCACTGGTCTGTGGGGTGTAGCCCTGCGGATGCGAGCCGGTGGGAGTCGTGGTGGACATCTGAGTTCTCCTTCGTCTTCGTGGCCCGGAATCTCCGTGCCGACGAGGACAACTCTGCGGCGAGACGGTGACCGCCGCCGTCGGGCGAACGGCTGATCGACCAGATGACGCCGCCGTCCCCCGATCGGTGGACACCGGTGCCGCCGACGGTCATGGGCGGAGCCTCTCGGGAGTGCAGGACCGCGGAGCGCGGAACGCGACCGGTGTGACCGGTGATGCGCCTCGATCCTGCTCAGGCCAATTGCCGCCTTCGGCGTAGGGCAACCGACGGCGGAGCGCGGGTTCCGTGCCCGGACGAGTGCCCGATCGTCCCTGGCGCCCTCGGGATGTGCAGGCAAGCATCAGAAGGTCGATCTGTCGGGAGGAACGATGGCGCGTGTACTGGGTGTCCACGAGGTCGAGCTGAAGCCGGGGTCGGATCCCGAACAGTTCGAACGGGCAGCGGCGCAGGTCGCCGCGTCGGCCCAGCCGGAGGGATGGCGAACCCTCGTGCTGAGGGGCGAGCGCGGCCCGCGGTCCGGCAAGTGCCTGATGATCTTCAAGATCGACAGCCCGGAGGCACGCGATCGCCTGTATCCGGCGGAGGGACATGTCTCCCAGGAGGAGAGCGATCGGTTCGACCAGCAGCATCCCGAGACAGCCGCGGCCTGGGAGCGGCTGAGCGAGATGATCGTCGACTTCAACGTCGCCACCGACTACGTGGTGATCTCCGAGTAGGGGGTCCCTGAGGCTACGCTGGTCGTGCGGGCGACGACCAAGTCCCGATGAGGGGGCGAGGTGATGTCAGATGCGCGATCCGCATCGGATCGGCTCGGAACAGAGATCCCCGGCTGGCTCACGTCGTTCGTCGGCCGCAAGGATGAGTTGACCCAGCTCAGGCAGCTCCTCACCGGCGAATCACGGTTGGTGACGCTCAGCGGGCTGGGCGGATCGGGGAAGTCACGTTTGGCGGCCGAGCTGGCTGGCCAGCTCGCCGCGGACCGTGCGGCAGCACCGACGACGATCTGGTGGGTATCGCTGGCATCGGTCATTGATCCCCGGTCGGTGCCGACCGCGGTGGCAGGGTCGCTCCGGGTGGCGGCGAATGCCGGCGCTTCCGCTGAGGACCTGTTGGTGAGGCGGCTGTCGGCGAAGTCCACCCTCCTCGTCCTGGACAACTGCGAGCAGGTGGCGGCCGCCAGCGCCTCCCTCGTGTCGGTGCTGATGCCCCGGTGCCCTCGGCTCCGGGTGCTGACGACCAGCAGGACTCCACTCGGGCTGAGTGGCGAGCAGGTGTTCCCCCTACCACCGATGACGGCGGCGGATGGCTCGGGCCGGGCCGGTTCAGATGCCATCGATCTGTTCGTGCGGAGGTCCCGGCTGGTCGCTCCGGCTGGGAACGTGGATCCCCAGGATCCGGCCATCGCCGAGCTCTGTGACTACCTGGCGGGGTTGCCGTTGGCCATCGAGCTGGCAGCCAGCTGGACCAGACTGCTGTCGCCGGCCGATCTCCTGAACGAGATCGCCCGGGGCGAGGAGGTGCTCGTCTCGGATCTGGCGGACCTGCCCGACCGGCATCGAAACCTCACGGTCCTGCTCGACAGCACCTGGCGAGCGCTGGACGGCGATCAACAGCGGGTGCTGGCCCGACTGGGCATCTTCACCGGAGGTTTCACTCAGGAGGCGGCCGAGGTCGTCTCCGGGGCCTCCCTGCAGCAGCTGCGAGCGCTGGCCGAGGCGTCGCTCCTCCAACGAATTCCTGACGGCCCCGCCGGCGCTCGGTTCCGGGTGCACGAGCTCATCCGGACCTTTGCGCTGCACCAGGCGGAGGAGGCCGACCCCGCGCTCGTCGAGACGGCGCAGGCCGCCCGGTTCGATTACCTGCTCGGTCTCGTGGAGCGAGCGGCCATGACCGAGATGCCCCAGGAGCCGCAGTGGATGACAGCCTTCGACGCCGACCTCGGCAACATTCGTGCGGCGATGACCTGGGCACTCGACCGCGGGGACAGTGACCTGGCGCTGCGGGTATCCGGGTCACTGTTCTCCCTTTGGGCCTACGCACCGGCTGCCGCCCATACCGTGGAGTTGGTGGATCGCGCGCTGGCACTTCCCGCCGTCAGCACCGATGCTGAGTCGCTTCGCATCCGGGCGTGGGTCCTCGACCACGGGGGGTACGCCGCCCTGGGCGACACCAGCCCTCGCAGCTTCACACCCGATCTCGCGCTGGCAGGAGCTCGGTTCGCCGAGGAGTTCACCCTGTGGGAGCGCCTCGGCGACGAGGGCGGTATGGCTCGGTCACTGCGCGGCTCCGGCCACACCAGCGTCCACGCCGGTGACTGGGAAGCGGCGCGCGCCCTGATCGAGCGAAGCCTGGCCATGAGCCGGGCAGCGGGCGATCGCCACGGCTCGGCGTGGTCGATCAACGACCTGGCCGACTGGCACGACGCCAATGGAGAGTCGGAGCGAGCCGAAGCAGGGTGGCGCGACGCTCTCGGCAGGTTCGACGAGCTCGCAGTGGGATTCGGCGTCTACCGCATCCACCTGTCGACGGGGACTCTGGGCCTGAAGCGCGAGGACTGGGCGACTGCCGGGGAGCGGCTCCGGCTGGCCGTGCAGGTGCGCGACTTCGAGCACTTCGTCTACCACGGGTCGAATCTGCTCCGGGCGGCGGCCAGCCTCGCCGCAGCTCTGCGGCGCGGCTCAGCGGCGGCCGAGCTGTTCGGGGCAGCCTCGACCTGGGAGGACACCTACGGGGTCGTGAGCCACGACCGCGACGTGCCGGTCTTCGACGCTGGCCTCGCTCGGTGTCGGCGCCAGCTCACCAAGGGCGAGTGGGACGCCAGCTACCGAATCGGGGCCAGCTGGAACTCCGCGCAGGCGATGCACTCCGTCACCCGCGAGCTCGATGAGCTGGCTGCAGCGCTCAGCTTTCGGCCGGCCGGACTGACCGAGCGCGAGATGGAGGTGCTCCGGCTGGTCGCGGTCGGACTGAGTAACGACGACATCGCCCAACGCCTGGTGATCAGCCCACGTACCGTGCACACCCACGTACGAGCCGTCCTCGCGAAGCTGGGGGTGTCCACGCGAACAGCGGCAGCGCACGAAGCCGGCCTCCTGAACCTGCTGTGATCCGGGCGTTCGTCCCGCGTCCGACGAATCTCGGCAGATATGCCGATTGCCAGCCCGCAGCCTACAGATCACCCTGGTAGAAGGTGGTCGAACGGGGGCGATGATGATCTTGGGACTGAAGCTCGTGATCTGGTTGATCTTGATCATCGTCCTGACGTCGAGCGGCTCCGGCCCGACGGACGTGGTGAGGCCTGTCGTGACCGGTCCCTCAACCGAGGTCGGCAGACGACCTGCCATGTTCACCGAGAGCTTCCGTTGGATCGATGGGGTGGCTGTCGAGGTCGTCGACGTCGACCACACCACGCTGCTGGCTTCGACGCCGGTGGACGCCCCGAACGCGCGGCTCGGTGATCCGTGCAGCGAGCTCACGATCGTCGTACGCAACGGCTCCGCCCATCAGGTGAGGGTCGCCCTGACCGCGCGGCTGCGCTTCGGCCCAGACCTGACGACGGCCAGCGCATACGTGGCCACACCGGGCCACGCCGAGCACGTGATCGTGCAGTACGTGCGGCCGGGGGAGGTCTCGTATCCCTACACCGTAGGGTTCGTGCTGCCGGAGGGGGCGCGTGACGACGTCCTGCTCGAGGTCGGCATCGACAACTGGAGACATGAGCGAGCCGTGTTCGCCGGCACCATCACTCGCTGAGATGTGGTGCCGCTTCTCGAGAGACTGAGTCCGGCGCGGTCTTTCTGCGATATCGTCTCTCACCGAAAGTGTCATCGTGACTTCAGAGCGGTCGTCGCCACCGTGCCAGGACTCGGGGAGTCTGTGGCGGCGACTCAGGGGCACCCACCGAGTTGTGCCTGTATCGATAGGTTGAACATGTCCTGCGCCGCAACGGAACCCACCGGCTCGGCCGACGTCGGACGTGACGGACCCCACCGGTGACCACGACCAGGACCAGGTCGACGGCTGCCGAGCTCGAGGCGGTGCTGCTGGAGGCGAAGCTCACGCTGCCGCCCCGCCGAAGCGGCTCGGTGAGCCGCGGCGACCTCATCCGCGCCGCCAGGGCCCGGAACGCTCGGGTGGTGGGTGTCACCGCACCGGCGGGATACGGCAAGTCGACGCTGCTGAGTGAATGGGCAGCGGTGGAAGATCGTCGGGTCGTCTGGGTGTCGCTGGACCGCCTGGACGATGATCCGTCGGCGCTGCTCTCGGTGCTGGCTGCGGCCTACGGCCGCATCGCCGGCCTGCCCGACCTGGTGACCGAGGTCCGCGGACTGGGTCTGTCGACGTTGGGGCGGGCGGGGCCGCGGCTTGCTTCGGCGCTCCGCACCAGCCCGGTCCCGTTCGTGCTCATGCTCGACGACCTCCATGAGCTCCAGCTGCCGGCGTGCCATGACGTGCTCAGCGTGGTCATCTCGGGTATACCCGCCGGGTCCCAGCTCGTCGTGGCGAGTCGTGCCGAGCAGCCCCACCTGCCACGACTGCGAGTCTCCGGCGACCTGTTGGAGCTCGGGCCCAGCGACCTCGCACTGGACGCGGCTGCGGCTGCACAGATCTTCTCCCAGGAGCACGTGCACCTGACGCCGGAGCTGGCCGGGGAGGTGACGAACCGGACCGAGGGGTGGCCGGTCGGCTTGCACCTGGCTGCGATCATCGCCAGGGCCAGCGACGGCGACGCATTGGCGATCTCCGGCGAGGATCGGTATGTGGCTGACTTTCTCTACCGAGAGGCACTGCAGCAGCTGCCCGAAGCCGTCCAGCAGTTCCTCCGTCGTACGGCGGTTCTGGATCAGCTCGGTGCGCCGCTCTGCGACGCGGTCCTCGAGGATTCTGGATCAGAAGCTCAGCTTCGTGTCCTGGAAGCCAACGGCATGTTCGTGGTCCCGCTGGACCGCCATCGTGGGTGGTACCGCTACCACGGGCTGTTCCGCGAGTTCCTGCTGGCCGAGCTCCGGCGAGTCGAGCCCGACGTCGTCGAGAAGCTGCACCTGAGGGCCGCAGACTGGTACGAGGCCAACGGCTCAGCGGCGTTGGCCGTCGAACATCTGTTGAACACGACGGAACGGGACAGGTGTCTGCACGCCATGGCCGGGTTGGCTCTCCCGACCTACCAGGCGGGTCAGCTGTCGACCGTACAGCGGTGGCTCTCGACCGTGGGTGAGCGGACCATCGAGACGTATCCACCGCTGGCCGTGCTGGCAGCGTGGGCTGCGGTGTTGACCGGGCAGTCCGCGGAGGCACAACGATGGGCGGCCTTCGTCGACAGCACCTCCTTCGATCCCGTGCCGTCGGACGGTACGGCGTCCTTTGCGTCGTCGCGTGCCCTGTTGCGGGCTCTGATGTGTCGTGACGGCTCGGCGGCGATGATGACCGACGCGAATGTCGCAGTCGCCGAAGAGCCGCCCTGGAGCATCTGGCGCGCTGTGGCGCTGCTGGTTCGCGCCGAGGCGCAGCTCCTCTCAGCCCGGGATGCCCGGGCGACCGCCCTCTTCAAGGAAACGCATTCCGTCGCGGTGCAGCTCGGCAACGTCGCCACGATCGTCGTCAGCCAGGCGGAGCTGGCGATCCTGGCCATGGATCGCGGGGACTGGATCGACGCCGCAGAACACGTGGGGGTGGCGATGACCACCGTCGACGAGTGTCGGCTGCAGGACCACGCCATGAGCCTGCTGGCCTTCGCTGCTGCCGCTCGACTCGCCGCCCACGCGGGCGACGGGGACGAGCTGCAGCGACGGCTCGCTCGGGCGATGCGGGCCCGACCGACCTGCACCGTCGCGCTGCCCTACCTGGCCGTCCGCGGACGACTGCAGCTGGCCAAGGTGTACGCGGGCCAGAGCGACCACAGGGCCGCACGCCAGCTGCTGCACGAGATCGACGAGATCATGCTGCGCCGTCCGTCGCTCGGTCTGCTCGTCGAGGACGTGTCTGCTCTCCGCGACCTGCTGACCTCCCGTGCCCACCTGGCCGTGGCCGGCGGGACGCCCCTGACCGGCGCGGAGCTGCGACTCCTCCCCTATCTCCAGACGCACCTCACCTTCCGGGAGATCGGTGAGCGGCTGTTCGTGACGCGCAACACCGTCGCCACCGAGGTCGCCTCCATCTACCGCAAACTCGGCGTGTCCTCGCGGAACGAAGCGGTGAGCAACGCGACCACCCTCGGTCTGCTCGGCGACTGACACCCCGGCAGCACGGTGCAGCAGTCCGCTGCGCCGAGACGTCACCCGATGATGTCACCCGATGCGGATGACATCCCGCCGCCGGGCGACTGCCATGCTGGTGGCGCCGGGGCCATCGCGGGCGTGGACCCGGCCCGGAGTCACTCCTCACCACCTACCGTGCCCGACCGAGCGTGAGGTCGACATGTCCACTCCCCGGTCCCGACGCGGCGGTTCACGACGACAGCAGCAGCTGACCTCCGGCCTCGTCGAGCGGTGGACCACCGTCGACGGGGTCAAGGTCCTCTACCGAGAATCACTCGATCCGCCGTCTGCGGGAGTGATGATGCACCTGCACGGTTTCGGGCTCTCCGGCCGATACCTGCTCCCGACCGCAGAACGACTCGCCGGCGACTTCCACACCCTCGTTCCCGACCTCCCGGGTTTCGGCCGCAGTGGCAAGCCGAACACGCCGCTCGACATTCCCGACCTCGCGCACGCGGCTGCCAGGTTCCTCGACGACCGCGGGATCGAGTCGGTGACCCTGGTCGGGAACTCGATGGGCTGTCCGGTCATCTTCGAGTTCGCTCACCTCTATCCCGAACGACTCGAGCGAGCCGTCCTGGTGGCACCGGCCGGTGGCCTGCACAACCAGCCGTTGCCGCGCGCGATCCGACAGCTGGCCCGGGACGGAGTTCGCGAACCGACCCGGCTGATGCCCGTGGCCGTTCCGGACTACCTGCGATTCGGCATCCCCAGCACGTTCAAGATGTTCCGGGCGCTGACCCAGTACCCGTCCCTGGACCGGCTTCTGGATCTCAAGGTCCCAACCCTGGCGGTGCTCGGGGACCGCGATCCGCTGATGCCGACCCCGGCTCGGGTTCGCTACGTGGCCAGCCAGACAGACACCCACGTGTTGTTGGTGGTGATCGAAGGCGCGGCTCACGCCATCAACTTCAGTCATCCTGGTGAGCTGGCCAACGTCATCCGACTCTTCATGGCCGACCAGCCGATCGTCGACGACCCCGACTCACCGGGTCACTCTCGAGCCCACGAGATCCACCGCGGCGTCCATCACCCACCTCCAGCAGACGCCTAGGACGCAACGCTCTGCTCGGCTACCGAACGCCACGGGTCACGACGACTCACCGCTTCGCTCAGCGGCGCGGGCCAGGTGGCTCGCGCCGCTCACGGCGGCCCGCCGCCAGGGCACCACACCTTCGATCTCGACCTCGAGCGAGAAGCTGAGCACCGTACGGATCACGACGATGATGCCCAGCGTCAGCACGTTCTCCATGGTCGGCGCCACCGCGACGGTACGGACCAGATCGGCCGCGACCAACACCTCCAGCCCCAGCAGGATGGCCCCGCCGAAGGCCTGGCGAAGAACGCGATAGGCCTTGGCTGGATCTCTGGACCGGATCAGGGAGCGAATCGCCAGACCCGCCGCCACCACCAGGCCGACGAGGAGGATCCCGGCGCCGATGATCTCGAAGAACTCCGCGAGGCGCTCCATGCCTTCCACAAGGGTCATGAGCGGAAGGGCAGGACGACGTCGAATCCACCCTCGAGCATCAGTCGCCCAGCCATCCTGGTCGATGCCGTCGGCGGCACGAGTCGGCCGGCGAGCCCCTCGATCTCTGCTGCACCGTGCTCAGCGCTGGTCGTGTCGCTCATGTCGTCTCCGATGTCGGGGGTCTGGTCTTCACGCTCAGGGCTTCGAGCGCCCGCAGCAGCAGACGGGGAGACCTCATCGTCCCCAGGACGGGCCGTTCTCGGCATCACACAGATCGGATGATCTGAACCGCTACACCGCGCCGTTTCGAGCCTCGCCCGCCCTCATCCGTCCCGCACGGCCCTGCCGAGTCGCTCGACGACGGGCTGCGCGGAGGCGTCCAGCCCGGCCGATCGCCCCTAGGCTGGTCGGATGCCTGTCCTGGGCACCAAACTGCACGCGCCGACGCCCCGGCGACAGCTCGTGCCCCGGCCCCGACTCATCGAACAGCTCCGGGGCGACTCCGGCGCGGCGCCGCGCCTCGTCCTGGTCGCCGCGCCGGCGGGATTCGGCAAGACCACCGCTCTCGCGCAGTGGCTCATCTCCGGCTCCACGGGCGGCCCGCTCTCGCCACGGGTGGCGTGGTTGTCCCTCGACCCGGGAGACAGCGACCTGCGTACGTTCCTCACGCACCTGATCGCGGCGCTCCGGACCGCCCGTCCCGCCGTGGGCGACGAGGCGCTCACGGTGCTGGACACCGATCGCAGCGACGTGGCCACCGCGGTCCTGATCAGCGTGATCAACGAGCTCGACAGCATGGGCGAGCCGATGGTCATCGCGCTCGACGACTACCACGTCATCGATACCCCCGCGGTCCACGACGCGCTCACCTTCCTGCTCGACCACCTTCCGGCGCGGATCACGATCGCCCTGACCAGTCGGAGCGATCCGCCGCTGCCGTTGGCCCGGCTTCGGGCGCGAGGCGAGCTCCTGGAGGTCCGTGCCGCCGACCTTCGCTTCACCCCTCTCGAAGCGGACGCCCTCCTCAACCAGGTGATGGAGCTGGACCTCGACCCGTCCCAGGTGGCCGCCCTGGAGGCCCGGACGGAGGGGTGGGCCACCGGGCTGCAGCTGGCCGGCCTCTCGGCCCGCAGCCGCGCCGGTGACCCCGCGGCGGTCAGCAGCTTCGTGCAGGCGTTCGCGGGGAGCAACCGTTTCGTCCTCGACTACCTGCTGGAGGAGGTGCTGCGCAGCCAGCCCGAGGACGTCCGAGCCTTCCTGCTCGACACCTCGATACTCCCGCAGCTGACCGGCCCGCTGTGCGATGCGCTCACCGGCCGCGGTGACGGCCAACACGTGCTGGAGACCCTCGAGCACTCAAACCTGTTCGTCCTGCCGCTGGACGACCACCGGCAGTGGTTCCGCTACCACCACCTGTTCGCCGAGGCGCTGCGCTCCCAGCTCACCGCGAAACACCCCGCCCGGGTGCGCGAGCTCCACCGGGCCGCCGTCCACTGGCACGTGGACCGTGGGGAGCTGAGCGACGCGATCCCCCACGCGCTGGCCGCCGCTGAGGCCGACCACGCCGCGGAGCTGGTCGAGCTCGCCCTTCCCGGCCTACGTCGACGACGGCAGGACCACCTGCTCCGGGAGTGGTTGCAGGCGCTCCCGGAGGACACGGTCCGGCGTCGCCCGCTGCTGGCCACCTTTCTCGCCTGGAGCCGCCTGTCCGAGGGCGACCTCGACGGGGTCGAGACCTGGCTCGACATCGCCCAGGCCGCAGCGTCGCCGACGGTCGTCCTCGCCGAGCCCACACCCGTGCGCCTCCGAGCCGCCGCTCGTGACCGCGACGACGAGCTGCGGATGGTCCCAGCCCTGATCGAGGTGTACCGAGCCTCGGTCGCCCAGGCCCGAAACGACACCGTCGGCGCCGCGGACCACGCTGGCCGTGCGCTCGCGCTGGTCGGTCCCGATGATCACTTCACCCGCGGTGCCGCGGCGGGGTTCCTCGGTCTCGCGGCCTGGGCCGGCGGCGACCTGAGCACGGCCATCGACACGTTCTCCGACGCGGTCGCCAGCCTGACCGCGGCCGGCAACGTCACCGACGCACTCGGCGCGACGGTCGTGCTGGCCGGTATGTGGCGGGCGCGCGGACGACCGGACGAGGCGCAACGGCTGTACCGGCGGGCCCTGGAGGCCGCAGATCGCCGGCCGGGACCGGCGCTGCCCGTCTCCGGCGACCTGCACGTCGGGTACGCGGATGTGCTCCGTGAGCACGGTGACCTCGCCGCCGCCGAGCAGCACCTGCAGATCGCCGAAGATCTCGGCGACGCGGCGTCGCTGTCGGAGAACCGGTACCGCCGCTTCGTCGTCACCGCCGGACTCGCACGAGCCCGGGGTGATCTCGACGCCGCCATCAGCGCGCTGGAGCGGGCCGAGTCGCTCCACCTCCCCGGCTACTTCCCTGACACCGAGCCGATCCCGGCCGTACGAGCGCGGGTACGCATCGCCCAGGGCGCCTTGGGTGATGCGTGGGACTGGGCTCGCGCCCAGCAGGTCACCAACGTGGACGGGCTGACCTACCTCACCGAGTTCAACCAGCTCACGCTCGCTCGGCTGGTCGTCGCCCGGTGCCGGACGGACCGCGACACCGATGGCCTGGATGCCACCGTCGAGCTGTTGGACCGTGTCGTCGCCTCGGCGCGGGCCGCCGATCGCGGCGGGAGCGTGCTGGACGCGCTGATCGTGCGTGCGCTCGCGCACGCCACCCGCGGGCAGCGCGAAGCAGCTCTCGACGATCTCGGCGATGCTCTCGGCGTGGCCGAGCAGGGTGGCCACGTCCGCGCGTTCCTGGACGAAGGACCGGCGATGCTCGACCTGCTCCGCGCGGCGTCGGCGCGACCCGGTCGGGTGGGGGCCGCCCGAGCGTCCGCGCTGCTCGGCACAGCGTCGGCTGAGCCGGTCGCCCGGCGCGCCCCGGATGCTGTGCTGATCGACGACGAGGTGCTGAGCGACCGGGAGCTGGCGGTGCTCCGGATGCTGGCCACCGAGCTGACCGGTCCCGAGATCGCCCGGCACCTGTTCGTGTCGGTCAACACGCTGCGCACCCACACGCGGCACATCTTCACCAAGCTGGGCGTGAACACCCGAGCGGCCGCCGTACGACGCGGCCACGAGCTCGGGCTGCTGTAGCGGGACCTCACCAACCGCGTCACATCATCTGGTGACGCGCGGTCACCACGACGCTTCGTAGCGTCCAGGACATCGCCGGACGTTCCGCTCCGGCACCAGGACAGCCGAGGAGATCGACATGACCGTCACCGCCACCGGGCTCACCCAGTCCGCAGCCGTCGCCGCCGCCGCAGCCGGGGCCATCTTCATCGCCGTGCAGATCAACCACCCGCCGATGGAGGTCGCCTCGGTACAGACGACCGAGTGGGTGGTCCGCAGCTGCGCGAAGGCGGTGATGGCCGCCCTGGCACTCGCCGGCATCACCGGAATCTACCTGCGGCAGCACCGACAGGCCGGCGTCCTCGGTCTGCTCGGCTATCTGCTGTTCGCGGCCGGCTATCTGCTGATGTTCGGTGTCGAGGTGGTTGCCGCGACCGTGCTACCGGCCCTGACCGGCACCCAACCCGGCTACGTACGCGACGTCATCGTCACCGCCGCCGGCGGCGCCCCCACCGCCGGCATCGGGGCCTTCCAGTCCGTCCTCACCCTCTCCGGCATCGGCTACATGGTCGGCGGACTGATCTTCGGTGTCGCCCTCTTCCGCACCCGGATCCTGGCGCGCTGGGCGGCGGCACTCCTCGCGGTCGGCACCATCAGCACCCTCGCGCTCGCCGTGCTCCCCGAGGCGTTCAACCGGCCGCTGGCCGTTCCGGTCGGCGTCGCCCTGATCGGGCTCGGGGTCTCGCTGTTCCGCGATCAACGCCGCAGCGCCTCCGCGACCGTGACGTCGACCGCACCGGCCGGCCCGGTCCGCGAGTCCGCCGCCCGATGATGGCCCTCCCGCCCTCGGCCTCCCCGCCGGCCACGGCGCCAGCCGGACGTCGCGCCGTCGGCGGGGACGGCCGGCTGATCGGCTGGTCGGTTCCGACCGCGCTCCTGGTGCTGAGCACCATCCCGCTCACGGCCGGCACCCTGCGTCTGGTCCAGCTCGTCGGCGGACCCGCGCTCATGCCCGCCGACGAGCGATTCCCGGCTTTTCCGGCGGCGCTGATCGTCCACATCGTCGGAGCCACCCTCTACGCCGTCCTCGGCGTCCTGCAGCTGGTGCCGCGGTTTCGGCGTGGGCACCTCACCTGGCATCGGCGCGTGGGTCGGCTCGTCACGGTCGCGGGTCTGCTGGTCGCCGCCTCGGCGCTGTGGATGACGCTGGGCTACGCGCCGAAGCCCGGCACCGGTGAGCTGCTGTACGGTCTCCGGCTGCTGTTCGGTACGGCCATGCTCGTCAGCCTGGTGCTCGGGTTCACCGCGATCCGTCGCCGTGACATCAGCGCTCACCGGGCCTGGATGATCCGCGCGTACGCGATCGGCCTGGCCGCCGGCACCCAGGCGTTGACCGAAGGCATCGCCACCGCTGCGATCGGCGGCGGTGTGCTCGTGGGTGATCTCGCCAAGGGTGCCGGCTGGATCATCAACCTCGCCGTCGCCGAGTGGGTGATCCGCCGAGGGTCACCTCGGCGGCCACCGGTGACGGGTACCGGTCACCCGGTCCCGACGGCGCGGGGGCACCGATGACCGCGGCTGCCCCGACGACCTACGCGATCCGCGTCGTCGGTCACCTCGACGATCACTGGTCCGACCGACTCGGCGGTCTCACGGTCAGCCACAACCCGGACGGCACCAGCACCCTCCTCGGACCGATCGCCGACCAGGCCCACCTCCATGGCGTGCTCGCCGGGATACGCGACATGGGCGCCACCCTCCTCGATCTGCACGTCGCCGAGTGACCTCGCTCGCCACACGTCAGTGTTGCTCTCCACCGGTACGTAGTGTTACCGTCTACTGGTAGTCAACGTCACAGAGTAGAGGGGGGTGGATCGGGTGGGCAACCAGATGACGGAGATGCTCAAGGGCACGCTGCAGGGCATCGTGCTGGCGATCCTCGCCGCCCAGCCGGCGTACGGCTACCAGATCACGGCCCGTCTGCGGGAGCAGGGTTTCACCGACCTCGTCGAGGGCACCATCTACGCCGTGCTCGTCCGGATCGAGCAGCAGGGCCTGGTGGATGTCGACAAGGTTCCCTCCGACAAGGGTCCGCCACGCAAGGTGTACTCGCTCAACCCGCAAGGTCGAGACCAGCTCGACGAGTTCTGGAGGACGTGGAGCTTCCTCGCCGAACGGATCGAAGAGCTCCACAACCCAGTCCGAGAAGGAGAGAACTGACGTGGCTGCCAAGTGGATCGAGATCGTCACGGGCTCGCTGGCGCAGAAGAAGCAGTACCGCGAGTACAAGGCCCGCATCGACGCGCTGCCCGAACCCTACGGCGCGACGGCGAAGGCGTTCCAGCGCTACCTCACCTACTACGGCGGGGTCACCGACGGTGACACCATGATCACCATGTTCGGCGACTTCGCCGATCTGTGGGAACGCGCGGCCGCCGACGGGACGCCGGTGCGCGCCATCGTCGGCGACGACCCGGTCGAGTTCGCCGAGGCCTTCGCGCAGGCCTACACCGCCAAGCACTGGATCGACAAGGAACGAGCCCGCCTGACCAAGGCGATCGAGGACGCGGAACGAGAGGCGGACAGGTGACCACCGACGCAGCCATTCGCGTGCAGGGCCTCGAGAAGTCCTTCAAGGACCACGTGGTGCTGCGCGGCGTCGACTTCGACGTGGCACCGGGTGCGATCTTCGCGCTGCTCGGATCCAACGGGGCCGGCAAGACGACCCTCGTACGCATTCTGTCCACGCTCCTGAAAGCCGATGCGGGCAAGGCCGTCGTGCACGGCTTCGACGTCACCCGCCGGCCCGGCGACGTGCGGGAGTCGATCAGTCTGACCGGCCAGTTCGCCGCGGTCGACGAGGTGCTCACCGGACGGGAGAACCTCGTCCTGGTGGCGAAGCTGCGGCACCTGAAGAACCCGGCCGGGATCGCCGACGAGCTCCTGGCCCGGTTCTCCCTCACCGATGCGGGACACCAGCGGGCCGCGACCTACTCCGGAGGGATGCGCCGCCGTCTCGACATCGCGATGAGCCTGATCGGCCATCCGCCGATCATCGTCCTCGACGAACCCACCGCGGGCCTGGATCCTCAAGCACGCAACGAGGTGTGGCACACCATCAAGGAGCTCGCCGCGGGTGGCACCACGGTGCTGTTGACCACTCAGTACCTCGACGAGGCCGAACAGCTCGCCGACCGCATCGCCATCCTGCACGAGGGCAGGATCATCCAGAACGGCACCCTGACCGAGCTGAAGCAGCTGCTGCCCCCTGCCGAGATCGAGTACGTCGAGAAGCAGCCCTCGCTCGAGGACGTCTTCCTCGCCGTCGTCGGCGGGATGGCTGCACCCCGCATCGAGGACACCGAGACCGCCGGCCCCGCCTCCCTCGACGACACCGTCCCGGCCCGAGAGGAACCCCGATGACCACGCACGTGCTCACCGACACCGCTGTCCTCACCGACAGGTCGTTGCGACACATCCTCCGCAGCCCCGACACGATCATCACCACCGCTGTCACCCCGATCGCGCTGATGCTCATGTTCACCTACGTGTTCGGCGGGGCGATCGACACCGGATCCGACGAGGCGTACGTCGACTACATGCTCCCCGGCATCCTGCTGATCACCATCGCCTCTGGTGTCGCCTACACGGCGTACCGACTGTTCCTCGACCTGCAGGGCGGAATCTTCGAGCGCTTCCAGTCGATGCCGATCTCCAGGTCGAGCGTGCTCTGGGCGCACGTGCTCACCTCGCTGGCCGCGAACCTGGTCTCGGTGGCGATCGTCATCGGTGTGGCCGTGATCATGGGATTCCGCACGGATGCCCCCGTGTCCGCCTGGCTGGCGGTCGCCGGCATCCTGATCTTGTTCACCCTCGCCCTGACCTGGATCGCGGTGATCGCCGGGCTCTCGGCGAAGACCGTCGACGGGGCCAGTGCGTTCAGCTATCCGCTGATCTTCCTGCCGTTCATCAGCTCGGCTTTCGTGCCCACCGACACGATGCCCGGACCGGTCGCCTGGTTCGCCGAGAACCAACCCGTGACCTCGATCGTCGACACACTCCGTGCCCTCTTCGCGGGAGAGCCCGTCGGGAGCGACATCTGGGTTGCTCTGGCCTGGCTCGTCGGCCTCCTGGTCGTCGGCTACGCGATCGCCATCGCCATTTACCGCCGCAAGATCAGCTGAGACCACCGTTTCCTGGTCTCCCGGACGGCAGGGCTGACCGGGTCGATTCGTCCCGGGCGGTCTGCCAGACTTCCTGGGGTGACCACCCTCGCCGACCTGGTCCGCGATGATCACCGTTACGCCCTCGCTGACCTGCAGAGCCGCGGGCTGCTCGAGGTCGACGTCGAGATCCCGCCGACAGAGGAGCTGTTGACCCGGGCACTGGAGACGGCCGTTCCGTTCGAGGATCTCAATCCGCTGCTCGCCGCCGCCGATCGGCTGCGCGGCGGGCCGGGTGAGGACCTGCTGCGTCTGGAGGTGGGTGCGCTCGTCGCCGCCATGGGACGGACCGACCCGCTGCCGGTGCTGCCGGTGGCCACCTCGGACCTGGTGGACCCTCCCGGCTACTTCGGGGTGCTGGTCGCCCTGCTGACGCTGCCGTTCGCGCGTGCCTACCATCGCGAGCACGGTGTCGACGACGTCACCAGCTGGCGTACGTTCGTCGACATCGGCCGCAACATCGCGGTCTACCGACAGCGTCACGGCCGAGCGGGATTCGACGACCTGGACTGGGTGGCGTTGCACCTCACCGGCCAGCTCTACGACCTCGGCCGTCTGCAGGTGAACCGTGCACGGCTGGGCCGGACGTTCACGCGACTGATGCAGGAGCGCGGATTCGATGCCGAACGGGGTGAGGCCTGCCTGGCTGTCCACATCCCCCGCTATTCCGGACCCATGGACATCAAGGCCTGTGACCGGTCGCTGGCCCGCGCCGCCGAGTTCTTTCCCACCCACTTCCCCGAGGAGTCGCCGCGGTATCTGGTCTGCTCGTCCTGGCTCCTGGACCCGGTGCTCGCCGAACGGCTCCCGACCCACTCCAACATCGTCGCGTTCCAGCGCCGTTTCACCGTGTCCCGAGGTGAGCAGCCCGACGACGAGGCCACGTTGATCTTCGTCTTCGAGGACCCCACCCAGCCCCTGTCGGCCTATCCGCGCTCCTCGAGTCTGCAGCGGGCGGTGCTGGAGCACCTCGAGTCGGGCGGCCACTGGCACGGCGGCCGGGGCTGGCGCCCGCTGGGACCCACGACAGCCGGACCGTAGCTGTCGATCGCACCGGCGCCCATCTCCTCGAACCAGCACGGCGGTCGCCGACAGCCTCTGCTCGGTCGCCGACAGCCTCTGCTCGGTCGCCGGATGCGCTGCGATGCGGGCATCCCTGCTGGCCAGGGATTGCCGCCCGAGCCTCTCCATCCCGTTCATCGCCCACTTGCAGCTCGGCGGCACGCGAGCCGTCAGTGTGGCAACGGCGGGGCCTGGCGTCGGGCGCGGCGGCGGGCGCGTTCCGAGACCAACCCGGCGATGATCAGCACCACAACCACGCTCACCCACCATCCGATGCCCGCTGAACCGACGGCGGCGGCGATCCAGCCTTGCGCCCGGGCGGCGACCTCGATCACCCGGTCATCGGCGTCGCCTCCGTCGAGCACGCGCAGTTCCCACCACCCGTAGTAGGCGACGTAGACGCCGACGAGCACCAGGAGCAACCCAGACACCCGCGGCACGGCCGACCCGGTTCGCCGTAGGCGATCCACCACCGCCGTCCGGGCGAGCGCGACGGCCAAGGCCACCGTCGTCACCAGCAGCCCCATGCCGACGCCGTACGCCACGAACAGCCCCAGCCCCTGAGCGATCGAGCCGCCGCGGAAGCTCACGACCACGATCGCCAGAAACGGCGCGATCGTGCAGGTCAACGACGCCACCGCGTACGCCGCACCGAACCCGACCATCGTGACGAACCGCCGCGTCGGGCGCGGCCCGCGAGGACTCCAACCGATGACGGGCAGCGAACGTCCCACCAGCAGCCAAGCACCGGCCAGCACGACCATCACCCCGAGGGCCACGGTGACGGCAGGCAGATACCGCTGCACGCCCGCCGCGACCGGGGAGATCACGAGGCCGAAGGCGGCGAACACCGTCACGAAGCCGACGGTGAGCGCCGCCGAGCTGGTCAGGGCACGGACGACGGCTCGAGTCCGCGTGCCGCCCTCCTCTTCGAGCACGAGCAACGACAGGTACGCCGGTAGCAGGGCGAACCCGCACGGGTTCACGGCCGCCACGATCCCGGCCGCCAGAGCCAGGAGGATGCCGTCGATCATCGACTCGCCACGGCCCGAACGCGTTCCGCGAGCTCGTCGCTGCCGCCATAACCGGCGCGGAAGCTCTCCGAGCCAGCCGCATCGATCAGCACGAACGAGCTCTGCTCGGTCACCCCGAAGTGCTTCCAGATCGATCCCTTCTCGTCGACCAGGTGCACGGTGAATCCCGAGGTCCGCCCGGCGAACTGCTCGATCGCCGACGCGCTGTCGAGCGAGCCCACGCCGACCACCTGAACGTCGCCATAGGTCTCGCCGATCTCCTCCACCTCGGGAAGCTGCGCGCGGCACGTCGGACACCACGGCGCCCAGAACCACAAGAGGACCGGACGACCCGTCAGCGACGCCCCGTCGAAGGACCCGCCGCCGACGGTTGTTCCGTCGAACTGCAGGGCCGCGGGCACCGAATCCGCTCCGCTGGTCGTGGGAGTCGGGGACCTGGAGGCACGGTCGGCCGCAGGAGCAGCCGTAGCAGTCGACTCAACGGAGGGGGCTGAATCGGCCGCTGCCCGTGACGATGATGGAGCCGGCGACGCTGGGGTCGCCGCCTCGGGTGCCCCGCCCCCACCTCCGGCGCAGCCCGTGGCGACGAGCAGGATGGCGATCACCAGGGACAACAGCAGCCTCATCCGACCATCGTGCCCGACCCGGGGCGAAGGTTAGCCTGTCGACGGCTTACCGCACGATTACGGGCAGGCGCCGCAGACAGTTCCACGATCAACCGGGTGGAGGCGGACGATTGAAGCGTCATGGCCGACAAGCTCGGACCGGTCGCAGCCCGTGTCAGGTGGGAGACGAGCCGCACAGCACTGGACGAGCCCACCGAGCGCACGTTGGTAGCCAACGCCTTCCAGGGCGACCACCCGACGGACAGCACCGTCACACTCGCGTTAGCGTGATCATGAACCGGACGCTCGGTTTGCTCGACTCGGCGGCCGGGGCGGCCTACGACGAGCTCGGTCGACCGCCGGTGTCCGGGCCCATCTGTCCGATCGCGGCAATGGTCCCACCGGGAGGGGACCAGTGGCACTGGGCGAACCTGGCGGCGCGGCACAGGGTGGAGCCAGGAGAACGCCCATGAACAACGAATCGAGCCGCGCACGCCCCGTCGAACGTGATCATCGGCCTTCGCGATCGCCGGACGGCATGTCGACGCGGACGTTGATGGCGTTCTTCGGTCTCGCGTTCGCGCTGTGCTGGGGCATGGCGTCGATGTTGCTGGTGTTCGCTGCCACTCTCGTGGGAGACGGTCGGCATGCACGTGAGTGAGCGGGTCGGCGGCGTCGCCGTCCGCTGGGCCCGAGTGGGTCTGTTCTACGGCATCGCCCTGGGTGGCGCCGTCATCGTTGCCCTCGTCATCTGGGTGTTGCGGCGCACGATCGGCGACGCCGCCGTCCTCGTCGGCACGGCCGTCACCGCTCTGCTCTACATGCCCCTGCCGATGGTCGCCGGCCTGATCGTGGAACGGGTCGCGGGCCGCCGGCCGTTGATCGTCGCAGAGTGGCGGTCCCTGCGGACCGGCTTCTGGCGCACCTACGGTCGTAATGCCGTGACCGCCGTGGTGTTGATCATGGCCATCCTCGTTCTCGCCGCCGCGGTCGCATGGTCATCGGGAGTGCTGGGGATACCCGGCGCCGGCCATCTGGTGACCAGCGACGCGGAGCTGAACGAGCGCCTGTCCCAGGTCAGTGGTGGTCTGGCGCTCGGCACAGCGGCGCTCTCCGTCGGAGCGGTGGCGGCCACCGGCATCGTGCAGGGGATCGCGGCCGGGCTGACCATCAACGGCCTGTTCGCCTTCGGCGAGGAGTACGGGTGGCGTGGCGTGCTCGCCGACGAGCTTCGACCGCTCGGGCGGTTCCGAGCTCCCCTCTTGACCGGGGTGCTCTGGGGTCTGTGGCATGCGCCGATCATCATGCTCGGGCACAACTACGGCAGCGAGTGGCGCTGGGGCGTCTTCGTCATGGTCGCCTGGACGGTCCCGTTCTCCTTCGTCCTCACCTGGGCACGAGAGCGCACCGGATCGGTATTGGCACCGGCGATGCTGCACGGCGCCGCGAACGGGGCTCTCGGGATGTTCGTCTACCTGGTGATCGGTGGCAACGCCCTGATAGCCCTACCGGTGGGCTTGCTGATGGCGATCACGCTCACTGTCCTGGCCATCGTGATCTGGCACCTTCCGAGACCCGCCGGCGGCACTCCATCGAGGCGCGGTTTCAGCGACGCGCGGTGATCAGGACGGCGATGCCGGCGCCCAGCATGAGCAACGGCCAGAACGCGCCGTGTTCGAACCAGGGCAGGGTCTGACGAACCACCAGCAGGCTCCCGATCGCGATCAGGGCCGCTCCGATCACGACGGCCGTGGTGCGCTGATCTTGCTCCGGTGCCGCCGGCTCGGGAGCGTCGGGTGGCGATTCGGGAATCAGCACCCAGGCGATGACGTAGGCGAGCAGTCCCACGCCCGACAGGATGAAGGCGACGGCGACGATTCGCACGATCGTGGGGTCGACGCCGAGGTAGCGACCCAGGCCCCCGCAGACACCAGCCAGCATCCGGTCCTCTCGGCTGCGGGTCAGCTTGCGGACCATCGGGGTCGTGCCGAGTGGGTGCGTCGGCTCGGTCATGGATCCCACCTCCTGGACGAGCGGTCTCACTCACCCTCACATCGGCGCCCGTCCCGGCACCAGTGACGATGGTCCCGGTGACACCGGACCTTCGCTCCCACGTCACCTCGCTACGTGGACGCCGGCTGGAAAGGACGTGTCGATCCTCGGGGCGGTTGTGTTTCCGGGAGGAAGGAGAGCCGTGCGAGGTCGAGGATCGCCAAGCCCGCGAACAGCACGGTGAGCAGCGTCGGCGGCACCAGTCCCGCCACGGTGACGGGTGATCCGAAGAGCGGCTTCACCAGCTCGCCCAGCGCAAGTGAGAGGATCAGCACCGCCCCGAGCGCGAACATCACCGGGGCCAGCACCGCAGCCCAGCTGCGGTCACGGAACAGGCCCACCGCCACGAGCAGGAAGGCCGGCATGATGAAGACGAGGTCGATGATGAAGATCGAGTACAGCGAGTCGATCTGGTCCCGATCCACCATCAACGGGATCAACATGCTGATCCAGAGCGGGTAGAAGATCAGCGGCTGCAAGAGGGCGCCCATCCCGGAGATCCTGCTGACCCGTCGGGGCAAGATGGCGGAGTCCGCGGTGCGGTGCACGACGTCGATCGCGCCGAGCACGAGAAGCCAGCCGGACAAGCCGAAGATCGCGAGGTAGTTCAGGTACCAGCCGTTGTAGACCCGCTCGATGACGAGGATGCCGTACGCGTAGAAGAGGTAACCCAGCAGGCCGAGCGCCACCAGCTGAGCCTTGGTGCCACCTCGAGCACGAGGCAGCGCCAACCCGCAGAGGGCGAGCCCGACGAACACCGAGATCAGGTCCTGACTCAGTGCACCCGGCCTGGTGCCAGGAGCGATGACGCCGCGATAGACGTCAGGCTGCAGCAACCCCCACCCGGCCGTGACCACCGTCACGGCGCCGACGATCAGCCAGCCGGCCTGGCCGCGTCCTTCGAACTGGATCGGCATCTGTCTTCCCTCCTTCGGAGCGCACGTCCCACGGGCTGGAGGAGTCCTCGGAGTACCCGGACCTAGAGACTCAGATGGCTGTCACGCAGCGTCGGCGCCGCCGGGGCCGACGCGGTTCGATTCATCAGCCAGCTCAGGCCGAGCACCACGATCGCTGCGCCCAGGTACGTCGGGTGGAACCACGAGTAGACCTGGATGAAGGCGAGCTCGACACCGATCCAGGCCACCAGCAGCAGACCGGCGCCGAAGACGAGTTCTGCGCTGTGCTTGCTGGCGCGAAACGCCGCGATGGACGCGACCGTCATCGGCGCCGCGACGATGACCAGCAACGCCATGCCCGCCAGAACCAGGCTGCCGAACGGAAGCCGTGCGTCGATGGCGTCCCCGAACGACAGCCCACCGCCCACGAGCCCGACCGCCCCGCCGTACGCCGACACGGCGATGGCAGCGGTGACGACGGCAGCGCCGACGCGGGCGGTGGCGCTGACACCTGCGGGCCTCATGAGGCCAGTGTCGCCGCCTCGATCCGCTGTTCCCAGGGTCAGAAGTCCCACGCGTCCATCGACCATCGACCGCCCGACCCTCGCGTAGCGTCAACGTGATCTCCCGGCACCAGGTGCTCTGCACCAGCGGGGCACGCCGAGCGGTCGCGACAGCCGCCGATTGCGGCCAGCAGGCCGGGCACCCGTCGAGCGTCGCGAGCCACCAGCACCGGACCAATTGATATTCGATAGATTTCGCGCGATCATCGATGCCATGAAAGAACCTCCGCGCTGGCTCGTCCCCGTCATCAGAGTCGCCCTGGTGCTCGCCTTCACCGGCTTCACCCTGATCCAGATGGTCGGTGTCCCCGCCATCGCCTGGAACGACCTGGAGCACCACGCGGGCTGGAAGGAGGTCGCACTCGTCACGCCACTCGCCATCATCTTCATGGGCGGCATGGCCTGCCTGCAGGTGATCACCGTGTGCACGTGGAAGCTGCTCACCCTGGTCGAGACCGACGAGATCTTCTCCGGCGCCAGCGAACGCTGGGTCAACGGCATCGTCCGGGCGATGTATGTCGGCTGGGCGCTCCTGGCCTGCCTCGCACCGTACTTCTATCTGGTGGCGGAAGGCGACGACGCTCCCGGCGTCCTCATCATCGGCCTGGTCCTCGGCCTGGTCGCGACCGCCGTCCTGGGTCTGATGCTCGTGCTGCGGGAGCTGCTGCGGCGCGCGACCACGCTGCGCGCCGAGATGGACGAGGTCATTTGATGCCCATCGTCGTCAGGATCGACGTACAGCTCGCACAGCGGAAGCTCAGCGTCGGCGACTTTGCCGAGCTGATCGGACTCACCCCCGCCAACGTCGCGGTGCTGAAGAACGGGCGCGCCAAGGCGGTGCGGTTCTCGACCCTCGAGGCGATGTGCCGGGTGCTGGAGTGCCAGCCCGGCGACCTCCTGGAGTATGTCGAGGACTGAAGCGGTGTGAGTCGACGCGCCACTCAGGCTGAGGTCGAGGTCTTCGAAGACGAGAGTTCTCACACCGCCGTTGTGCGAAGCACGCAGTAGCGGACGGTCGTGAAGGCCGTAGCCGATCCTGGGAAGAGTGCACTCCGTTCCGCGCCTCCGAGGTAGCCCGCGAAGTCACGGGTCGATGGTGGCACCCAAGATCCGAGGGCAACTCGGGCGGCGCGCCCATCAGCTTCTGTCAGGCGGCCGTCGACCGGCCCCTGGCTTCTGACTGATCGTCGCGGGATCTGACCGCAGTGCACGCGAAAGCCGATCGCCCTCGCAGGTCGCCGACCGATCAGAAGGTGCGCGGGACGGAACTGATCACGCCCCCTCGTCGCATCGGCGGTTGACGCCCCTAGGTTCTACCGATCGACGCAACACCTGTTCTGGGAGTGGTTGCGAAGATCAGGCGCTGTCAGCGCTGGACTGCGGGTCAGCCGATCCTGGTCACGCTAGAGGACGGACGCCATCTGACCAGCCGGCTGCTGGCCGCCCCAGCCTCCATCGCCAGGCCCGATCCACGGATCGAGACTCAGGCACGCAGGAACCGCAGCACGGCCAGCACTCGCCGGTGTGAGCGCTCGTCAGCGTCGAGGTCGAGCTTGGTGAAGATGCTGCGCACGTGCCCTTCGACGGTCTTGGCGCTCACATGTAGCTCCGAGCAGAGGGCCGCGTTGGTGAGGCCCTGAGCCATCAGAGCAAGCACTTGGCGCTCGCGTGCGCTGAGTCGGTCAAGCGGGTCGTCGCGGCGGCGCCGGGCGACCAGCCGGCTGACGAGCTCTGAGTCGAGGACGACATCACCGCAGGCTACGCGGCGTATGTCGGCGGCGAACGCGGTGAGGTCGGAGACACGGTCCTTGAGGAGGTAGCCCACGCCCCCGTCGAAGTCGGTCATCAGTCGCAGTGCGTGGTGGACCTCGACGTGTTGCGAGAGGAGCATCAGCCCGACTGTCGGTGCGAGGACGCGGATCTCTGCGGCGGCGTCGATTCCTTCACTGGCGAACCCTGGCGGCATCCGCAGGTCGATCACGGCGACGTCGGGATCGTGGCGTTTGATGAGGTCGACGACCGATGGTGCGTCCCCGGCCTGCCCGACCACCTCAAACCCGGAGTCGGTGAGGATCCGAGCCAGCCCCTCCCGTAGGAGTACGGCGTCGTCGGCAAGGATCACCCGCACGCCAGCACCGTCCTGACGGTGGTTCCTCTCCCGCGGGGCGGGCTGACGATCTCCAGCCGCGCGCCCAGCGCGGACAGCCGGTCGGCGAGCCCTTGCAGACCGCCGCCGGGCTGGAGGTCCGCGCCTCCGGTGCCGTCGTCACTCACTTCGACGGTGAGACAGTCGTCGTCGAGCGACACGTCGACGTCGATGACGCTCGCGCTGGCGTGCCGGATCGCGTTGGTGAGCGCCTCGCTGACCAGGAAGTAGGCGGTCGCCTCTATTTCGGAGGGGGGCCTCCGGTCGAGCAGGACGTGGAGCCGCACGAGGACCGGTGACCGGTCGACGAGGTTGGCCAGAGCGGTCTCGAGTCCGTCTTCGGTGAGCACCGTCGGGTGCACTCCGCGAGCCATCTCGCGCAGCTCGGCTGTTGCGGCCAGCAACTGCCGGCGGGCGTGCTCGGCGTCGCGTAGCAGGTCGGGGTCACCTGTCGCCGCGGTGCGCTTGACCAGCGCGCCGAGCTCCATGCCGAGCGATACCAGACGCTGCTGGGCGCCGTCGTGAAGGTTGCGCTCGATCCGCCGCCGGGCAGAGTCCTCGGCGGTGACGATGCGGCGCGCGGCCGCTTGCAGCTCGGCTGCCTGGCAGGCGACCTGCTCGAGGCGGGTCCGGTGGTCAATGACCAGCCCGGTCTGCGCGACGAGGTCGCTGAGAAGCCGGTCTTCGCCTGGTGTCAGCGGCGCACCCGGCGATTTGGTCAGCACGAGAGCACCGTGCACGTTGCCGTCGCGCCACACCGGTCGCACCAGCTCGCGGTGGCTGCCGAGTTCGGTGAGTGAGCGTGGACCCGGTGCGGGTGGGGTGGGCCATGCGGCGACTGCCTCCATCCGCTCCGCGTCACCGAGCCAGATCACCACCTTGGAGGCGCCCACGCCTCCGGCGATGGTGGCGGCGAGGCCTTCCAGCAGTCCCTCGTCGTGGCGGGCCAGCTGCGCGGACAGACGCGAGAGCGTCTCGTACGGGGTCGCCCGTCGGCCGTAGACGAGGCGGTCCGCCAGCGCCTGCGCGCGCCGTCGTACGGGCTCGAAGACGACCGCCACCACGGCCGTCGCAGCGAGGGCCAGCACCCGGTCCGACACCGGGAGCAGCGCGCCCAGCCCGACCACCACACCGACGTAGCCGACGAAGATCAGCAGCACCATCGCGCCGCCGACAAGCGTCTTGTTGATCACCGGGTCGATGTCGTAGAGCCGATAACGGATGATCGCCACCCCAGCTGCGATCGGCACCAGCGGAAGGGTGAGCAGACCGAGCAGCGGCGTGCGCCAGACGATCTGTCCGACGACCAGGAGCAGCATCGACACGGCCACAGCGAAGACGAACCACCGCAGTTGGCGGGTCTCGTCGCTGCCGGCCCGGCGCAGCCGTGTGACGACGGCCGCGACCCACAGGGCCTGGAAGCCCGTGTAACAGCTCAGCATGAGCGGCCAGCCGATGGCCCGGGCGAGATCCTCACCGGCGACGTCGAACGGGAAGACGAGGTCGCTGCTGCGCCAATCGTCCTCGATCGGCCACAAGGCCGACGCCAACGCGACCAGCGTCGCCAGAGCGATCATGATGTACGAGGCGACGCGCCACCGCCGCGACAGGTGCCGGCCGGTCGGGAACACCATCACAGCGACGCCGGCGGCCGCCATCGACAGCGGCACAAGCCAGATCGACACCCAAGCCGCCCAGGCAGCTCCGGGGAGCGCCGGGCTGTGCAGACCGGCTTGGCGACCGAGGTACATGAGCGCAGACGCCACCCCGAGCCCGACGAAGAGCTGGCCCACACGGTGTCCCGGCCGAGCGCGGAGCACGTACAGCCCGACACCAGCGAAGGTGAACGCGAGGAGCGCATTGTGAAGGTTGCCGAGGTGGAACCCCAGCGTTGCCCCGAACGCGACCAGCCCAATGACGAGCAGGCCCAGGCTGCTGACCGCAGCCTCCCGCGCGAGCGAGGGCATCTCGTCGTAGTCCGCCTCATCGGCGGCAAACGCCGGGCTCATATCTGCATGTTGGCACGGCACAAACGTCGCTGTACCAGGGTTGACCCTTGAAATGATCCCGGGCCTGCCCGCATGTGCCGGCCGCGGAATCGGCGGACCGTGGACGCATGGCCGTTGTCCACCACCCTCGCACCGCCGCCCCGGCGACGCCACATCTCAACCGCACCGGGTTCGTGCTCCTGATCGCCGGCGGCGCCGCGTTCTTCGTCAGCGGACCGCTCCACCCCACGGGGAGCGACACGGGCGACAAGACCCAACAGCTGCACTCGATGCTCGTCGACTCCGCCTGGTATCCGGCGCACCTGGTCGCGCTGGTGGGCTTCGCCTGCGTCGCCGCCGGACTCCTCGTGCTCAAGCGCGACCCAGCGATCCGCGACCGCCTCGGCTGGCTGCTGCCGATCAGCGCGGCGGTTGCCGTCGTCGCCGTGCTCGGTGCCGTGATCCACCTCTTCGCCGCCACCCAGGCCAGCCAGATCGAGCAAGGTGGAACGACACCACTCATCGCCGCCTTCATGGGTGTGGAGACCATCGTCAACCCCACGTGGGGTCTGATGATCGCCGCACTCGCCGTCGCCGGAGGCCTCACCCACACCCTGGGCAACAGGATCATCGCGCCGCTCGGTCTGCTCGGCGGCCTCGCGTTCGCCGTCGCCACCGCCACGATCGCCTTCATCGACACCTTCGACCCGCTGTTCCCGGTCGCCGTCCTGGCCGGTCTTTGGCTGGTCGCGACCGGCGCCATCGGCCTAGCCCGCAGGCCACCCCAGATGGCCAAACACGCCGACTAGCGTCTGGCGCCCGCGGTTCCGCCGAGAGTTCCGCACCCAGTCATCGGAGGAGTCATGAGCACCAGCCACATCCGAGCCGGAGAAGGCCGGCACCACCCCATGACCGACGGCGATCACATCGCCAAGGTTGCTGTTCGAGACGCCGGCGGGGCCTTCGAGGTGATCGCGCCCGCCAAGCCGATGGGGCCTCCGCACGTCTCGCCGTGGACCGGCGCGCTGTTCCTGCCGGAGGGCCGCATCACCGCGGTGGTCGGCGAGACGTCTTATGACGTCGACCCCGGCGGGGTGGTCGTCTTCCCGGCCGGGACGTCAGCCACTGTTGGAGTCATCGGCGCATTGACTGACGCTGCTCCACCGAGCAAGGACCGATCGACCGAATCCGACGCGTCGCCGCGACGGACGGTCCAGACGATGCGCTCGGCGGCAGCGGCCGGCACGCTGGTTGCCGCGCTCTTGGCTACGCCTGCACTCGCTGCTGCTCCGCCACCGCGACCGCTGTACCTGGCGCTGGGTGACTCGGTCGCAGTGGGCGTCGGAGCCCAGCCACCGGCGACCGAGGGGTACGTTCCTGAGCTGCACGAACTGCTCGCAGCTGAGGTGCCCTGCGGCAACGGACAGGCGCTCGGGTGCCGACTGGACCTGCTCAACATCTCCCTGCCCGGGGCGACCACGACAACATTGCTCACCCACCAACTTCCCAGGGCCAGCAGTCTCATCAGGCAGCGCCGCGCCACCGCCGCCCCGATCGACGACGTCCGACTCATCACCCTGGACATCGGCGGCAGCGACATCTTCGGCCCGACCATCCAGACCTGCAGCAACGACCCGCAGGCACCCGCTTGTGCGACCACGATCTCGACAGTTCTCGGCGTAGTCGCCACGAACTACGGGACGATCCTGTCCGGGCTGCGCGAGGCCGCCGGTCCCGACGCCACGATCGCTGTGATGAGCTACTACAACCCGCTGCCGGCGTGTGTCCTGGCGGCGCAGACGTCGCTGGCGGACTTGGTGCTCGAAGGCGGCCGCGGGGTGCCGGCGGGCCTCAACGACATCATCCGCGTCCAGGCGGCCGCCCATGACGCCGTCGTGGCCGAGACCGGGCCGATCATCGACGTCCACGACCTCGTCGGTGGCCGCGACTGCCTCCACCCCGACACGTCAGGGCACGACGACATCGCCGCCGCCTTCGACGTCGTGATCAACCCATCGGAAGTCATCCGACCAGACTCCGGCGCGCGAGGCCCATGAGACGCCGAACTCGACTCCGTCGCCCTGCAACAAATCAAGGATCTATTGAGTAAAGGAGTTCTAGAGATGACTGACCCGATCCTTCTCCAATCAAACAACTTCCAGGAGCTTTTCATCCGGCATCACAACTTCGAGGCCGAGCTGATGCGACTTCCCGCCCCAGGCCCGGAGCGGGAGGACTTCTTCTGGTTCGTAGAGGACCGCGGGCCGGACCCAGCAGACGGTGTCCCGCTCGTACGGTTCCGTGCGGTGCAGCGCTTCAATGGCAAGAACCACTTTCTGCGGCACCAGAACTTCCGCCTAGTCTTGCAGCCCAACGATGGGAGTGAGCAGTTCAAACAGGATTCGTTGTTTCGGCGCTTCCGTGGTCTCGGCGATGACCAGAATGGGTGGAAATCGTTCGAGGCTAGCAACCCGAACCTCAAGGGCCACTGGATTCGTCACCACAGCTTCCACCTCTTCGTCAATCGCCGGAACGCTACCGATCCGAACTTCGACGACGATGCGACCTTCCGCAAAGCAGGTCCGGACCAGCCGATCGACTGATGAACCGGTGGTCTGCTCCTGGCAGGGATCCGTCAAGACACGACGCTGCTCCTCCGACACCCGCAGTACTGCAGCGGAATCCGCTCGGCCGATGGTCCTACCTGCCGGCGCTTCAAGATCGTGGCCGCAGAGTGGCCCCAGCGAAGCATCTGGGGCGGCTGCTCCGGCGACGGTGTCCGCAGCGCCGTTGTGTCGACGGCGCTGCGGCGTCCACCAGTGGTTTGGTCACGCCGCCTTCTGCGCGGCGGGAACGGCGGATCTGCGGGGCCGGTGATGGATCCTGCGGCCGGCGATCACTCCGTGCTCGACCGCGCCGGTGTCGGCCATTCGCGAGCACACTGTCGCATCACCGGGCAGCACTCGCAGGTGGCGGGGTCGTTGGCCAGTCGACCCACTGCGTCGGATTGACCTGGCAGGGGCGCGCTGACCGGAGTCGAGCGCCTCACGGATGGCGTGGGTGAGCAGTTGGTGCGCGAACGCCTGCACCGCAGTGAAGTACCTGCCCGAGGCTGCCGTACCTGCAGACGCACCTGACGTTCCGCCAGATCGCCGACCGACTGTTCGTGTCCAGGAACACGATCAGCTCTCAGGTGCACTCGCTCTAGCGGAAGCTCGGTGTGTCGGCGCGCAGCGGGCGGTCACCCGGGCGACGGCCGCGGGGCTTGCTCGGCGGCCGAGCGTGGGTGGTCGTCAGCGTCCGGGTCCGCAGTCGTTGGGGCCCGGCAGCTCGAGGCACTGGAGTCGCTGCTCGATCTGGCCCTGATCGAGGTCGTCGCTCATCGACAGGATCAGCGACCATCCACTGAGCAGCAGCGCCACGACGCTGATGGCCACGGCGACCTTGGCTGGGGTGTCCACTCTGGTCTCGCTCACCGTACTCACGTGCTGTACTCCGTCTCTTGGCAGGGCTCCGGCGGATGTCTCCAGCTCCGGAATTACTCCCCTCCGTCGACCGTGTCAAGGAGTCGGGCTGGACCCGGTCCATCAGACCACGGCGTCGACGGAGCGGTAGGCGGTCACCATTGCGGCGCCACCCAGGCCGATGTTGTGCTGCGGAGCGATCCGAGTGCCTTCCACCTGACGCGGTCCGGCCTGCCCAGTCGACCCTGAGCGGTCCCTGGTGTCGCCCTGAAGCCGGCGGCTGCGACGCCCGGTCCGGCTAGCGTGACGAGTGCCCTCGACGGCACCATCGCAAGCTGATCGGATCGGACAAGTGACGCCATGATCGTCGTGACCGGATTGACGAAGCGGTACGGCTCCAGGTTGGCCGTCGACGACCTGTCGTTCGAGATCAGACCCGGCGTGGTCACCGGGTTCCTCGGCCCGAACGGAGCGGGCAAGTCGTCGGCGATGCGCCTGATGCTCGATCTCGACCACGGCGACGGTCAGACCAGATTCGACGGGCGGCGGTTCCGCGAGATCGACCGGCCGATGCGGGAGATCGGCACCATGATCGAGGGTCTGCCGTTCCACCCGACCCGCCGGGCACGTGATCATCTGCGGATGCTTGCCGCTGCCGGCTCGCTGCCGAACCGTCGGGTGGATGAGGTCCTCGGACTGGTGGGGCTGAGCGAGGTGGCGCGGAAGAGGCCAGTGGGATTCTCCCTGGGGATGGCGCAACGGCTCGGACTCGCGGCTGCCCTCCTCGGAGATCCGCACACGCTGATCCTCGACGAGCCCGCCAACGGCCTGGATCCGGAAGGTATCCAGTGGCTCCGGGATCTGCTGAAGACGCTCGGAGCGGAAGGGCGCACCGTCTTCGTCTCCAGTCACCTCCTCTCGGAGATGGAGCTGATGGCGGATGAGCTGATCGTCATCGGCCGCGGCAGGCTGCTCGCGTCGGGAACGGTCGCCTCGTTCGTCGGTGACTTCACGCGCACGTCGACCCTGGTCCACAGCCCGCAGATCGACGCGCTCGTTCAGGCCGTGGTGTCGTCGGTGCCGGACGTCGAGGTGACGCGCAATCCCGATCGGTCGGCCCTGCTCACCGGCGTCGACAGTGCGCACGTCGGCGAGATCGCCGCTGCGGGTGGTTTCGTGCTGCACCAGCTCGCCACCCGCACCGCGTCCCTCGAAGAGGCCTTCTTCGAAGCCACCAGAGCGACCATCGAATACCGGGGGCAACCGCTGACGAACGATCTTCCGATGGGAGGCCGGCGGTGATCGACGCGCTGCGCTCGGAAGGTGTGCGCATCCGCACGATCGCCTCGACGTACTGGGCGCTGCTGCTCGGGATCGCGCTCTGCGCTCTGGTCGCCCTCGGTTTCGGGATCGACACGCGCGGGAGCGATGTTCCCCCGGCTGCGGCGACCTTGCTGCTCACCGCCGGCGGCGCCGACCTGCCGTTCTCTGTGCTGGGCATGGCGGTCGCGTTCGTCGGCATCTTGGCGACGGGTCACGAATACCGGTACCGGACGATCTACCCCACGTTGGCCGTGCTCCCCCGGCGTTCCGTGCTGCTGGCCGCCAAGGTGCTGACCGTTGCGTTGGTCGCGTTCACCGCTGCTGTCGTCACGACAGCGATCTGCTGGCTGGTGGGCTCGATCGCGCGCGCAGCGGCCCTGCCGCTCCTGGGCGAGCCGATCCTCTCGGTGCTCGCCGGCTACGCGGTTCTGGTGATCTTGTACGGCGTCCTCGGCGTGGCGCTCGGGCAGCTCACCCGCTCCATCCCGGCAGCGCTGGTCATCCTGCTGGTCTTCCCGCTGGTGGTCGAGCCCGTCGTCTCCGGGCTCTCCGGTCTGGCGGCACTGCGCTGGCTCGGTGAGATCGCCGACTATCTTCCGTTCGCCGCGGGCATGCAGCTCGTGACGATCGAGGCGGCAGGTGCCGGTGCCCTGGGGCGCGGAGAAGGTGGCGTGGTGTTCGCCGGGTTCGTCGCCCTGGTGCTCGCCGCGGGCTGGATCCTGTTCGAGCGGCGCGACGCCTGATCGGGCTCACAGCCCTTCCGTGGGCTTGCTCAGTGGCAGTGTTCCGCGGACTCGACCGCGACCCGATCCTCGGTGACGGTCCACTGGATGGTGGGTCGACCGTCGGTGCGGAACTGCTCGCCCCGGACACCGATCCCCCGCGGCCATCCGTCGGGCGAGTCTTCCCAGGTCTCCTGCCGCCCGAACACGCTCAGGTCCATCAGGTGGTAGCTCCAGGCCATCGCCTCGGTGCCTCGGCCGGTGCTCCAATAGGTCTCGTACGCCTGGTCGCCCACCCGCAGATAGCAGGCGAGCATCCCGTAGGGCCGTCCGGCCACGAGGGGATCGGCACCGCGCGCGGAGTACCAGGGCAGTGCGTTGTGCACGAAGTCGGCGTACGGCTTGCTCTCCTCGTAGGTGCCCTCGGTGATCACCGCCAGCGTGATGTCTCGGCTGTGCAGGTACGCCGGCCGCTGGACCTGTGAGGTGAAGAAGGTGCAGCCTTCGCACTGCTGGTCCCAGGAGTTGCCGTCGTGCCACATGTGGAAGTAGACGATCAGCTGGCTACGGCCCTCGAACACATCGAGGAACGGCACCTCGCCGTCGGCTCCGACGACGGTCGCATCGGCGGGCACCTGGGTCATCGGCAGCCGACGCCGGGCCGCCGCGATCGCGTCACCCTCGTGGGTGTGCGCCTTCTCCCGGACCAGGAGCTCGTCCAGCTGCGTCTGCCAGGTGGCCCGATCGACCACGGGTGGTGCCGCGTCGTCGTCGAGGGGAACGAACGGAAGTCGAGCCATAGCAGGAGCACCCTTCGTGAACAGCCGGTTCGAGGTGAACCGAGCGCACTCACCCGACAGACCTCGACCGGGCGCAGAACTCATCGGGGTGCGTCATCGAGGTCTGACGGGTCGACCGGACCTGACCGTGGACGACGTCGCAGTCGGGGTCCTGCCGCCGTCAGTGGTTCAGAGTCCCGCGTCGCGGGCCCGCACGATCGCCTCTGCCCGCGTCGCCACCTGGAGCTTGGCGAAGATGCTCGAGGACGGTGACGTGGTGGGCGGCGACTGGATCCACCTCACCGACAACAGCCACGTCCCGGCCACGCACGGTGATCGTCCCGGCCGGGAACCGCAAGGTGCTGCACAGTGACGCGAGAACCTCGGTCATCCCGTCTCCTTCCGGTCCCTCGGCTGCGCTGAGTCGGGCTCCGACCGCAGCCAGGGCTCGTACGGGGTCCTCTCTCGTTCCGTACACGGCTCGGTTCACCAGCCGCTGAAACCACACCCGCAACGGATTGAACGCCACCACGACGAGCAGAGTGGCCAGCACCGACGAACCAAGTGCCGTCTGGCTCCGGACGATCTGGTCCAGCACGGTGACCACAATCAGATAGGTCCCGATCACTCCTGCAGTCAGCAGCAGGTAGAGCAGCGAGCGTGAGAACACCACCCGGATGTCGAGCAGCTGCGTGCGCAGCACCGCGACCGCGATGGCGATCGGGACGAGCGCGATCGTCAGCAGGATGAAGGTGCTGTCGGGCAGCAAGGGTTCGAACACGAACGTCGCCACCACGACGAGCAGCGCCAACAAGGCCCAGAGGAGCTGACGCCGTACCTGCTCGCTGCCGCTGCGGAAGCGCACCAGCAGCGCGGCCAAGGCAGCCAGGTACGACAGCGGCACCGTGACCGCGACGACGACACCGGGCCAGCCGACCGCGTGCACCGCCGGGTCGGCTCCGTACCCACTGACGCCGACGGACGAGGACAGGTCGGACATCACCCCGAGAGCGCCCAGGAACGGCGCACCGATCGCCGGAAGGACCAGCACCGGCCGCCATCGCCTCGACGGCAACCGGCCGTCAGGAAACAGCATCAAGGCCACCGGGAGGAAGAAGGACAACGCCCAGGTCCAGCCCGTGTTGGTGATCGCGGCCACCAACCGCCACCGACTCGGTGCTGTCGGTGGCCGGGACACATGCCAATGCAGTGATTCCGGCCGCCGTGGAGGCGTAGCTGATGCCACCGCCGAGCAACAGCCATCCGATCGGGTTGCGCGGCCGGAACGCAGCAATGGGCCAGCCGGACGCCCCCAGTGCCAACCCGATGGTCGCGTTGGACATCACGAGCAGCTCGTTCAGCGCACCCCAACCCATGCCGGAGGCGATGCCGCAGACCACCGCAATGACCACCTCGGCCGTGCAGACCGCGAACAGCGCGGTGGCGGCGACCCCGGCCGGTGTGCTGGTCATGCCCACCATCGTTGCCTTCTGCACCCCGGGAGGGGTAGGTGCAGGTGCCTACGGCAGCGCAAGATTTCCTGGGCAGTCTGGGTGGATCACGCCTTACTGCTGGTCGTGCACCGGGCCGATGCTCGATCCACCAGTGGTCGGGAGGTCCGGCCCGTGACCCGAGGAGGGAACACATCATGCGTACTGTCCGTTGGGCGGCCGCGACCGCCACGATCCTGATGTCCTTGATGAATCTGCCGTTCGCCGTCGATAACGGTGGCGCCGGCCTGCCGTCTGTCCTGAACTGGCTGATCAGTCTGCTCGGTGTGGTCGGGATCGTCAGCGCGCTCGGCCTCCTGCGCCACGCCGGGTGGGGCCGCCCGGCCGTGCTCGCCGTCGGTGCGATCAACCTGGTCGGCGCCGTCCTGGCCCTGGTCGCCGGCCTGGAGGGCGCGATCATCGGCCTCGTGGTCAGCGTCTGCATCGTCATCCTCGGTCTGCTGACCCGGTCCGGAGACGGAGCACGAGTCCCGGCGAGCTCACCGTCGATGTAGATCATGGCGGCACGTCGGAGGAATGGTGCCGTTCGCCCTGGCGCACCGCCGAGTGTGATGCGCCCGGCTCACGGCGTGCCGTACATCGTTGCCGACCTCGCTGGGGGTCAAGCAGGCCACCGGCCTTGCGTCATCGACGACGACGCGTGACTACGGCACCTGAGCGCTGCCCCTTCGGACGACGAGCTCGCGGGCGGGTTCGGACCT